>NZ_CP011427.1:3080902-3388993 GCF_001506165.1 Pantoea vagans | reverse complement strand
TTCCAGACGGTGATCTATCGCCCACTCAATGCAGCGGCGCTGCGCGAAATCGTCAGGATCAAACTGGGGCAGGTCGCCAAACGGCTGCAACGTCACTACGGCCTGCAGTGCCACATCGAGGAGAGCCTGTATGACACGCTGGTCAGCGCTTGTCTGCTGCCGGACAGCGGTGCACGCAACATCGACAGCTTGCTGAACCAGCAGATTTTGCCGGTGCTGTCGCAAACGCTGCTGCAGCAACTGGCGCAGCAGGAGAAACCGACGCACCTGACGCTGGGCTTCGATGATGAAACCGGCATCACCCTGAGCCTGACGGCACAGCATGGGGAGAACGCATAATGGCGCTGGCAGATATCGCGACAAAAATCGGCCAGACCTTAAGTGGCTCGATGAACCGTTATGACCTTAAGGTGGAGGGCGGTGCAGCGGCGCTGGATGTGGAATCCTTTACAGGGGATGAAGCGCTGAGTGGTCTTTATGGTTATCAGATCATTTTTAGCAGCCTCGACAGCGGCATCACGCCGCAACAGATGCTGCTAAAAAACGCCAGCTTCAGCTTCAATGCGCCGGGTATGCAGCTCGCGGGTTTTTCTCTGCCGGGCATGGAATCACCGCGTACCGTGCATGGCGTGATCACCCAATTCCAACGTCTCTCTTCTTCGCTGGATGAAACCCGCTATCAGGTCACGCTGGAGCCACGACTGGCGCTGCTGGGCAATGCCAGCCGTCCGGCGATTTTCCAGAACCAGTCAGTACCGGAGATCGTTGAACAGATCCTGCGTGATAATCACCAGTTTGAAGGCTGGCAATTTGAGTTCCGCCTGCGTGGCACTTATCCGCGTCGCGAACAGGTGATGCAGTGGCAAGAATCGGATCTGGCGTTTATCGAGCGTCTGCTGTCTGAAGTGGGCATCTGGTATCGCTTTGCAGCCGACAGCCGCATGCAGCAAGAGATCGTGATTTTCGCTGACGACCAGCAGTTCTATCAGTTTGATGTGTCACTGCCGCTGCGCGCTCTCTCGGGCATGAACGACGGCGCCACCGAATCGGTGTGGAAGCTCAGCAGCAGCCACCAGGTGGTGAGCCAGGCGGTCAAAGTCAAAGATTACAACTATCGCGATGCGCAAAACGGCTTGCTCACCGACGGTGATGCCGGTGCCGACAGCACTGCTTATGGCGAAGTCTATCGCTATAGCGATAACTACCTGACGCAAGGCGCGCAGCAGGACGCCGAAACAGAAACCGGTGCCTTCTATGCCCGTTTGCGCCACGAACGTTTGCTCAACGCCCAGCATCAACTGAGCGGTGCCAGCAACGCGGCTACACTGCAACCAGGGCAGATGCTGGAAATCATCGGTGATGTGCCACCGCTGTTTACTGCGGGCGTGGTGATCACCGCCATCAGCGCTCAGGGCGGCCGTGACGCGTCATTTACGCTCAGCTGGCAAGGTATTCCTTACAGCGAAACTGTGGGCTACCGCCCGCCACTGCTCAAACGCCCCACCATCGCCGGGACCTTGCAGGCACGCGTTACCAGCGTGACGGAAAATGACACCTACGCGCATCTGGATGAGAGCGGTCGCTACAAGGTGAAGTTTGACTTCGACCTGACGCAGTGGAAAACCGGTTACGAAAGTCTGTGGGTGCGTCTGGCGAAACCGTACAGCGGCGATACCTACGGTTGGCATATGCCGCTGATCGCGGGCACCGAAGTGGCGATCGCCTTCGAAGCGGGCAATCCCGATCGTCCTTATATCGCTTATGCGCTGCACGACTCGCGCAATGAAGATCACGTCAGTGCCGCCAACCACAAGCGCAACGTGATTCGCACCCCGGCCAACAACAAGCTGCGCATGGAAGATGAGCGCGGCAAAGAGCACATCAAACTCTCCACCGAATACGGCGGTAAAAGCCAGCTAAACCTTGGCCATTTGGTCGATGGTGAACGCACCCAGCGTGGCGAAGGCTTTGAACTGCGCAGTGACAGCTGGGGTGCGATTCGTGCAGGGAAAGGTCTGTTTATTAGTGCGGATGGTCAGGAGCTGGCGCAGGGGCAGGCGTTGGATATGCAGGCGGCATTAAGCGAACTGGAAAACGCCAGGCAGGTTACGCAAGGGCTACGCCATGCAGCCGATGCCGCGAAAGCCGAGCTGGCCGATCTGGAAAAGCAAACGGCACTGATGAATGAATCACTGAAAGAGCTCAAGCAACGGACGCTTCTCATGTCAGCCCCGGAGGGGATTGCGCAGGTGACACCCAGCAGCCTACAGCTTTCAGCGGGTGAAAATTTAATTGCCACCTCTGGCGCCGACGGTGATATCAGCATCGCTAAAAAGTTTACGTTGGCGGTAGGGGATACATTGAGTCTGTTTGCCCATCGGTTAGGCATCAAAATGTTTGCGGCAAAAGGAAAAGTTGAAGTTCAGGCACAAAGTGATGCACTCGACCTCCTTGCACAGAAGCAGCTTACGATTGCCAGCCAGGATGACAAAGTGGTGGTGACGGCGAAAACCGAACTACTACTCACCTGCGGCGGTGCTTTCATCCGCATTAAAGATGGTCAGATAGAGATGGGTGCGCCCAGTAACGTCGTAATGAAAACCCCCACCATTCAACGCCAGGGCTCAGCAAGCCTCAATGCAGCAGCGCAATTGCCGCAAGGTTGTGCTCCTGGCGTGATTTCTGCTGCCCGTGGGCAAGAATCTTTCGTCACTCTGAGTGAATAAGACAAGCCTGGAGAAAATATGACAAAGAAACTGGCCTGCATGGGTGATCGCACCACCAATGGCAGCATTATCACGGCGACATCCAATTATTTCGAACAGGGCAAACAGGTTGCACAGCATGGAGACATGGCAAGCTGCCTGAGTTGCAAAGGCACATTCCCGATATCGGGGACTTGTGACGGCATAATGAATGGATCCACTCGATTGGTGCAGGATCAAGATAAGGTCATGTGCCGTTGCAGTGATCATCGCGTCGTGGCGCAAGCACAAATCTTCAATAAATAAACGTGAAGCGTAAAGGACTCTACCATGGCTTGTAATAACGAATGTAATTCCACCGGACTGGCCATTTTGCCGGTGCGTTATGCCGTCGTTCCTAAAACCATTCCCACGACGTTGCCTGCATGGGCACAAAGCGCACCTGTAACCGGCGTGCCGCTGGATCATGGCGACCAGTATGCACTCAGGGCAATGCGACGCGGCTTCCTCTATCTGTTCTATGCGCAAGGGCCGCAGGGCAGCAATTACTGGCAGTGTTATAGCATCGCTGATGACGGTTCGCTTTGGTTGCAAACACATGCTGATGCACCCGTCGCGCAGAGCACGCCCTCTTGCCATTCGAAGCAACATGATGCCGCCATGGTCGAGTTTTTTTGTATTGCGGAGCCGGAAAAATGCGGCGATGTGTGGCTGGCCTTCAGTCAGCATGCCTGGAGTGAAACCACACTTAATCGCTACAAGCAGGAGAGTGGCGCCCGCGATGCACGCATGCAAAAAATCCAGCCAGCACAATGGATGAATCAAGCGCAGCAGGCTGGAGCTACCCAAGCGAATGCTCAGTCGTTGCAGAGTGTGATTGAATATCAGGATGTTGGGGTTGAGAACATTCTACCCTCAGTGAACTTTCGCTCGTTTGTGCTGAGCAATACCATTAGTACGCCGTCAGAAGCGGAAAGCAGAGCCGGAGCCGATAACTACGGCTTTAATCAACATTTACTGGAGCGCGTCTCAACACTTTACCCTTGGGCACTGACTCGTCGCAGTAAAAGTGCCGTGACTGCGGAAAAAATGCAAAGCCGTAGCCTCAATAAAGACGGCAAAGCGTGCCCGCCGCTGCTGCTTCCACTATGGGATGCAGTAGGCATCGTACACGAACTAAACTGCTGGAGTATGGATGTGGCAGGGCGTCAGACGCAGTTTTTCGAAGAGAAAGCGTTTGAGCTGAAAACCCACACCGATCTCACCACCGTACAGGGATTACTCAGCGATGCCGCCAGTGCAGATTTGAGTAACAGACGTTCAGCGCTGTCGCGAGGTGGCATTGATTCAGAGCAGATGATTAAACAGCGTGCCGGCATTCGTAGTAATTTTGCCGAACGTCCTGAGATGCAAAACCAATTGCTGAGTGAATGCGATGAAGTCGAGCAGTGGCAGCTAGAGAAAGTGCCGACTGACATGTATCAATCAGAGATGATGCGTTTCAACATGAAAGATGTGACTGTGCGTAAAGGGCAGTTTGCCGCGCTGAAACAGAAAGTTGAGGCGTGGAAAGCAACCTACCCTGGTATTGATGCAGAATGGCGCAAGAACAGCTGGAAAAAATATGAAGCCAGATTGAATACGCAGAAGCGACAGAAGTTTGTGGATTGTTACACCACCTTTAGCGCGCAGGTCAAAGCGGAATATGAAGCGCGTGTGGCGAATGTAGTGAAATGGCTTGAGGCAAAATTGTTTATCGCCACGCTGCAGGATTATAAGACCACCGAATTTATGGATAATTACCGCTACGCCAGTATTGTTAGCGTAGCAATCAGCGGTATAAGCAATACCGCTCAGGGGGTAGCTCTGCTGGACCGTTGGGTGCAGGAGCAAAGTACCGCCAATGATAGCAACCTGGTCTGGAATACGGTGGCGGGGAATAACCCTGAGGTTAAGAGTGAGCTTGAAGTTCTGCTGTCATCGGCGAAAAGCCATAACAACGATACCGATCCGACATCTACGCCGGTTTTATTGGCAGTAGTTGCAAAAGCCGGGGATTTGAAAAAATACACCGGCTTTGTTTCTAAAGCGATCAAAGAGTCTGCTAAAGCACTGCCAGAAAACGCCGACTGGCTTAATCGTGCATTTGGTAAGTCAGACTTATTCTTAGCAACTGTCGGAGAGCGCGTCTTTAACTTTGGGCGTTTAGGAAATAAATTAGATGGTCTGGTACATACTATCTATAAAACCATCTTCTCACTGAGAGCTGGCGTACCCTATCAACACTTTATCTCACATCTGGATATCCAGTTCAGGGAGATGCCAAAGCTCAGAAGCCAGATATTGCATGATCTACAAAGTGATAAGAGGTTTCTGCCTGAGAATAATAAGCGGTTAAAAGAGTACGCAAAGTTAAATGATGCCTGGAATGAATTTTCTAAAAGCGATGGAGGGCCAACAACAATAAAAACCTCCCGCCTTGGCCTATTAATGTTATTCCTTAATGGTTTGGATTTGGCTTATTTGACGAGTCAAGTTAAAGAAAGTGATATTAAAAGCCAGGCAGCGCTTGCTGCTAGTGGGTTAAGCGCTTTATCGCTTATCAGCGACCTAATACTACCAGCTTTTGAAAAGGGTGAGGCATCGGCAGTAAAGACCATTGAAAGCATAAAGCTTTCAGGGGCACTCCTGGGTGCGACTGCATCTGTGGCGACTGTATATCTTGATGTGATGAATGGTAAGAAGTCATTTGATCAGAACCGATTTGGTATGGTTTGTTTTTATACGATTAAAGCAGTTGTTGATGTGGTTGGTTTAGTGAAGTATTTAGGACAATTTTTATCTTCAGCAGGAACTTTAGCTTCTCTGGGGGAAAGTGGTGGCGGCAGAGCAGCACAACTTGCATTGCAAAGTGGAGAGAAAATTGGGGCTGGCTTCGTTGCTCGAACAGGGGCGCTACGGTTATTAGGTATTCTGGCATCGTGGCAAGTTCAGGTTGGTTTAATTCTATTGCAAGTGATAATCACCTCATTTTCCGATGATGATTTACAAGTCTGGTGTACCCATTGTGTGTTTGGACAAAAGCCTGGGTTTGATAATTATGACGAGCAACTTACCAGTTTACAGACCACTCTGAAGGAGATTATGTGAGAAAAGAAAAAGCAATTAGTCCAAAAGATCTACTGCAGAAAGCGAGGGAGGCCGAATACAATAAATCATTTATTGAAAAACTCTTGGCGAATAACGACGCGGAGACAACGCTAAGTGACCTGACTGAAGCTCAGGAGAGGCTAAAGGCAGCAAAGGCTGCCCTGGATGCGCTTCCCCCGCCGCCAGTACTGCCACCCCGCGGCCAGCTGGAAAAAATAACTGGCCGACTGGAGGAATTCAGCCGCATCCGCTGTAAGGCGGATTTTGAGCCGGATTTCTATACCAACCACCCCAATCATCAGATGTCTTCCGGTGAAAAAACGGGAATTGGTGCAGCGGCGATTGCTTTCGACAGCCCTGCGCTGGCCGGACTGGCTCTAAAAGAGGAGCAGCCGATGACGAGTGAAGCGGATTATATTAAGGGCATGATCAACGGTAAGCCTTTTACTGGCTGGGTTGGACTCACCCATCTAAAGGTAGGAGATGAAGTCGAACTGGCGGCAGAATGGCAGGATGACCACTATCAGGTTTATGCAATAACACTTCCTGCCGAGCGAATGATCTCAGTCTGTCCAAGGGCTAATCATGGCAGTTATATTCAGGCAAAATTGAAATTAAAACATACAATATGGTTTTTGACTTTTATGCTGGTCCTCATTCAAGGTATATACATTTCTTTAGCCGATGGTCCATTTTTACAAAATGTATTTGATAGTTTAGTTAATAATAAGGACCGTTTTTATTTGTACGCGGCAATTCAAACGGCTGTAGGAGTTCCTATTATAGGGGTGATATTTTACAGTATGTATCTTGGCTATGTTAAGACCTCTTGTGCGCTAGCTGAGAATGTATTTAGAGCGTTTGGGTGGGAGAATCCGAAAGGAATAGATCTTGAGGCGTTAACCTTAAATAGAGAAAAAGAACTTAAACGTAGTGGGGAATGGTATTCGCCTGACGATAATAGCAAACCACCTCGCCCAACAATGAAGGGGTTAGGTTATATGGAGTATTGGTACTATTACTGAAAGATGATATTTACTTTTAGGTATTTTAGTTTAACTATAGGGGTGGCTACAATATTAAAGTCAATCTCTTTATCAATTAATGGTTGTTTTTAATGATATAAATTTATTTTCATTGGATTGCTATATTTTTAATGTATAAGATGCGATTTATTAATTTTACTTTAAAGAGTTAACCTGCCAAATCACTATCGTGAAGGGGCTGTCATGAGAAAAGAAAAACCAATCGACCCAAAGCAATTACTCCAGAAGGCGCGGGAAGCAGAATACCATAAATTATTTATCGAAAATGAGCTTAGAAATAATGAGCCGGGTAAAACGCATAATGACCTGATAGAGGCGCAGACACGACTGGAGTCAGCGCTGGCTGCGCTGGAAGCTCTTCCCCCGCCGCCAGTACTGCCACCCCGCGGCCAGCTGGAAAAAATAACTGGCCGACTGGAGGAATTCAGTCGCATACGCTGTAAGGCAGATTTCATGCCTGATTTCTATATCAGCCACCCCTATCACCAGATGTCTTCCGGTGAAAAAGCGGGAATGGGTGCAGCGGCGATTGCTTTCGACAGCCCTGCGCTGGCCGGATTGGCTCTAAAAGAAGAGCTGCCGATGAGCAGTGACGCGGACTATATTAAGGGCATGATCAACGGTAAACCTTTTGCAGGTTGGGTCGGACTCACTTATCTTAAGGTCGGTGATGAGGTCGAATTGGCGGCAGAATGGCAGGATGACCATTATCAGGTTTATGCGATTGCTTTACCTGCGGAGCGAGTGGTTTCAGTCTGTCCTAGAGCTGATCATGGCCGGTATATTCAAGCTAAATTAAAAATAAAACACACAGTTTGGTTTGTGCTTTTGATGCTAATAATAATTCATGGAATACAAATATCTATGATAAAAGGTTCTGTTTCTGATTTTATGTATGAAAGCATTATTTACAACAAGCATAGTTTCTATGTTCTTACGTTAACTATAGTTTTGGTCGGAGGTTCGGTTATCGGGCTTCTTTTTTATAGTATTTATCTTGGTTATGCTAAAATAGCCTGTGCTTTTGCTGAAAATATATTTCATGCATATGAGTGGAAGAAACCAAAAAACATTAGCCTGGGAGCTATAACCTCCAAGAAAGAAAAAGAGCTTAAGCGTAATGGAGGATGGTATTCGCCAGGAGATAAAAGTAATCCACCAAGGCCAACTACAACATGGGTGGGTTTTATGGAATTTTGGTACTATTATTAAAAAATGCTTTGATGTTTAGGATTGAGGAGTAAGTACAATACAGAGTTCAACCCATATCATTAGTTGTGGGGTCTTAATAGTAATTATGGATTCGTTCTCGTTGGGTTATTTTAAAGTTTCAGATTTGATAGGTGTGAATTATTAATTTTTTGTGAGGTTTTTTACCTGCCAAATCACTATCGTGAAGGGGCTAACGTGAGAAAAGAAAAGCAATTGATCCAAAGCAATTACTCCAGAAGGCGCGAGAAGCAGAATGCAATAAATCATTTATTGATTGGTCAAATCGTTCATTTGGTATATAAAAATTTCATGATGCATCTGCCATAGTAAAAGTGAAGTCAGAAACAGGAGATAAAGATACAAATGATCCATTCTTCTTATGGTGCAATAAGCATTTTAAAAGATAATATACACATTTAACTTTGAGTATTAATTTTCCGGCTCTACAATAATGTCAAAGAGATTTGCATTGAAAAATAATTTTGAATATTAGTTAATATTGCTACCATCCTAAAAATAATTAGTGGGTAGTATTTTCCTTCCCTATATGACAGGCAGGTAAATATGATGAAAAAAAGTCTTTATTGCAGTTTGTTATTGTTAGAGGTATTTCTGATTAGTAGTCCGGCCTGTGCTCAAAGTGATAAGGAGATATATGAGGCTTATGATAGCTGCCAGGTTGATGTGCAAGCATGTCAGCAAGCTGCTGAACATGGTGATGCACAAGCTCAATATAATTTAGGAAAGATGTATTATACAGGTGAGGGGCTTCCCCGAACTTTCAGAAGGCAAAGACACTATGGGAAGAATCGTCTAAAAAAGGTAATGCTCAGTCTTTAAATGGATTAGGTTTGTTATATTATTCAGGGGAAGGAATTCAGGGAAGAAATGTTAAATTAGCTAAACAATTACTTCATAAGGCAGCGCAGTTAGGTGAATTTAAGGCTGTGTTAAATATAAAGGTTATGCTCGAAAATAATTTTGCTGAATATGATGATCTCAAAAGTGCAGGTGAAGAATTTAGACATTTCCATGAGACAAATAAAATTAAATTAGAGAGTCTTTCCAATAATGGAAATGCCGATGCATCCTATAAACTAGCTTTGATGTATGGTGGTGACGATAAAATTCAAAAATACGATCAAAAAAAATACATATACTATCTGAAAAAGGCTGCTAAAGAAGGTAATGCAGATGCACAGTATGAAATAGGATATATCTATCTTCGAGGAACTAATAGTGTAAAAGTTGAACGTGATAAGGCGTTTAAATATCTAATTGAGTCTGATAAACAGGGCAATTCCAACGCGTCATACGCTCTTTTTGAATATTATCAATATCAGCATGAACCCGACTCCCTTCGTTCATCTGAATATTTAGAAAAAGCAGCAGAACGTCACAATCTACAAGCTGTACACAAGATGGCTTATTTTTATTATCATGGTCGCGATTCATATAACAGTAATGAATCTTTTCCTAAGATTGATTTTAAAAAATCATTTCATTACTATCAAGTTCTTTCAACCACACTAACTAATAGCGGTATGTATGATCTTGGCAAAGATTATCAACTGGATGCTATGTATCAGCTAGGTGTTATGTATGTAAATGGCCAGGGAGTAAATAAATCCATACAAAAGGCAATAGATATGTTTAAGACATCTTGTGATAAAGGTTATAAGAAGAGTTGTGATGAGTTGAGCCATTTGAATTAAAAGTAGAAAATGCTAATTGATAAAAGCAGCGCATTGCTACTTGTGTGCTGCTTCATTCCTTATCCCTTCGAACATCTAAATAGCTGCGCGGAATAGTAGATCACTTTGAGGGAACTCAGTCCGGATTGTGCGATCTGATCAATCGCCAAACCAACCCTGTCACCAACCGGACTGAGCGATGCCGATCATAGCACCAATCCCCCGCGACGAACGACGCCTGATGCAGAAAGCGATACATAAAACGCATGACAAGAACCACGCCCGCAGGTTGACCGCAATATTGATGCTGCATCGTGGTGACCGTGTCAACGACGTGGCCAAAACCCTCTGCTGCCCCCGTTCATCCATTGGGCGCTGGATTAACTGGTTTACGCTGTCGGGTATTGAAGAACTGAAATCCTTGCCTGCCGGGCGTTCACGTCGCTGGCCCTTTGAGCATATCTGCACGCTGTTGCGCGAACTGATAAAGCACTCTCCCGGCGATTTTGGTTATCAGCGTTCACGCTGGAGTACGGAATTGTTAGCTATAAAAATTAAAGACATAACCGGCTGCAGGTTGCATGCTGCCGGGCTTGTGTGGCGCAGAGCAGCGCCAACCTTGCGTATTCGTGACCCACATAAAGACGAAAAGATGGCGGCAATCCATAAAGCGCTGGACAAATGCAGTGCTGAACATCCGGTATTTTATGAGGATGAAGTTGATATCCATCTCAATCCCAAAATCGGCGCGGACTGGCAGCTTCGGGGGAAGCAAAAACGCGTCGTCACACCGGGACAGAATGAAAAATACTGTCTGGTCGGTGCGTTACACAGCGGCACGGGAAAAGTGAGCTACGTTGTCGGAAACATTAAAAGTTCGGTGTTGTTTATTAGCCTGCTGAAACACCTGAAAGCCACGTACCGACGGGCAAAAACGATAACACTCATCGTGGACAATTACATCATCCATAAAAGCAGGAAAACGCAGCGTTGGCTAAAGGAGAATCCGAAGTTCAGAGTGATTTATCAGCCAGTTTACTCACCATGGGTGAACCACGTTGAACGCTTATGGCAGGCGCTTCATGACACAATAACGCGCAATCACCAGTGCCATTCAATGTGGCAGTTGCTGAAAAAGGTACGGCACTTTATGGAAACTGCCAGCCCCTTCCCCGGTGGGAAACATGGTCTGGCAAAAGTGTAGCGGTATTAGGCGCAGCTATTTAGCCTTTAAAACCACGATGCTAATGCAACATAGTATGAAGACGAAAGATTTATTAATACATGTTGAGTCAATTTAAACTGTGGGGAAAGAAAATGACAATCCATTTTATCGCAAGTGTGAAACGTCATTTACTATGCCTGGCATGATGATTACATCTAAACAAATTTACGAAATTGATAAGAACAATGACGGCGACCTTATCATTAAATACACCATGTAACCGTTAGGGAAAACACCATGACACAATCAACTTTAGAAAAAACGTATTACTCCTGCTCTGATAAAATACGGCTGCCCCCTTTAGATGAAATGAGATCGGCGATTGCCCATTTTTATCAAAACCAGGGAGGCAAATCGAAATGGTTTAACTTTATTGGTTTAGGAGATACGGTTGAGTTTCGCTTTATAAAGAAAATGTTTTATGTAAGCGATTTTATGTGGCCTTCAGTTATTGGCTTCTGTGGCATTCTTGTTTCCATTTTTAATCTTCTTAACAATGGCGTGAGAGGACTCACTATTGGACACTTTCATAGCGATCTGGTATTGATTCTTGTGTTGTCATTATGCTTGTTTTTAAGCGCCTATCCTTTTATGGCTAAAAACTTCGACTGCAACATGCAGGAACGTCCACCGGCTACTTCATATTTTATTCGCCTGTTGAAACTATCAGCCATTTTTGTCATAAGCTCGCTGCTGTTTGTGTCTGCGTTTTATTATCTGGAGCTGATTAGTATTACCTTTTATTAAACTGGTAGACGCGTCAGGAAATTTACTATGCTTAATGACATGACCTGTAGTGGCGAATTAATTACGAGTGAAAACCTTGCTCGGCTTAAAGCGAGAAGTCTTAGGAAACATGAAAAATGTTGGCTGCTTATCGATCCTACTTTACGTACTTTGCATGAAGACAGCGACTTGTGGCCTATTGTCGATGAATTGAACTGCCACAGAATTCTTTTCCCCCATCCAGATCTTGATGGGGTGATGGAGCTATGGTTAGTGGCGATCACGCCCGACAATGATGTGCTGTTAAATGAGAGTATGTTGGCCGCGATGAATGAATTGAAGCCTAAAAAACTGACGCAGGGTCGAGGGCGCACCATTTGCGGGTGGCTGATATCATCCGCATCGATAGATTATCTAAAACGACATATATCGGAGACCTCGATACAGCCTGTCTTAGATTTGGGAACGTATATGCTGCGTTTTTACGACCCTACTGTTATTGCGATGACCTCAAAGCATTTAGATGATTGGCAGCGGAATAGACTATTTGGTGCAGTAAACGACTGGTTTTTCCTCGATGGAGACGGAAAAGTTATGTGCCAGCAAGGCTATTATCGCGGAGAAGAGCAGTTGGATTTCTCGCTATCTATCTCTGGAACGACATGGGAGAAGATAAAGCGTGCAGGCGTATTAAATATTTGCTTAAACACTTATCGCAAAACCTCTCGTAATGAAGTACTTGTCAGTGAAAAAAACGCCAGACTATGGTTAGAGGCTGCAATGGACGACCTTTCTCATACGTCAGTGTGGTCTCGGCCTGAAGTATATTTGCCCCTAAGTATCGCAATTTTGACCCAACATCCTTCTGTTTATCTACATGAAGATATAGCTGTTATGATCGCCAGAACGGAAAGATCAATCGATAAAAATTATCAGCCGATGGCCGATTTCCTGCAGAATATAGATTGGACGAGAATTGTTGAAGATTGTCAAAAGCAATTTCCACAACACCCATGCTAATATTTTCTATATATTTTACATGTAAAATGGAGGTGGGTGAATGTCCTGGCCCATACAAAAGGTCATACCGCCAGCGGACCCGAAGAAAATTGTCCGGCAGCGATGGATTCGCGCCATAACGCTCGTAGGTGTGTCATTTTTTATAGCATTTTATTTCATCAATAACTTCCATCCTGAAACAAAATTATACCGATTATTGACAGCATCTTTTATTGGGGTGGTCATATTACTGATGATTGCTTGGTCACTACGATGTTACAAGTATGGTACTGATATTGATTACAATCATTACTACTTAGATCAAGCTGGCAAGGTTGAAAAGCATTGGAAAGCCTGGTGTAATGAAAGCCTAATAGTGATTGATGCTAAATTAATTACCCCACCCTCCGTAGATAAGAATGTCTTCATTGATAATGAAGACTTCATGGTCAGGAAAGAAAATGCAGCTTTGCTGAATTCAGCGCTATCCAACACTGTTTCTAATCAAAAAATTATGCAGGAGTTGCTATTCTCTTTACGCGGGCGTTTTCAGCAAATCGTGGCACTCACAGACTTTGATGTTTGCTTTGTTAGGGCGCCGGATCAAGCCAGTCAGGCCGATTTTATTGCGTGCTGGAAGGATATGGGCTTCTCGGTAGACTTAATATCGGCTTTCCATTTCATTCCTGTAGAGTATGAAGAAAAAATTGGATGTTGGCTCAAGGGAGCAACAAATAAAACCTATATTGTCATTGATGTTCATTTGAATGATCTTCCGGATGGAGACAGGGTCGAAACAGAGTATGGCGCGGCCTTGCTGCTTTCAAATAACCTGCAACTGGAAAAGATGAATAATAAGGCTCGCTTATTGAGACCCCAAATTAGCCAGCCATTAAATCTGTCTTTAGATGTTTCTGATATGCTTCATTACCAATCGTGCATGTCAGATTCGAAAAATATCTGGTGTTCTAATCTTTCCAGCGAACAACTTGCTGAGTTGACGATAACTGTAAATCAGCAATACAAAGTTCATGAATATGAATTCATTCCGCCAATTAGAGAGTTAAATTTATTTTTGGGGCCCATTAGGCGGAACAGTATTTGGTTGAACCTCGCTTTTGCATTGGCAGCAATAGACAAGCAGCATGAATCTCAATTGGTAGCCTGCGAAACCAATGGGCGAATTATTCTCAATGTGTTAGTTCCCTTCTCAAAAGTCATGGAGCAGGCTTGAAATGAAAGCGTTTAATTTTTGGCGAACAATTGGATTGTTTTTTTTCGTATTGTTCATAGGCATAGCCGCTGCTGCATTCAGCTATTTTTTTGCTGACGCATTAGGTTGGGGGGGAGCAAGACGCCAGTTTTACTTGTGGCTGATGGCCATGGGAGCGAGTTGTGCCATTCTTGCTGCGTTCAACGCGGCAATGAATGCGGGGCGTGGTGGTTTGAAATTTCGACAAGACCCTGCGGAACTGCCAGTACTCGATTCGACGCCATCAAGCATGACGGATTGGATCCAGGAGATGCGTGACCATCTCCGCTATCGTTATGGCCGCAGTTGGAGACAGAAGGTCCAATTCTTATATCTCTTAGGTGATGCTGCTGCAGTTGACAAGGTCGCGCCAGGTTTATCATTTAATCAGTGGCTTGAGGGAGATGGTGCAGTGCTCATTTGGAGTGGCTCCCTGAACACTACCGATGAAAATCAACAATTGAGTGCATTGAAGAAACTTCGCCGCCGCCCGCTGGACGCGATGATTTGGGTCAGTGATGGACAACAATTTCACCAGGCAACGCAAGTCGATGGGCTCGTCAGAAAAATCCATCAGCGCTATCACTCCATCGGCTGGCGGATACCGATTTATTTATGGGAAGTGCAGCACAGCGATTGGCAGCAACATGACCGAATGACTCAATCAGTTGGGTGTTTGTTAGCGGAGCACAGTGCTCCTGTAGATTTAGAGAAAGGCCTGGAGTCTTTGACGCCGATGTTGAGCAGGCAGGGTATGCAGCAATTGATGCTCAATCCACAACATGACTTCCTTCTGCGGTTGGCGCAAAAACTGGCAAACGGAGGAGGCACGCGCTTTAAACAAAGTTTGCAGCCGTTAATGAATGGACCACAGTCACTTCATCTGGCTGGATTGATGTTTAGTTTACCCACCGCCACGAATGGCGCCGCAGCCGCACCACATAGCTGGCTGGCAGACACGGGTTGGAAAAGTTTGCTGGAAGATTCCCGACATAAATGTGCGCATCGTCTAGGCTTGCCGTGGGAGAAAAGTGTGCAGTGGGGCATTTTGGGCTTGGCCGCCGCTTGGGCGTTAGGCAGCGTGACATCATTCACCAGTAATCGTGCACAGTTACAAAATAGCAGGGAGTTGGCGCAGGCTGCCGTTGAGGGCAATCAACCCCTTAACACCCACATTATTCGTCAACTGGCACTACAGCAGCAGATTGCCCGTTTGCAATATCAAGCCGCGCAGGGCGCACCCTGGTATCAACGCTTTGGCCTTGATAGCAGTCGCCAACAACTGGCCGCGCTCTGGCCATGGTATGCGCGCAGTAATAATGAGTTGATGCGCGATGCCACCGCATCTCATCTTGAGCAGCAACTCGCTGCGATGCCAAAAGTGGCTAGCCGCAGTGATTACAACCATCTCAAAGCGTTACTGATGATGGCGCATCCAGAAAAGAGTGATGCGGCATTTCTCAGCAAGACCTTATTGAGCAGTTGGCCTGAACGTGCAGAAGTTGGTGCAGGATTGTGGCGCAGCAGCGCACCGGCGTTGTACGGCTTCTATGCACAAAATCTGCCGCAACATCCGGCGTGGCGTATCACGCCAGATGCCAGTCAAATTAGCGCCGCGCGTCGTACCTTATTACGCACCACCGCAGCACGTAGTCTGGAAGACAAGCTGTATCAGCAGATGATGCATCAGCTCGTTCCAGCCTTTAGCGACATGACCCTGAACCAGATGGTAGGTGATACTGATGCCGCTTCACTGTTCACCACCGATGACGTCGTACCGGGGGTGTTTACGCGTCAGGCCTGGGATCAACAAGTGAAGGCTGCTATTGCCAAACGGGTCGATCAGCGTCGGGAAGCCTTCGATTGGGTGCTGAGTGATAACAGCGTAACAGCAGCGGATGATTTGTCGCCTCAGGCGCTACAAGCGAGACTCACTCAGCGCTACTTCACCGATTACGCGGATGCATGGCAGCATTTCCTCAACAGCCTGCGTTGGAACAGTGCGGAGAACCTCGCGGATGCCATTGATCAGATGACATTGATGACCGATGCGCGCCAGTCCCCACTGGTGGCATTGATGAGCACGATACAGTATCAGGCTCGAGCGGGTGAAGCGCTGGCTCCTGATGCTAAAACCCTGTTTAGCGCTGATGCCGCCGCAGGCAAAGCGCCCACCACGTTGCCAGAACCGCTGGCAGCGACGTTTGACCCGCTGCTTGCGCTCAGCAAGGGCGATGCGGGCGGGCAGGGCAACAATAACCTCAGCCTGCAAACCTTTATGACGCGAGTGAATCGTGTGCGTCTGAAACTGCAGCAGATCACCAACGCAGCCGATCCGCAGGCCATGGCGCAGTCACTTGCTCAAAGCGTGTTTCAGGGGAAATCGGGGGATTTGGCGGACACCCGTGATTACGGCAGTCTGATGTCAGCCAGCCTTGGTCAGGAGTGGAATGGCTTTGGTGACAATGTCTTTGTGCGTCCGCTGGAGCAGGCCTGGCAGCAGGTGCTGTCACCGACTTCGGAAAGTCTGAATAGCCAGTGGCAGCAATCGATTGTCAGCGAGTGGGAGAAGTCTTTTGCCGGGCGCTATCCATTTAATGCCACCCAAAGCGATGCCTCTATGCCGCTGTTGGCGAAATACCTGCGCAGCGACACCGGGCGTATCGATGCCTTTATCAAATCGAGGTTGAGCGGTGTGTTGCACAAAGAAGGCAATCAGTGGATGCCGGATGCCATCAACAGCCAGGGCATGCAAATTAACCCGGACTTCCTGAAAGCGGTCAACCAACTCAGTGCGCTTTCCGACATTCTGTTTGCCAGCGGTGATGCGGGAATGCGATTTGAGCTGATGGCACGCCCTTCACGCAATGTGGTGCAGACCGACATCACCATTGATGGACAAGACATCAAGTATTTTAACCAGATGGAGAGCTGGAGCGCGGTGAGCTGGCCGGGCAATGTCTTTAAGCCTGGCGTATTGCTGAACTGGTCGAGTGTCAACGCCGGAAGTCGCCAGTACGCCGATTATCAGGGAAGTTGGGGGCTGATTCGCTTGCTGGAGCGCGCCACGGTGAAGCAACTTGATAGCAGTCGCTATCAGTTGACCTTCGCCGCACAGGATGGCTTGCCGCTGAACTACATTCTTCGCACTGAAGCCGGCTCCGGCCCGTTAGCACTGCTGGCGCTGAAAGGATTCCGATTACCTCAGCAGATCTTTTTGTAATCCACCCTGAATAAGGAAATATTTGCTGTTTGGAGTGGAAATAAAATAGAGCGCAATGCAGAACATTTTTTTACATTGGAAGGGATTTGCGTTGAGAATGGTTTAGGGAATAGGATTATGTATTTTAAATTAAATGAAAAGGCGCGATATTTCGCCATTATATTTTTACCATTATTGTTAAGTTCCTGCGATGGTAAAAAAGATAAGGAATCCTTGCAGGCGCAGCATTACTTAATTGAGCGCTCGCAGGCTAATATGGTTAAGGTCAAAGGTGGAACGTTTGAAATGGGGGATTTTGGCCCATTAATTGATGAAAAATTGCCCATTTCACTCGGCGAAGATGATAAAGTGCTGCATAAAGTTACGCTCGATGATTTTAGCATCAGTAAATACAAAGTCACCTGGCAGGATTATGATGTCTATTTACGCGCGAAAAACCTGTCCAGGCCTGATTTGCCGCCTGGCAATGAAGACGACGGGGAGAAATTGCAGGCACCCGATATGCCTGCTGCTTTAAACTGGCAACAGGCTCAGGATTATTGTCACTGGTTAGGTGAAGTTTCTGGAAAAAAAGTAGGCTTACCCACTGAAGCACAATGGGAATATGCTGCCCGTGATGGTGGTAAATATGTAATTTATGCTACGGATAACGGGAAGTACGAAGAGGGAAGGAATGTTCCTTCAACCGAACAGCGTGAAGAAATGACGAGAATGATGTTCAATTATCCCGTAGGGAAATATCCACCTACGCCATTGGGTTTATATGATATGGCCGGGAACGGAGTAGACTGGATGCAGGATTGGTACGCAAAAGACTATTATTCCCACTCCGCTAAGAAAAACCCCACAGGCCCTGAAACGGGAACCAAAAAAGTCCTAAGAGGGTATGAGGGTGGCGGCGGTATTTTTTCTAATGCGACCGTATTTCGAAAATCAATTGATCCTGCTCTTGGCAACAGAAGCTGGTACTTACCCTTTTACAATGCACGCTGTGTAATGAATAACCAGTGATTTATTTGATTGGTATTTAATAACTGGAACTAAAGATGCTTAAATATTTAGCCATCATTTCACTGTTGCTGCTAAATGCCTGTGACGGGAACAAGGATGTTAAAACAGCTCACTTACAGCAGGATCTGGTAGATCGCTCGCTGGCTAATATGGTTAAGGTCAAAGGTGGAACGTTTAAAATGGGGGATTTTGGCCCATTAACTGATGAAAAATTGCCCATTTCACTTGGCGACGATGATAAAGTGCTGCATGAAGTTACGCTCGATGATTTTAACATCAGTAAATACAAAGTCACCTGGCAGGATTATGATGTCTATTTACACGCGAAAAACCTGTCAAGGCCCGATGTGCCGCCAGGCAATGAAGACGACAGGGAGAAGTTGCAGGCACCCGATATGCCTGCTGCTTTAAACTGGCAACAGGCTCAGGATTATTGCCACTGGTTAGGTGGAGTTTCTGGAAAAAAAATAGCCTTACCCACGGAAGCACAATGGGAATATGCTGCCCGTGATGGTGGTAAATATGTAATTTATGCTACGGATAACGGGAAGTATGAAGAGGGAAAGAATGTTCCTTCGACAGCACAACGTAAAGAAATGACATGGCAAATGTTCAATTATCCCGTAGGGAAATATCCACCTACGCCATTGGGCTTATATGATATGGCCGGGAACGGAGTAGACTGGATGCAGGATTGGTACGCAAAAGACTATTATTCACACTCCGCTAAAAAAAATCCTACCGACCCTGAAACGGGAACCAAAAAGGTCATAAGAGGTTATGAGGGTGGAGGCGGTGCTTTGAGCAATCAGACCGTATTTCGCAAATCAAATTACCCTACTCGTGGCAACAGAAGCTGGAATTTACCTTTTTACAATGCACGCTGTGTGATTAATAATTAGTCATTGATCATACCTGTTTTTGATAACTGGAATGAATAATGAGCAAGTATTTAGTGATTTTTTTTTCGTTGATTTTAACTGCTTGTGATCCTAAAAATAATAATGCTTTTCAGGTACAGCAAGATTTAGTCAGGCACTCACTGGCTAATATGGTGGAGGTTAAGGGGGGTACATTTAAAATGGGTGACTTTGGTCCTTTAATAAATGACAGGCGACCTATCTCATTGGGCGATGATGATAAATTTTTGCATGATGTCACGTTAAGTGATTTTAGCATTGGTAAGTATAAGGTGACCTGGAAGGATTATAAAGTTTATGCAAAGTTAAAAGGCATAGTTATTCCAGATGTAGTTTATCTTTATCAAAGTGATTTAAATAAAGTTAGAGCGGATAATATGCCTGCTTCACTGAATTGGCAGCAGGCTAAAAATTATTGTCAATGGTTAGGTAAAGCAACAAATAAAAAAATTGATTTACCCACCGAAGCTCAATGGGAATATGCTGCGAGGGATGGTGGTAAACTTGTGATTTATGCAACAAATAATGGAAAGTATGAGCCAGGTAAAAACCTTGCCTCATCAAAACAAAGAAGAGAAATGACAGATACAATAATAAATTATCCTGTAGGTAAGTATCCATCAACACCATTGGGCCTCTATGATATGGCAGGTAATGGAGTGGATTGGACACAAGATTGGTATTCGGAAAATTACTATGAAGTTTCGCCAAGAAAAAATCCTAAAGGCCCTGATTCTGGCACTAAAAAGGTGATTAGAGGATATCAAAGTGGCGGTGATGAATATTCAAATCAAACTGTTTTTCGTCAGTATGAGGATCCAGCATTAGGTGGAAGTAAAGAAGTATTACCTTATTATAATGCCCGTTGCGTAGTTAATAAGTAAAGGGATTTAAACGGAATGTTAGGGGTAATACAATGCGTAATTTTTATATGATTCTTTTGACATTATTGTTGAGCGCCTGTGATAGAACAGATGATAAAAAAGTAGAGGCGTATCATAATCTAATTGTTTCTTCGCTGGCTAATATGGTTAAGGTCAAAGGTGGAACGTTTGAAATGGGGGATTTTGGCCCATTAACTGATGAAAAATTGCCCATTTCACTTGGCGAAGATGATAAAGTGCTGCATAAAGTTACGCTCGATGATTTTAGCATCAGTAAATACAAAGTAACCTGGCAGGATTATGATGTCTATTTACAAGCGAAAAACCTGTCACGGCCTGATTTGCCGCCAGGCAATGAAGACGACGGGGAGAAATTGCAGGCACCCGATATGCCTGCTGCTTTAAACTGGCAACAGGCTCAGGATTATTGTCACTGGTTAGGTGAAGTTTCTGGGAAAAAAGTAGGCTTACCCACTGAAGCACAATGGGAATATGCTGCCCGTGATGGTGGTAAATATGTAATTTATGCTACGGATAACGGGAAGTATGAAGAGGGAAGGAATGTTCCTTCAACCGAACAGCGTGAAGAAATGACCTGGGAAATGTTCAATTATCCCGTAGGGAAATATCCACCTACGCCATTGGGTTTATATGATATGGCCGGGAACGGAGTGGACTGGATGCAGGATTGGTACGCAAAAGACTATTATTCCCACTCAGCTAAGAAAAACCCCACAGGCCCTGAAAATGGAACCAAAAAAGTCATAAGAGGTTATGAGGGTGGAGGCGGTGCTTTGAGTAATCAGACCGTATTTCGTAATTCAAAGGATCCTACCCTTGGCAACAGAAGTTGGTACTTACCCTATTACAATGCACGCTGTGTAATGAATAATTAGGCACTTGCTTATCCTGTTAATAGATAGGTTTCAATTTCACCTCTCGCACGCTTGCTGATTTCTCTTTCTTAATATGTCTTCCGTGAAATAGACAGTACCTACCTCAACAGGACTTTTCATATTCCATGAACAAATCCACACGAAAACGTGTTCGCCGTAAGTGGTTAAAACGCAAGCAGCGCGAGCAGCGTATAGACCTACGTATTATGCGCGGGATCTTTTTTGGCGCACTGATAGGTATCCTGTTTTTCGGCTTTTTTGGCGTGAGGGGGCTTTGGCACTCATGGCACCAAATGATGTACTGGCAGAAAACCGAAGGTGTGATTGTCGATTACATTGAAAGGACACGTTGGAAGACAAAAAGCGACGGTGACTACTCCTGCGAAAATGACGTCTGTTACTTTGGCTCCGAGCGCGTCACTCGCATCCCGATTGTGGAATATCACTCGGCAGATGGTCAGCTCCGGCGCGTCAAAACGAGTGCTAACAGTTGGCTCGTCAGCGTTCAACGCGGTAATCATGTCACCCTCTACTATGATCCACAACACCCTGAAAATGCGCGGATGCTGTCGTTTTCCGGCGAGTTAGTAATGCTGGCAGGCTTGCTGTTGCTGATTGTGTTTCTGGTCAGAGTGATGCGGGCGACGCGTCACTCTATCAGCGCGCCCAATCCTGACAGTAAGGCGTCTTTATAATCGTATTCATCGTTTGCACGAACCCTACGGTCCTCGAACCGCTATTCACCTTTTCAGATTAAACACCATCATGATGTTACAAAAACTGATTCAACGCTGCTTCGGGCAGCGCGATGCCGATCAACAGGCGCAACAGCAGCTTGCAGCGTGGCAGCCGTGGCTGCAACCCATTAGCGCATCCTCTCCCGTTGGTGAAGACCCTTCGTATGAAGATGATTTCCAGCTGATGCGCGAAGAAGTTAATAAACTCTCTGGCGTGGATACCGCACTGATCGCGCAACTGGCGGAAAAACAGCTGACGCAGCAGTGCAAGGATGTCCGTGTCGCCACCTATTACTGCTGGGCGAGATTGCATCAGCAGGGCGATGCCGGGCTGGCGGCAGGCATCACGCTGCTGTCCGGGCTGGTGGCAAACTTTGGTGAGCAGCTGTTGCCCGCCAGAGGCAAAAGCCGTAAGGTCGCGCTGGAGTGGTTGGCGGGGAGCAAAGTCCAGGACAGCCTTTCGCTGTTTCCGGAGGCCAATCGCGAGGCAATAGAACAAGCTATCGCCGCACTCGGTCTGCTCAACAGCCAGTTTGCCACGTGGGAGGCAACCAATCAGCCCGATCTGGATGGGCTGGTCAAAATGCTGGAAACCCGTCTGCAACTGGCGGGCGGTGCCAGCCAACAAAGCCCACAGGGTACACCCGGCGCAGAGTCATCGACGGCGGCAGTACAGAGTGCGCCGGTTGCCGTGACCCGGATTCAGTCGGGCCGTGATCTGCTCGATCAGGCGCGAGAATTGACCCGTTACCTGCGCGACCAACCTCAGGGCTGGCTAGCCAGTTCGCGCATGATGCGCAGCGTGCGCTGGGATACGGTACATCAGCTTCCGGCACAGGATAGCAGCGGCAATACACGCCTGATCCCGCCGCGTAGCGAACTCCGCGCCCAGCTGAAACGCTTGCATCTGCAACAGAGTTGGATGGAGTTGCTGGAGCAAGTGGAACGCATGTTTATCGAAGGCGTGAATCACTTTTGGCTGGATCTGCACTGGTATGCCAATCAGGCGCTGAGTAAATCTGGCCATCCCTATTCGCAGTGGGCGGAAATCGCCAAACGCGACCTCGGCATGTTCCTCGAACGGTTACCCGAGCTGGAAAACCAGCGCTTCAACGATGGCACCGCCTTCGCGGATGACACCACGCGCCAGTGGATTGCCCAGCACGTGCAGGGTAATCAGCCGCGCTGGCAGCCGGAAACGCGCGTGGTCAGCAGCGGCGCAGGTTATGACATCACCGCGCTGGAAGAGGAGGCTCTGACCCGCGCTGATAGCGATGGCCTGGATGCGGCGCTGCGCTGGATCAGTGACGCGCCGGAGGTCAGCACCCGTCGGGAGCGCTGGTTGCAGCGCTTGCTGATGGCGCGGGTGGCGGAGTCATGCGGCAAAAATGATATGGCACAGCATCTGCTGAGCGAACTGGACCGGGGCGATCAGTCGCTGCGTCTGGATCAGTGGGAACCCACGTTGTTGTTTGAGGTGAAAGCACGTTTGCTAAAGCTGCTGCGCCTGAAACTGCAACGCAGCGAAGGAGATAAAGCCGCGCTATCAAGACAAATCGACGCACTGCTGGCGGGCCTGGTCGCCATCGACCCAGTGCAAGCGGCGGTGCTGTTTAACACCTGATACGACAAGAACCAATGAGGTTTACATGGATGACTTAACGCTGCGCTATTACGAAGCGGAAATGCGTTATCTGAAAGAGGCCGCACACGAGTTTGCCCAAGCGCATCCCGATCGTGCCGCGATGCTGAATCTGGACAAAGTGGGTGACCGCGACCCTTACGTGGAACGTCTGTTTGAAGGTTTTGCCTTTTTAATGGGCCGGCTGAGAGAGAAGCTGGATGATGACCTGCCAGAACTCACCGAAGGGTTGGTCAGCCTGTTGTGGCCGCACTATCTGCGTACCATTCCATCTTTATCAATTGTCGAACTGGCGCCGCAGCACCGGGCGATGAAAGTCAGTGAAACCCTCGACAGCGGCTTTGAAGTGATGTCGCAACCGGTGGGCAGCAAAGGGACGCGTTGTCGTTATCGCACCACGCAGCCCATGACCCTCAATCCGCTGACGCTGAGCGATGCCTCGCTACAAACCGAGGCAGATGGACGTTCGATGATCCGTCTGCGCTTTGATTGCAGTGCTTTAGCAGACTGGCGTGAAGTGGATTTGAGCGCTTTGCCACTCTATCTCAATGCCGATACGCCCGTGTCTTCTGCACTGCACCTGGCGCTGACCCGACAGACCCACGCGATTTATCTGCGCTACCCCGGACAGCCAGTACCGGATCGTCGTCGACTGAACGGATATTTTTCGCCAAAGGGTTTTGCCTCAGAAGACTGTCTGTGGCCGAAAAGCGACACCGCATTTAGCGGCTACCAACTGCTGTTGGAGTACTTCACCTTTCGCGAGAAGTTTATGTTTGTGGCGCTTAATGGCCTCGAACAGGTGCTGCTGCCCGCCTCATTGCCGTGGTTCGAAATCGATATTGTATTGAGCGAGCACTGGCAGTATGACCTGCCATTTAACCGCGACAGCTTCCGCCTGCACTGTGTGCCCGTGGTGAATCTGTTCACGATGGATGCTGATCCGCTCACCATCACCGGGCTGGAAAACGAGTACTTGCTGCGGCCACTGCGCGTGCAGGATGGGCACACCGAAATTTATTCGGTGGATTCAGTACGATCCTCTAAACGTGCCAACGAGCAGGAGTATGTGCCTTTCACCAGCTTCCGCCATCGTGGCGGGATGCTACGGCACAATGCGCCAGAGCGTTATTTCCACACGCGCGTGCGACGCGGGCCATCCGGTTTGCACGATACCTGGATCATTCTCGGTGGCGACGCGTTTGAGGACGACAAGCAACAGGCGGGCGAAACCCTGTCGCTGCGCATCACCGGCACCAACGGTCAGTTACCGCGCAAAGCGCTGCGCAGCACCTTACTCGACACCGCGTTGCAAACTACCCAGGTGCCGCTGCGGGTGCAAAATCTCTGCGCGCCTACGCTGCCATGCTACCCACCGGCAGAAGATCGTTTTCACTGGCGCATTCTGAGTCACCTGGGATCGAACTTCCTCAGCATGATGGACAATGCCGAAGTGCTTCGCGGCACGCTGGCGCTGTATGACTGGACCGACAGCGAGATGAACCGTCGCCGTCTGGAAGCCATTGTGGAAGTGAAACATCATCTGATTCAGCGCTTTGAACAGGGCTTCTTGCTACGCGGCGTGGATATCGAAGTGACCCTCAACAGTGATGGCTTCAGCGGCGAGGGCGATATCTGCTTGTTTGGCGAGATGCTGAATCAGTTCTTTGCACGTTACGCTGATATCCATCTTTTCAATCAGTTGACCTTGATATTGCAACCAGGAGGACGATGCCTGCGATGGAAAGAGAATCACAGTCAGCGCATTCCGGGGTGATTGCGCGGGTCGCGCCGGTGATCCACAAAACCAATTTTTATCGTTTCTGCCAGTTGGTGGAAAATGCCAACGCCGGTGCTGCGCCACTGGGATCGACCTCATCGCCCGCTGACGATCCGCTGCGTTTTCGACCGCATCCGGGTATGGGCTTTCCCAGCAGTGAGATGAAACGTGTCGAGTGGGGAGAAACCCCCGATCAGTTGCCTTCGGTGCGCACCACCTTCCTGGGCTTATACGGCGTGGACTCGCCACTACCCACGCGCTATCTCGATGACATTGCCCAGCGGCGCGAAGGGCATCAGGCGATTGAAGGCTTTCTGGATATTTTCAACCACCGCATGCTGACGCAGTTTTATCGCATCTGGCGCAAATACTCTTATCCCGCCAGCTATGAAGCGGGCGGCAGCGATGCCACCTCACAGTGTTTGCTGGGGTTGATCGGCCTGGGCATTCCGGGATCGGCCCGCAAGATCGCCACGCCCATGTCGCGCTTTCTTGCGCTCCTCAGCACCATGCGATTGCCAACGCGCACCGCTGAAGGTGTGCAGTCGCTGGTGACGCTGCTGGCCCCGCATACGCGTGCGCGGGTGATCGCCCACTGGCCGCAATCGGTGCCGCTGGCGCAACCCGCCAGCTTTAATCCGCAGCGGCGCACCTTACTGTCACAGCGCCAGGTGCTGGGCAAAGTGGGCGTCGATGCCAACAGCCAGCTGCTGCTCAAGCTCTATACCGCTGATGCCGAAGAGGCGCGCGGCTGGCAACCCGGCGGTCAACTGCACAGCGACCTGCTGGTGCTACTGCGGGTTTACCTTGGCTGGCGCTGCAGCGCCAAACTCCAGCTGACGTTACCGCACAGTGTACTGCCCGATGCCCGGCTGCAGCGTCACCATGTGCAGTTGGGGCGCAGCGCGATTCTGGGCTTCAGCGCCAAACGTAAGCCGGCATCGCTGCCAGACAACATCACGATAAACCTGGATGTCTACCAGGGACTGACTCCTAATCCTGTTCAACGAGAGGCCATTGATGGCGGTTATCAATTTTAAATTCGCGGCAGTCACGATGATTGGCGCGGCACTGCTTAGCGGTTGTGGTTTAACGCAGAGCGTTTCCGAAGGCACGGCTTCAATGACGCGTTCCATCTTCTATAAGAAGATCACTACGCTGCATCTCGATTTCACCACGCGCAGTGGCGTTAACAGCGATGAAGGTGATGTGCCACTCGCCACGCTACTGCGGGTCTATCAGCTGAAGGATCGTCAGGCGTTTGATAAAGCCGATTATCAGACGCTGTTAACCCAGGCGGATAGCACGTTAAAAGGCGACCTGCTGGCGCAGCGGGATGTGACTGTGATGCCGGGCGGCAGCGTGTCACTGGATGTGCCGATGGATAAAGAGGCCAAATACGTTGCCGTGGTCGGCTTGTTCCGCTCGCCTGATTTGCAAAAGAACAGCTGGCGTTTAGTGCTGGATCGCAACGATCTCGACGCCGATGATGCGCGAGTGATCGTGCTAGGCAATGGCGATTTAGCGCTGAAGCACAAGGAATAGCGATGAATCCTTCGCTGTATGAAATGCTCTCCTTCAACTTTGAGGGGGAGTTAGATCTGAATCAGGTGGATGAGCGGGAGCAGGTGATCCTGTCGGTGCTGGATAACATGCAGCGTATTCTTAACAGCCGCGCCGGATCGCTGGCGCATCTGCCTGATTATGGCCTGCCGGACATGAGTGTGATCCTGCAGGGATTGCCCGCTACCGCGCATCGGCTGATGGCGATCCTGCGCTACACGCTGCTGAAATATGAGCCCCGCCTTAAAGAGGTCCAGCTGACCTTAATGGAACAGCGCACACCGGGACATCTGCGCTATACGTTAGAAGCTGAGTTGAAGCAGGTGGGACTGGTGCGCTTTGGCACCGAGTTTATGCCCGAAGGCCGCGTGCTGGTGCGCCATCTACGGCAGAAAGGGCATTTGCGCTAAAGGCAAGCGTGATAAGTCACGCCGCTACGGTTAACTGTCGGTGGTTCGTTCAGGTCGCCATGGGGGCGACCTGCTTTCCATGAGTACAGAATGTGCGCGCCAGACTACTGCTCGCGGCGCTTAAACACCAGCTCGTTACCCTTGCTCTCGTCAGCTGCAAAGAAGTAGCCATCCACATCAAACTCTTTAAGCTGCTCTGGCTTGCTCAGGCGGTTTTGAATCACGAATCGGCTCATCAATCCACGCGCTTTCTTAGCGTAGAAGCTGATGACCTTAAACTTGCCGTTCTTCTCATCAAGGAACACCGGCTTGA
Organism: Pantoea vagans; assembly: GCF_001506165.1. Taxonomy (NCBI): domain Bacteria; kingdom Pseudomonadati; phylum Pseudomonadota; class Gammaproteobacteria; order Enterobacterales; family Erwiniaceae; genus Pantoea; species Pantoea vagans. The sequence goes on along the minus strand of NZ_CP011427.1, from coordinate 3,361,605 downwards.
TCAACGCTCCGTTCAACTGCTTCGGCTTCACCGCTTTGAAGTACTCATCGGACGCCAGGTTGATCAGCACCTCATCGCCTTGCTCGGCCATCGCGTCATTGAGCTTCTGCGTCAGTAAATCGCCCCAGAAACCGTAGAGATCTTTCGCTGCCGGGTTGGCCAACTTGATGCCCATCTCCAGACGGTAAGGCTGCATCAAATCCAGCGGGCGCAGCACGCCGTATAAACCAGACAGCATGCGCAGGTGCTGCTGAGCGAAATCAAAATCTGCCTCACTGAACGTCTCTGCCTGCAAACCGGTGTAGACATCACCTTTAAACGCCAGAATCGCCTGACGTGCATTGTCGAGCGTGAAGGGCGGCTGCCACTGGTTAAAGCGATCGGCATTCAGATGCGCCAGTTTGTCGCTGATGCCCATCAGCGAACTGATCTGCGCGGGTGAGAGATCGCGCGCAACATCGATCAGCTGTTGTGATTTTTCTAACAGGGTTGACTGCGTAAAGCGCTGTGTCGCCAGCGGGCTTTCAAAATCCAGTGTCTTCGCTGGCGAGATAACCATCAGCATCGTGTTTGTCCTTGTTGACCCGCCTGTTTACAGGGGATTGGTGGGAATTAAGTTGCGACGAGTGTAGCAAAAAAGCTGCACGGATCGGCAAATCACTCCCATTTGTCGGCGCTATCGTAATGAGGCACTTCGTGATGTTGCGCACTGATTTGTGCGTGATATTATCCCAACAGCCTTTTACACCCTGACAGTCAACCTAAGAGAAAGAGAACCATGACGGACAAACTTACTTCCTTGCGTCAGCTGACTACTGTGGTCGCCGACACCGGTGATATCGCGGCGATGAAGCTTTATCAGCCGCAAGATGCGACCACCAACCCTTCTTTGATCCTCAACGCCGCTCAAATCCCTGAATACCGCAAACTGATTGACGAAGCCATTACCTGGGCACGTCAGCAGAGCAGCAACAAAGAAGAGCAGCTGGCACTGGTTTCTGACAAGCTGGCCGTTAACATTGGTCTGGAAATTCTGAAACTGATCCCAGGCCGTATTTCTACTGAAGTTGACGCACGTCTCTCTTACGACACCGAAGCGAGCATCGCGAAGGCGCGTAGCCTGATCAAACTGTACAACGATGCGGGCATCAGCAACGACCGTATCCTGATCAAACTGGCTTCAACCTGGCAGGGCATCCGTGCTGCTGAGCAGCTGGAAAAAGAAGGCATCAACTGTAACCTGACCCTGCTGTTCTCCTTCGCGCAGGCGCGTGCATGTGCAGAAGCGGGTGTGTTCCTGATCTCACCATTCGTGGGCCGTATCCTCGACTGGTACAAGCAGAACACCGACAAGAAAGAGTACGCTGCGCACGAAGATCCAGGCGTAGTGTCTGTTTCTGAAATTTACAGCTACTACAAGCAGCACGGTTATGAAACTGTGGTAATGGGTGCCAGCTTCCGTAACGTCGGCGAGATCATTGAGCTGGCCGGTTGTGACCGTCTGACCATCTCACCGAACCTGCTGAAAGAGCTGGCAGAGAGCGAAGGTGCGGTTGAGCGCAAACTGAGCTACACCGGTGAAGTCAAAGCGCGTCCAGCGAAAATGACCGAAGCTGAGTTCTTCTGGCAGCACAACCAGGATCCAATGGCCGTGACCAAACTGGCTGAAGGTATCCGCAACTTTGCCATCGACCAGGGCAAACTTGAGAAGATGATCGCCGAACTGCTGTAAGGTGATTGGCCGTGGCGGCACCGGTCGCCACGGTATTACGCTTTTCCCTCGCCTCCGCTTTGTATTATCCTCTTTGCATCCCCCTTTTTTTGCCGCCTTGCGGTCAACCACAGCGATAACTCAATGGATACTTTACGTATTGGATTAATCTCCGTTTCCGACCGTGCTGCTAACGGCATTTATCAGGATCAGGGCATCCCGGCACTGGAGAGTTGGCTTGCTGCCGCGCTGACCACGCCGTTTGAAATCGAAACCCGTCTGGTGCCAGATGAGCAGCCAATGATTGAGCAGGCCATCTGCGAACTGGTCGATGAGCTGTTTTGCCATCTGGTGCTGACCACCGGCGGAACCGGACCGGCGCGCCGTGATGTCACTCCCGATGCCACTTTGGCGGTGGCCGACCGTGAAATGCCGGGCTTCGGCGAACAGATGCGCCAAATCAGCCTGCAATTTGTGCCCACCGCGATTCTCTCGCGCCAGGTAGGGGTGATCCGTAAGCAGTCTCTGATCCTCAATCTGCCGGGGCAGCCAAAATCCATTAAAGAAACCCTTGAAGGACTGAAAGCGGAAGATGGCACAGTAAAAGTGCCCGGCATTTTCGCGGCTGTACCTTATTGTTTACAGTTGCTGGAAGGGCCCTATGTGGAGACCAATCCTGAAGTGGTAGCAGCATTCCGCCCTAAAAGCGCACGTCGTGAGACAAACGTCTGAAAATCACCGTTTTGAGGCATAAAATCTAGCGATACTGGTGTGGCAAATTATTGACGGTATAGTAAGGCCAGCTTTACAACTATTCTGAATTTGCCTCTGGATACCGCACGATGATGGATGCACATACGACGCGTCGACTTAACGGACAGGATTACAAAACTCTGTCGCTGGCTGCTCTTGGTGGGGCGCTGGAATTCTACGATTTTATTATTTTCGTTTTCTTTGCTGCCGTGATTGGCGAGCTGTTCTTCCCACCCGACATCCCAGAGTGGCTGCGTCAGGTTCAGACGTTTGCCATTTTTGCCGCCGGTTATCTGGCGCGTCCATTAGGCGGCATTGTCATGGCGCACTTTGGTGACAAAGTCGGGCGCAAGAAGATGTTTAGCCTGAGTATTCTGCTGATGGCACTGCCGACGCTGGCGATGGGGGCACTGCCGACCTATGCCAGCATCGGTATCGCCGCGCCGTTACTGATGCTGCTGATGCGCGTACTGCAAGGTGCCGCGATTGGTGGAGAGGTGCCAGGTGCGTGGGTCTTCGTGGCGGAACATGTGCCGGAAAAACGCATCGGCTTTGCCTGTGGCACGCTGACCGCCGGGTTAACTGCCGGAATTTTACTCGGCTCGCTGGTGGCGACGGTGCTGAACACCACACTTTCACCGGCTGCGATTCGCGATCACGGCTGGCGCATTCCATTCTTCCTCGGTGGCCTGTTTGGTTTACTGGCGATGTATCTGCGCCGTTGGCTGCACGAAACGCCAGTGTTTCAGCAGATGCAGCAGCGCAAAGCGCTGTCTGAAAAGCTGCCGCTGCAAACCATCCTCGCTAGCCACAAACGCGGTATTGTGATCTCAATGTTGCTGACCTGGCTGCTCTCTGCCTGTATTGTCGTTGTCATTCTGATGGCGCCAACCTTGATGCAGAAACAGCATGGCATCCCTGCGGCATTAAGTCTGCAAGCCAACAGTGTCGCCACCATTATGCTGCTGTTTGGCTGTGTGATAGCGGGCTGGCTGGTGGATCGCTTTGGTGCTCCGCTGACGCTGATTATCGGCTCTTTGCTGCTCGCTATCTTTAGCTGGAACTTCTTCCATCAACTCGGTGGTTCACCGGAGATGCTGTTTGTCTGGTATGGACTGGCGGGATTGAGTGTTGGCGTGGTGGGTGTGGTGCCCTTTGTGATGGTTAAAGCCTTCCCGGCAGCGGTACGTTTCACCGGCATCTCCTTCTCTTACAATGTGGCCTATGCGATTTTCGGTGGTCTGACGCCAATCAGCGTGACGTTAATGATGCAGCTAACGCCGATGGCTCCAGCATGGTATGTGCTGGCGCTGGCACTGATTGGCCTATTGGTTGGACTCTGGTTGCAGAGTGAAAAGCAGCGCGAATCCATACTGAATCAAGTGAATGTGTAATCAAAGGCGCGTAAGCGCCTTTTTCATTTCCGCATTTTTTTAAAATTATTTTAGTTTTAACCCTTGATGCGCTCTGAAGCGGCCCCATTTAGTTGTCATCGAGTGATGTCAGGCAGCAAAAAAATGCCTGACACAGCAGTTGAAAAAAGCCAGTTTGGCCGCATCTCTGCTAACAACGCTAATTGACAAGAATTTAAGTGGGAGACGTTTAGATGGGTAAGATTATTGGTATTGACTTGGGTACAACCAACTCATGTGTTGCGGTTATGGATGGTGGTAAAGCACGTGTGCTTGAAAACGCCGAAGGCGATCGCACCACACCGTCAATTATTGCATATACACAGGATGGCGAAACTCTGGTTGGTCAGCCGGCTAAACGTCAGGCGGTGACTAACCCGCAGAATACCCTGTTCGCAATCAAACGCTTGATTGGTCGTCGTTTCCAGGACGAAGAAGTGCAGCGTGATATCAAAATCATGCCGTACAAAATCATCGGTTCTGATAACGGCGACGCATGGCTGGACGTGAAAGGCCAGAAAATGGCACCGCCGCAGATCTCTGCAGAAGTGCTGAAAAAAATGAAGAAAACCGCGGAAGATTTCCTCGGTGAAGCGGTAACCGAAGCGGTTATCACTGTTCCAGCTTACTTCAACGATGCACAGCGTCAGGCAACCAAAGATGCCGGCCGTATCGCGGGTCTGGACGTAAAACGTATTATCAACGAACCAACCGCAGCGGCACTGGCTTACGGTTTGGATAAAGGCCAGGGCAACCGCACTATCGCGGTATACGACCTGGGCGGTGGTACTTTCGATATCTCTATCATCGAAATCGATGAAGTAGATGGCGAAAAGACCTTCGAAGTTCTGGCAACCAACGGTGATACTCATCTCGGTGGTGAAGACTTCGACAGCCGTCTGATCAACTACCTGGTGGCAGAATTCAAGAAAGATCAGGGCATCGATCTGCACAACGATCCGCTGGCAATGCAGCGTCTGAAAGAAGCCGCTGAGAAAGCGAAAATTGAACTGTCTTCTGCACAGCAGACCGACGTCAACCTGCCGTACATCACTGCAGATGCGACCGGTCCTAAGCACCTGAACATCAAAGTGACCCGTGCGAAACTGGAATCACTGGTTGAAGATCTGGTGACCCGCTCTATCGAGCCACTGAAAGTTGCGCTGCAGGATGCAGGTCTGTCTGTTTCTGACATCAACGACGTGATCCTCGTCGGTGGTCAGACACGTATGCCAATGGTTCAAGCCAAAGTGACCGAATTCTTTGGTAAAGAGCCACGTAAAGACGTGAACCCAGATGAAGCGGTGGCTGTTGGTGCTGCGGTTCAGGGGGGGGTATTGGCGGGTGAAGTGAAAGATGTTCTGTTGCTGGACGTTACCCCACTGTCACTGGGTATCGAAACCATGGGCGGCGTGATGACGGCGCTGATCAGCAAGAACACCACTATCCCAACCAAGCACAGCCAGGTGTTCTCAACCGCTGAAGATAACCAGTCTGCCGTGACCATTCACGTGCTGCAGGGTGAGCGTAAGCGTTCGGGTGATAACAAATCACTGGGCCAGTTCAACCTCGACGGTATTCAGGCTGCACCGCGCGGTATGCCGCAGATCGAAGTCACCTTCGATATCGATGCCGATGGTATCCTGCACGTGTCTGCGAAAGACAAAAACAGCGGTAAAGAGCAGAAGATCACCATCAAAGCTTCTTCAGGTTTGAACGAAGAAGAGATCGAAAAAATGGTGCGTGACGCGGAAGCTAACGCTGAGTCTGACCGTAAGTTCGAAGAGCTGGTACAGACCCGTAACCAGGGTGACCAGATTGCTCACAGCACCCGTAAGCAGTTGGATGAAGCCGGTGACAAACTGTCTGCTGAAGACAAAGCACCGATCGAGTCTGCACTGACCGAGCTGAACACCGCGCTGAAAGGCGAAGACAAAGCAGACATCGAAGCCAAAATGCAGGCTCTGATGGAAGTTTCAAGCAAACTGATGGAACTGGCACAGCAGCAAGGCCAGGCGGGCGCAGCAGATGCGGGCGACGCTTCAGCAAAGAAAGATGACGATGTTGTCGATGCTGAATTCGAAGAAGTTAAAGACAAAAAATAATTGCCCCTGACCGGGCACAACGGCTGGCCTGACAGTCGTTGAAACCAGCACGGGCGTAGGAGATCTCTCCACGCCCGTGCGATCATGTTAAGGGCAGAACAAATATGGCTAAGAGTGATTTATACGAGATCTTAGGCGTCTCTAAATCCGCAGATGAGCGTGAAATCAAAAAGGCCTATAAGCGCCTGGCGATGAAATACCATCCGGATCGCAATCCGGACAATAAAGAAGCCGAAGCGAAGTTTAAAGAGATCAAAGAAGCCTACGAGATCCTGACCGATGCGCAAAAGCGTGCGGCCTATGACCAGTATGGTCATGCAGCCTTTGAACAAGGTGGCATGGGCGGCGGTGGATTTGGTGGCGGTGGCTTCGGCGGCGGCGGTGCTGATTTTAGCGATATCTTTGGCGACGTATTTGGCGATATTTTTGGTGGTGGACGCCGTCAGCGTGCTGCCCGTGGCGCCGATTTACGCTACAACATGGAGCTGTCGCTGGAAGAAGCGGTACGCGGCGTGACCAAAGAGATCCGCATTCCAACCCTGGAAGAGTGCGACGTTTGCCACGGCAGCGGTGCCAAAGCGGGTACGCAGCCACAGACCTGTTCGACCTGTCATGGTGCGGGCCAGGTGCAGATGCGCCAGGGCTTCTTTACCGTGCAGCAGGCGTGTCCGACCTGTCACGGTCGGGGTTCCGTGATCAAAGATCCTTGCAACGCCTGTCACGGCCATGGTCGCGTGGAGCGTCAGAAAACCTTGTCGGTGAAAATTCCGGCAGGCGTTGACACCGGTGACCGTATTCGTCTGAGCGGTGAAGGTGAAGCCGGTGAGCACGGTGCACCAGCAGGCGATCTCTACGTTCAGGTTTCAGTGAAGAAACACCCAATCTTCGAGCGTGAAGATAACAACCTGTACTGCGAAGTGCCGATCAACTTTGCCATGGCCGCGCTGGGTGGTGAGATTGAAGTACCGACCCTGGATGGCCGAGTTAAGTTGAAAGTGCCGTCGGAAACCCAAACCGGCAAGCTGTTCCGCATGCGCGGTAAAGGCGTGAAATCGGTGCGTGGCGGTGCAGTGGGTGACTTACTGTGTCGTGTGGTGGTGGAAACTCCGGTTAGCCTCAACGACAAACAGAAAGCGCTGTTGCGTGAACTGGAAGAGAGCTTTGGTGGCCCAACGGGTGAGAAAAATAGCCCGCGCTCCAAGAGTTTCTTTGACGGTGTGAAAAAGTTCTTTGACGATCTGACTCGTTAATCGGGATGGTGGTTCACAATGAAGCGGAGAGGAGACTCTCCGCTTTTTTTATGCCTGCACGTTAATAGATCGATTTTTCCGATCTATAAACGAGACATAAGCTGCTTTTAACGAGGTATGTCCGCCGCTACACTAGCCGTCAAAATTGTCCTGCTCAGGAGGAGTTGTGAACAAACCTCGTAGTATTCGAAGCTTGTTGAAAAGCTTTATCTCCAGCGATGCCAGCACCGGCATTGTATTAATTCTGGCTGCTGTAGCGGCCATGATTCTCGCGAATAATCCTTCTACCGCGCAAGGCTATCAATCGCTGTTGGCGGAGCCGGTGCAAATTCGCTTCGGCGCGTTGGATATTAGCAAAAACCTGTTGCTGTGGATTAACGATGCCATGATGGCGCTGTTTTTCCTGGTGATTGGTTTGGAAGTCAAACGTGAGCTGATCACCGGTGAACTGGCAAGCCGTGATCGCGCCATCTTCCCGGTGATTGCGGCACTTGGCGGCATGGTCGCGCCCGCATTGATTTTCCTCTACTTCAACCACGGTGACGAGATCGCGCGTAATGGCTGGGCGATTCCGACCGCAACCGATATTGCCTTTGCGCTCGGTGTGCTGGCGTTGCTGGGCAGCCGTGTACCTACAGTGCTGAAAGTCTTCCTGATGGCACTGGCGATTATTGACGATCTCGGCGCTATCGTGATTATCGCGCTGTTCTATACCAGCGATCTTTCTGTGCTGTCGCTTAGCGTGGCGGCAGGCGCGGTTGTGTTGTTAGCGATCCTGAATCGCTGCGGCGTGCGTAACATCGCAGTCTATATGCTGGTGGGTATCGTGCTGTGGACGGCGGTGCTGAAATCGGGTGTCCATGCCACGCTGGCGGGTGTGATTGTCGGCTTCTTTGTGCCACTGGAAGAGAAGGAGGGCCACTCGCCTGCAGAGCATTTGGCACACGGATTGATGCCGTGGGTGAACTGGTTGATTCTGCCGCTGTTCGCCTTTGCCAACGCCGGGATTTCGTTGAGCGGCATTACCTTTGGTGATGTGCTGTCACCGGAGCCACTGGGTATTATTCTTGGTCTGCTAATTGGTAAGCCATTAGGTATTACGCTGTTCTGCTGGCTGGCGGTGAAGTGGCGGCTGGCCGTGTTGCCGAACGGCACCAGAATCCGCGATATCATGGCGATTGGCGTGCTCTGTGGCATTGGTTTCACCATGTCGATATTTATTAGCTCGCTGGCCTTTGATGCCGCTCATGAGCAACTGGTGACCTTCTCCAAACTCGGTATTCTCAGTGGTTCGCTGTTGTCGGCAGTGATTGGCTACACACTGCTGCGCATCAAACTGCGCTAACAGGGAAGGAGGCGAAAGCCTCCTTTTTTTATGATTCAGCTCAACTTTAATCATCTCTATTATTTCTGGCAGGTGTGTAAAACCGGCTCGGTGGTGCGTGCCGCCGATGTACTGTGCCTCACACCACAAACGGTCACCGGGCAAATCAAAGCACTGGAGTTGCAGTTAGGGGGCGCGCTGTTTCGTCGACAAGGGCGCGGTTTAGTGCCTAACGAGCTGGGTCAGCTTGTGTTTCGCTATGCCGATCGCATGTTCATGCTCAGCCAGGAGATGCTGGATATCGTTAACTACCGCAAAGAGTCTCACGTGCTGTTTGATGTGGGCGTGGCGGATGCGCTGTCCAAGCAATTAGTGAGCAAAGTACTGGAAGCGGCTGTGGTCTCGGATGAGAGCATTCATCTGCGCTGTTTTGAGTCAACGCACGAGATGCTGCTGGAGCAGTTAAGCCAGCACAAGCTGGATATGATCCTCTCTGATTGCCCCATCGACTCGACGCAACAGGAAGGGCTGTTTTCGGTGAAGCTCGGGGAGTGCCCTATCAGCTTCTGGTGCAACGACCCCCTACCGGATCGCCCGTTTCCCGCTTGCTTAGAGCAGCGCCGTTTGCTGCTCCCGGGGCGTCGATCGATGTTGGGGCGCAAGTTACTGAACTGGATTCACCATCAGGGATTGCAGGTCGAGGTTCTCGGTGAGTTTGATGATGCGGCATTAATGAAGGCCTTTGGCGCGCAAAACAACGCGATTTTCGTGGCGCCGACGCTGTACGGCTCAGAGAGGTATCACGACAATTCGATTCGTGAGATAGGGCGGTTAGAGGCGGTCATGGAGGAGTATCACGTGATCTTTGCCGAGCGCATGATTCAACATCCGGCGGTGCAGCGCATCTGCAATCGGGATTTCAGCGACTTGTTTAATGCGAAATAGCAGGCATAAAAAAACCGGCTAAGCGCCGGTTCTTTCGACAAAGCGATAACCTAACAGGCGATTAAGCCAGTTTGGTGATCTGTGCAGCCAGGTTTGCTTTATGGCGTGCAGCTTTGTTTTTGTGGATCAGACCTTTAGCAGCCTGACGGTCCACGATTGGTTGCATTTCGTTGAATGCGTTCTGCGCAGCAGCTTTGTCGCCTGTTGCGATAGCCGCGTATACTTTCTTGATGAAAGTACGCATCATTGAACGGTTGCTTGCGTTATGCTTGCGACGTTTCTCAGATGTTACGGCGCGTTTCTTAGCTGATTTGATATTAGCCAAGGTCCAACTCCCAAATGTGATCTATATGGACAAATCAAAGGCCGAGGACTATGCCTTTTGCGCCTTCTTTTGTCAATGGATTTGTGCAAATAAGCGTCGTTTTAGCAACGGCGCTTGATTACGTAATTGATGGCGCAGGATTCTACCAGCAACCCGTCGCTGAATACAGTATTTCGCACTAAAAATCTTCATTACCTGCCTGAGCAATGGGTTGCGTGCGCTTTAAGCTGCACCATACACAGGAAAGGCACGTATACGGGTTAACCTGAGGGCCATTCAAGGGTATAATCCGCCGATTTCCACCGGTTTGAGTCAGCCATGAAGTTTATCCGCGGTATTTATAATCTGAAAGAGCAGCATCGCGGCTGCGTCCTGACCATTGGCAATTTCGACGGCGTCCATCGCGGCCATCAGGCTTTGATGGCGGAATTGATTGCTGAGGGACGTAAACGCAACCTGCCGGTGGTGGTGATGCTGTTTGAGCCGCAACCGCTTGAGTTGTTTGCTGGTGATAAAGCGCCAGCGCGCCTGACGCGTTTGCGCGAAAAACTAAAGTATCTCGAACAGGCTGGCGTTGATGCCGTGCTCTGTGTCCGTTTTGATCGCCGCTTTGCCGCGCACTCCGCACAAAGTTTTATTGCCGAACTGTTGGTGGATAAGCTCGATGTGAAGTTCCTCGCAGTGGGGGATGATTTCCGCTTTGGCGCTGGTCGCCAGGGGGATTTCCTGTTATTACAGAAAGCCGGTGTCGAGTATGGCTTCGAAGTCATCAGCACCCAGTCTTATTGTGATGGCGGCAAACGTATCAGCAGCACTGCGGTACGACAGGCGCTGGCGCAGGATGATTTTGCGCAGGCACAGGCGCTGTTGGGCCATCCGTTCAGCATTTCAGGCCGCGTGGTGCACGGTGATGCACTGGGCCGCACGATTGGTTTTCCCACCGCGAATATTCCTTTACGCCGCACGGTAACGCCGGTGAAGGGGGTTTTTGCGGTTGAAGTTTTAGGCCTGGGTGACCAACCCATTCCCGGCGTGGCTAACATTGGCACACGTCCGACGGTAAAAGGTCTGCGTCAGCAGCTTGAAGTTCACCTGCTTGACACACATATGAATCTCTATGGGCATCACATTGATGTGGTGCTGAAACAGAAGATTCGCGACGAACAGCGTTTCGCTTCGCTGGACGCGCTGAAAGAACAAATTGCGAAAGATGTGGTGACGGCCCGCCAATTCTTTGGGCTTAACGCACCGGCTTAATGACCGAAATACGGAACCGAGAATCTGATGAGTGACTATAAATCTACCCTGAATTTGCCGGAAACGGGGTTCCCGATGCGTGGCGATCTGGCCAAACGCGAACCGGGAATGCTGCAACGTTGGTATGATGACAACCTGTACGGCATCATCCGCGAAGCCAAAAAAGGGAAAAAAACCTTTATTTTGCATGATGGCCCTCCTTATGCGAACGGCAGCATTCATATTGGTCACTCCGTTAACAAGATTCTGAAAGACATTATCGTTAAGTCGAAAGGCATGGCGGGATATGACTCGCCGTATGTGCCAGGTTGGGACTGCCACGGTCTGCCGATTGAGCACAAAGTTGAGCAGATGATCGGTAAGCCGGGCGAGAAAGTCAGCGCCGCGGAGTTCCGTGAAGCCTGCCGCAACTATGCCGCAGAGCAGGTTGAAGGTCAGAAGAAAGACTTCATCCGTCTGGGCGTGCTGGGTGACTGGGATCGTCCGTACCTGACCATGAACTTCAAAACTGAAGCCAACATCATTCGTGCGCTGGGTAAAATCATCGGCAACGGCCATCTGCACAAAGGTGCGAAGCCGGTGCACTGGTGCATGGATTGCCGCTCAGCGCTGGCTGAAGCTGAAGTCGAGTATTACGACAAAACCTCTCCTTCTATCGATGTGATGTTCAACGCCGTCGATGCGGACGCGGTGCGTGCCAAGTTTGGTGTTGCAGCCTCAGAAGGTCCGGTTTCACTGGTGATCTGGACCACTACGCCGTGGACCATGCCAGCTAACCGCGGTATCTCTCTGCATCCAGAGTTCGAATACCAGCTGCTGCAGATCGAAGGTCGTAGCCTGATCCTCGCTAAAGAGATGGTTGAGAGCGTGATGAAGCGCGCGGGCATCGCTGAGTGGACGGTACTGGGCGAATGCAACGGTGCCGCGCTTGAGCTGCAGCTGTTCCAGCATCCATTCCTTGAGCAGATTCAATCCAAAGTGGTGTTAGGCGAGCACGTGACGCTGGAAGCGGGTACCGGTGCGGTACATACCGCACCTGGCCACGGTCCGGATGACTATGTGATTGGTCAGAAATACGGTCTGGAAACCGCTAACCCAGTGGGTCCAGATGGCGCGTATCTGCCAGGTACTTATCCAACGCTGGATGGCGTAAATGTGTTTAAAGCCAACGACATGATCGTTGAGCTGTTAAAAGAAAAAGGTGCACTGCTGCACGTTGAGAAACTGCTGCACAGCTATCCGCATTGCTGGCGTCATAAAACGCCGATCATCTTCCGCGCGACCCCGCAGTGGTTCATCAGCATGGATCAGAAAGGTCTGCGTGCGCAGTCGCTGAAAGAGATCAAAGGCGTGCAGTGGATCCCAGACTGGGGCCAGGCGCGTATCGAAGCGATGGTGGCGAATCGTCCTGACTGGTGTATCTCACGTCAGCGTACGTGGGGCGTGCCAATGGCGCTGTTCGTACACAAAGAGACCGAGCAGCTGCATCCAGATACGCTTGAGCTGATGGAGAAAGTGGCCAAGTGCGTTGAGCAGGATGGTATTCAGGCTTGGTGGGATCTCGATCCACGCGATCTGATGGGCGATGACGCAGACAACTACGTCAAAGTGCCGGATACGCTGGATGTGTGGTTCGACTCTGGATCAACCAGCTATTCCGTGGTGGATGCGCGCCCTGAATTCGGCGGCCATACGCCGGATATGTATCTGGAAGGTTCCGATCAGCATCGCGGCTGGTTCATGTCTTCTCTGATGATATCTACGGCGATGAAAGGCAAAGCGCCTTATCGTCAGGTACTGACGCACGGCTTCACCGTGGATGGTCAGGGCCGCAAGATGTCGAAATCCATCGGTAACACCGTGGCACCACAAGACGTGATGGACAAACTCGGCGCGGACATTCTGCGTCTGTGGGTGGCCTCAACCGATTACTCCGGTGAAATGGCGGTTTCCGATGAAATCCTGAAGCGTGCGGCGGACAGCTATCGTCGTATCCGTAACACCGCGCGCTTCCTGTTGGCTAACCTCGCAGGCTTTAACCCGGCCACTGATTGCGTGAAGCCAGAAGAGATGGTAGTAGTGGATCGTTGGGCCGTTGGCCGTGCGCTGGCAGCCCAGCAAGATATCGTCCAGTCTTATGACAACTACGATTTCCACGAAGTGGTGCAGCGTCTGATGCATTTCTGCTCCATCGAAATGGGCTCGTTCTATCTGGATGTGATCAAAGATCGCCAGTACACCGCTAAAGGTGACAGCCTGGCGCGTCGCAGCTGCCAGACCGCGCTGTGGCACATCGCTGAAGCGCTGGTACGCTGGATGGCACCAATCATGTCCTTCACGGCCGATGAGATCTGGGGCTACCTGCCGGGCGATCGCGCGAAATACGTGTTCACCGAAGAGTGGTACCAAGGTCTGTTTGATCTGGCCGATAACGAAGCTCTGAACGATGCTTACTGGGATGACCTGCTGAAAGTGCGCGGTGAAGTCAACAAAGTGATCGAGCAGGCACGTAGCGACAAGCGCATCGGCGGTGCACTGGAAGCCACCGTCACGCTGTACGCAGACGCTGAGCTGGCGGCCAAGTTGCAGGCATTAGGCGATGAGTTGCGCTTTGTGTTGCTGACGTCAGGCGCGATCGTGGCCGATTACGCTACCGCGAGTGTTGAAGCGCAGCAGAGCGAAGTACTGAAAGGTCTGAAAATTGCGCTGCATAAAGCAGAAGGCGAGAAATGTCCGCGCTGCTGGCATTACACTACCGACGTTGGCCAGAATCCGGAGCATGCTGCGGTCTGTGGTCGTTGTTACACCAACGTAGCCGGCAACGGTGAAGTGCGGAAATTTGCCTGATGAGTAAACTCTGCTCTACCGGATTGCGTTGGTTGTGGCTGGTGCTGGTGGTGATCGTGATCGATTTCGCCAGCAAGCAGTGGATCATGAACAACATGATGCTGCACGAGACCAAGCCGCTGATACCGTTTTTGAATCTGTTCTACGCGCACAACTATGGCGCGGCGTTCAGTTTCCTGGCGGACAAAGGCGGCTGGCAGCGCTGGTTCTTTGCCGGCATCGCGATTGCGATTGTCGTGTCGCTGGTGGTGATGATGTATCGCAACCGCGCCAGCAACAAATTAACTAATATTGCTTATGCGCTGATTATCGGCGGAGCGTTGGGAAACCTGTTTGATCGTGCTTATCACGGCTTCGTGGTCGATTTCATCGACTTCTATGTCGGCGACTGGCACTTCGCCACCTTTAATATCGCCGACTGCGGAATTTGCATCGGTGCTGCCTTGGTGGTGTTGGAAGGTTTCCTTACGCCGAAAGATAAACAGGTCAAAGAGAAAGGGTAACAACAGATGATGGACTCCGTTCAGCGCGATAGCGCGTTGCTGGTGCATTTCACATTGAAGCTGGAAGATGGCTCAACCGCCGAATCCACGCGCGCCAACGGCAAACCAGCGCTGTTCCGTCTGGGTGATGGCAGCCTGTCTGGTGCGTTAGAAAAGGAACTGCTTGGGCGTAAAGTCGGTGATAAGCACACCTTTACACTGGCACCGGATGATGCCTTTGGTGGCACCAGCCCGGACCTGATCCAGTACTTTTCGCGTCGTGATTTCAAGGATGCAGGTGAGCCGGAAGTCGGGGCCATCATGCTGTTCAGCGGTCGGGGTGGCAGTGAAATGCCCGGCGTAATCCGTGAAGTTTCCGGTGACTCAATCACCGTTGATTTCAACCATCCGCTGGCCGGTCAGCGCATTCAGTTTGAAATTGAAGTGCTGGAGATTGATCCGGTACTGGAGGGTAGTGATGCAAATCCTGTTAGCTAACCCTCGCGGTTTCTGTGCTGGCGTGGATCGCGCCATCAGTATCGTGGAGCGCGCGCTGGAGATGTACGGCGCGCCTATCTACGTGCGTCATGAAGTGGTGCACAACCGCTACGTGGTGAGCAGCCTGCGTGAGCGCGGCGCGATCTTTATCGAAGAGATCAGCGAAGTGCCCGATAACGCCATCCTGATCTTCTCAGCGCACGGGGTTTCTCAGGCCGTTCGTGCTGAAGCCAAAGCACGTAACCTCACCATGCTGTTTGATGCCACCTGCCCGCTGGTGACCAAAGTGCATATGGAAGTCGCACGTGCCAGCCGTAAAGGTGTTGAAGCCATTCTGATTGGTCATGCCGGTCATCCAGAAGTGGAAGGCACCATGGGGCAGTACAACAACCCTAAGGGTGGCATGTATCTGGTGGAGTCGCCGGAAGATGTGTTTAAGCTGAGCGTCAAAGATGAAGGCAATCTGTGCTTTATGACGCAGACCACGCTGTCGGTTGACGATACCTCGGACGTGATCGATGCACTGCGCCAGCGCTTCCCGGCGATTATCGGGCCGCGCAAAGATGATATCTGTTATGCCACGACCAACCGTCAGGAAGCGGTGCGTGTATTGGCGCGTGATGCTGAAGTGGTACTGGTGGTCGGTTCGAAAAACTCCTCTAACTCTAATCGCCTGGCTGAGTTGGCACAGCGTGCAGGGAAACTGGCGAAGCTGATTGATTCAGCGGATGACATCCAGGAAGAGTGGGTGAAAGACAAACAGATCATTGGTGTGACAGCCGGTGCCTCAGCGCCTGATATTCTGGTGCAGCAGGTGATTCAACGCCTGCGTGAACTGGGCGGTGAAGCAGCCATCGAGTTGATTGGCCGTGAAGAGAATATCGTGTTTGAAGTACCGAAAGAGCTGCGCGTCGAAGTGCGCAACGTGCAGTAAGCGATGACAACCGCTGTTTCACAATCAGGCCGACATTGTTCGGCCTTTTCTTTGTCTGTCGCCATGCCAAAGACCACTTCCAGCAGGTGGGATTGCAATTACTGATAATGTTTGGCGGCTGGCGTAAAATTCTTATTATCCCTTTTTTATTGTGGCGTGACTGTTATCTGACCGTTAACCTGTTTACGCTTTGCATGCATAGATTTGTATCAGGAATGAATAAATATGAGTGATATCCGCATTGCTATCGTTGGTGCGCCGGGCCGCATGGGACGCAATTTGATTCAGGCCGCGCAGCAGGCGGAAGGCGTAACCTTAGGCGCCGCTTTGGCCCGTAGCAGTTCTTCGCTGCTGGGGACTGATGCTGGAGAGTTGGCGGGCATCGGTAAAATCGGTGTGACCCTGACCGACGATTTGCTGAAAGTGGTAGATGATTTCGATGTGCTGATCGACTTTACCCGCCCGGAAGGCACGCTGGAGTATCTGGCGTTCTGCCGTGAGCACAAAAAGGCGATGGTGATTGGCACCACTGGGTTTGATGAAGCAGGAAAAGACGCGATTCGCGCTGCGGCGGAAGAGATTGGCATCGTGTTCGCCGCCAACTTCAGCGTGGGCGTCAACCTGGTGCTGAACCTGTTACAGCAGGCGGCGAAGGTGATGGGCGACTATACCGATATTGAAATCGTTGAAGCGCACCATCGTCATAAAGTTGATGCACCATCAGGTACAGCCTTGGCAATGGGTGAAGCGATTGCCGATGCGATGAACTGGAAACTGGACGAACACGCGGTCTACGCGCGGGAAGGCCATACCGGTGAGCGTAAAGCGCAAACCATTGGTTTTGCCACGGTGCGCGCTGGCGATATCGTAGGTGAACACACTGCTATGTTTGCCGATATTGGTGAGCGCGTAGAGATTACCCACAAGGCCTCCAGCCGTATGACCTTCGCAAATGGCGCGGTTAAAGCGGCAAGTTGGCTAAAGACTAAGAAATCTGGCCTTTATGATATGCGTGATGTGCTGGATTTATCGATGTTGTGAGTGTTGTGAACCATCGTGATGTGGTTATTTCAATCGGTAAGATGTTGATTGAATAGGGCAATGTTTTCATTGCCCTTTATTTTGTCTTTAAAATGATGGTTTGGGCTTCTTAATTGGCTGAGGTCATTGTTTTAATGAGTTTGCGATCTATTTTTATTCAAAATGATGCCAATTTTGACCATTTGGTCAAAAATTTATGCGGTGTAGCACGAATTTCCGATTATTTCCGCTCAGCAACCGTTTATTTTTCCCAGTTTCCTTACTCTTTTATCGCCTTTCTCAGTTTTTAACATTCAAGTGCGCTAAAAATACAAAAAAATAACCACTCAGGGTAGACAAGCTGCAGGTCGATCATTAGAATGCGCGCAATTTGCCAAAATTCGAGCAGTCAGGCGGATTTTGCATTGATTCGGGCATGTATTTTGAATTAATATGCAAATATTGTGACTGTTTATTCCCTGGAGGATGTTTTGATTAAGTCAGCGCTCTTGGTTCTGGAAGACGGAACCCAATTCCACGGTCGGGCCATCGGGGCAACGGGGTCGGCAGTGGGGGAAGTCGTTTTCAATACGTCAATGACTGGTTATCAAGAAATCCTCACTGATCCTTCCTATTCCCGCCAAATCGTTACCCTTACTTATCCCCATATCGGCAATGTTGGCGTTAACGCCGCCGATGAAGAATCCAGCCAAATCCATGCTCAAGGCCTTGTCATTCGCGACCTGCCGCTGATCACCAGCAACTTCCGTAGTGAAGAGAGCCTGTCAGCTTACTTGCAGCGCAATAACATTGTGGGCATCGCCGATATTGATACGCGCAAACTGACCCGTTTGCTGCGTGAGAAGGGCGCACAGAGTGGCTGCATCATTGCAGGGGATAACCCAGACGCCGCACTGGCGCTACAAAAGGCACAGGCGTTCCCGGGTTTGAAAGGCATGGATCTGGCAAAAGAAGTGACCACCGCGGAAACCTACGCGTGGCAACAGGGTAGCTGGACGCTGGAAGGTGATCTGCCAGAGCAGAAAACTGCCGCAGAGCTGCCATTCCATGTTGTTGCTTATGACTTTGGTGCGAAGCGCAACATCCTGCGCATGCTGGTGGATCGCGGCTGCCGCCTGACGGTTGTCCCAGCGAAAACCAGCGCTGAAGAGGTGCTGGCACTCAATCCCGATGGCATCTTCTTGTCAAACGGCCCGGGTGACCCGGAACCGTGCGATTACGCCATCAACGCCATTCAGGCGTTCCTGAAAACCGATATTCCCGTGTTCGGTATTTGCCTCGGCCATCAGCTGTTGGCGCTGGCCAGCGGTGCTAAGACCATTAAGATGAAGCTTGGTCATCACGGCGGCAACCATCCGGTGAAAGACCTGGATAACAACACGGTGATGATTACCGCGCAGAACCATGGTTTTGCCGTTGATGACAGCCAGTTGCCGGCGAATCTGCGTGTTACGCATGTGTCGCTGTTCGACCAGACTGTGCAAGGTATTCATCGCACCGATAAACCGGCCTTTAGCTTCCAGGGACACCCCGAAGCGAGCCCAGGCCCGCACGATGCGGCGCCGCTGTTCGATCACTTTATCGAACTGATCGAAGCTTACCGTTCTAACGCGAAGTAATCAGGAGCCCACGATGCCAAAACGTACAGACATAAAATCCATCCTGATCCTTGGCGCTGGCCCGATCGTTATCGGCCAGGCATGTGAATTCGACTACTCCGGTGCGCAGGCCTGTAAAGCGCTGCGTGAAGAGGGTTACCGCGTCATTCTGGTCAACTCCAACCCGGCTACCATCATGACCGACCCGGAAATGGCCGATGCGACCTACATCGAGCCAATTCACTGGGAAGTGGTGCGCAAAATCATCGAAAAAGAGCGCCCGGATGCAGTGCTGCCAACTATGGGCGGTCAGACCGCGCTGAACTGCGCGCTGGAGCTGGAGCGTCAGGGTGTACTGGAAGAGTTCGGTGTCACCATGATTGGTGCCACCGCAGACGCCATTGATAAAGCCGAAGACCGTCGCCGTTTCGACGTTGCGATGAAGAGCATCGGTTTGGACACCGCGCGTTCAGGTATCGCACATACCATGGAAGAAGCGCTGGTCGTGGCTGAAGATGTTGGCTTCCCTTGCATCATCCGTCCTTCCTTTACTATGGGCGGCACCGGCGGCGGTATCGCTTATAACCGTGAAGAGTTTGAAGAGATTTGTGAGCGCGGCCTTGACCTGTCGCCGACCAATGAGCTGCTGATTGATGAGTCGCTGATTGGCTGGAAAGAGTACGAGATGGAAGTGGTGCGTGATAAAAACGACAACTGCATCATCGTCTGCTCCATCGAAAACTTCGATGCGATGGGTATCCACACCGGTGACTCCATCACCGTGGCGCCAGCACAAACCCTGACGGACAAAGAGTACCAAATCATGCGTAACGCCTCGCTGGCGGTACTGCGTGAAATCGGTGTGGAAACCGGTGGTTCAAACGTGCAGTTCTCGGTGAACCCGAAAGATGGTCGCCTGATTGTTATCGAGATGAACCCGCGTGTTTCACGCTCATCAGCGCTGGCGTCTAAAGCCACCGGCTTCCCGATTGCAAAAGTGGCGGCGAAACTGGCGGTAGGCTTCACGCTCGACGAGTTGATGAACGATATCACGGGTGGTCGTACCCCAGCGTCGTTCGAGCCTTCAATCGATTATGTTGTTACCAAGATTCCTCGCTTCAACTTCGAGAAATTTGCGGGCGCGAATGACCGTTTGACCACGCAGATGAAGTCGGTGGGTGAAGTGATGGCGATTGGCCGTACTTTCCAGGAGTCAATGCAGAAAGCACTGCGTGGTCTGGAAGTCGGTGCGAACGGTTTCGACCCGAAAGTGGATCTGGATGACGCAGAAGCCTTGACCCGTATCCGCCGCGAGCTGAAAGATGCCGGTTCTGACCGCATCTGGTACATCGCGGATGCATTCCGTGCGGGTATGTCTGTGGATGGCGTGTTCAACCTGACCAACATTGACCGCTGGTTCCTGGTGCAAATCGAAGAGCTGGTGCGTCTGGAAGAGCAGGTTGCCCGTGAAGGTGTGAACTCACTGAACGCTGATTTCCTGCGTGCTCTGAAGCGCAAAGGCTTTGCTGACGTGCGTCTGGCAAACCTGGCGGGCGTCGCTGAGAGCGAAATCCGCAAACTGCGTCAGCAGTTCAACCTGCATCCGGTTTACAAACGCGTGGATACCTGTGCGGCGGAATTCTCAACCGATACCGCGTACATGTACTCAACCTATGAAGAAGAGTGTGAAGCCAATCCAAACCAGGATCGTGACAAAATCATGATTCTGGGTGGCGGTCCAAACCGTATCGGCCAGGGTATCGAGTTCGACTACTGCTGCGTACATGCGGCGCTGGCGCTGCGCGAAGACGGTTACGAAACCATTATGGTGAACTGTAACCCGGAAACCGTATCGACGGACTATGACACCTCAGACCGTCTGTACTTCGAGCCGGTAACGCTGGAAGACGTGCTGGAAATCGTGCGCATTGAGAAGCCAAAAGGCGTGATCGTGCAGTACGGTGGTCAGACTCCACTGAAGCTGGCGCGTGCGCTGGAAGCAGCCGGTGTGCCAGTGATTGGTACCAGCCCGGATGCGATTGACCGTGCCGAAGACCGTGAACGTTTCCAGCAGGCGGTTGATCGCCTGAGCCTGAAGCAACCGGCTAACGCCACCGTTGCTACCCTGGAACAAGCGGTAGAGAAAGCGGCCGGTATCGGCTATCCGCTGGTGGTACGTCCTTCCTATGTATTGGGCGGCCGCGCGATGGAAATCGTTTACGATGAAATCGACCTGAAGCGTTACTTCCAGACCGCCGTCTCTGTGTCTAACGATGCGCCGGTACTGCTGGACCGCTTCCTGGATGATGCGGTGGAAGTCGACGTTGACGCAATTTGCGACGGTGAGCGCGTGCTGATTGGCGGCATCATGGAGCACATCGAACAAGCGGGTGTTCACTCTGGTGACTCTGCCTGTTCACTGCCGGCTTACACCTTAAGCACTGATATTCAGAACGTCATGCGTCAGCAGGTGGAGAAACTGGCCTTTGAGCTGAACGTGCGCGGTCTGATGAACGTGCAGTTTGCGGTGAAAGACAACGAAGTTTACCTGATTGAAGTGAACCCACGTGCCGCGCGTACCGTGCCGTTTGTGTCAAAAGCCACGGGTGTACCGCTGGCGAAAGTGGCCGCACGCGTGATGGCAGGCAAAACGCTGGCCGAGCAGGGCGTAACGGAAGAGGTGATTCCACCTTACTACTCTGTTAAAGAAGTGGTACTGCCGTTCAACAAGTTCCAGGGTGTTGACCCTATCCTTGGCCCAGAGATGCGCTCTACTGGTGAGGTAATGGGCGTTGGTCGTACCTTCGCTGAAGCCTTCGCCAAAGCGATGCTGGGTGCGCAGAGCAATATGAAGAAAACCGGTCGTGCCCTGCTGTCAGTGCGCGAAGGTGATAAGAAGCGTATTGTTGACCTGGCCGCTAAGTTGCAGAAGTTTGGCTTCGAGTTAGATGCCACGCACGGTACCGCCGTGGTGCTGGGCGAAGCGGGTATCAACCCACGTCTGGTGAACAAGGTGCATGAAGGCCGTCCACATATCCAGGACCGCCTGAAGAACGGTGAATACACCTACATCGTGAACACCACCGCAGGACGTCAGGCGATTGAAGATTCAAAACTGATTCGCCGCAGTGCGCTGCAATATAAGGTGCACTATGACACCACGTTGAACGGTGGATTCGCTACAGCCATGGCGCTGAACGCTGACCCAACCGAGAAAGTGATTTCTGTGCAGGAAATGCACGCGCAAATCAAAGGTTAATCCCGCGATTGACCTGAATAAAACGGCCCTAAAAGGGCCGTTTTTTTTCGCCTGTTTTCCCCTGGTTGAATATCGTTATGTGTTAAAAATCTATTGATTTGACATAGTTTTTATCAGTTGATGCGATACCGGTTACACCTCGGATTATTCGCACAAATTTATAAATAAGATCCCGGGCAGCGCACCGTACTATTTCGCACGCTCATTAATAGAGCGCTCACCTTAACTGGGATATAAAAAATGAAAATGCGTGCTTTCACCCTCAGTGCAGTGGCTGCATTGTTAGTTGCTGCTCCTCTCGCCAGCCAGGCGGAAATTACCCTGCTCAAGCAGGATCCGCAGGCGGGCGATCCACTCAGCCGTCTTGATTTCAAAGTGGGCGGCAGTATTCGTCCACAGTTCCAGCATCAGGCAGGTGTGAACGACAAGTCTTACAAGCGTAATGGCTTTGATGGCGGTTCACGTTTCCGTTTCTCTGCTGATTACTACCTGTTTGATGACATCAGCTGGGTCAGCTACTACGAGCTGGGTGTGAACTTCCCGGCATGGTGGGGCTGGGATAACCACTATGCAGATGGCGCTCACAACACCACGCGTCGTCAGCTGTATACCGGTCTGAAAAGCAAAACCTGGGGTCAGCTGACCTTTGGTCAGCAGAACAGCATTTACTATGATGTGGTTGGCGCGAAGACCGATATCTGGGACTACGACATGCTGGCCCAGGCACCAGGCAACGGTATCAACGGCGACTACGACGGTTCTTATCGCTCACGTAAGATGCTGAAGTACAAAAACACCTTCGGCGATGTAGATGTTTATGCGTCATACCTGTTTGAAGATAACAACTACCTGCCAGGTAACGGCCTGCGCTACAAGCGTAAAGGCGGCGGCTCACTGGGCGTGAACTATCACATCACCAAAGATCTGGCATGGGGCACCGCGTGGAACTACACGCGTGCTGATATCCACAACCCAGGCACTGGCGAAAGCAAAGATTACGACCAGAACATCTATGGCACCGCGCTGAGCTGGACGCCAGATAACTGGACGCTGTCTGCAGGCGGCGGCTGGTATCAGAACTTCTCACCAACCAAACGTAACACCGTGAATAACTACTTCGCGGATGATGCGTGGGGCGTGGAATACTTCGCGGGTTACAAGTTCCCAATCGGCCAGTATGCGGTTAAATCTATCCAGCCATACTTCATGGGCGACCGTCTGGAATTCGTCAACGGACGTAACTACAAGCGTATCGATAACGGCGTAGGTATCAGCACCAAGCTGGACTACGGCTTCCAGATTGATTACGAATATGTGATTACCTCCAGCACCGATAAATCACTGGGTAACATGAACCTGGTGCGTGTGCGCTACGACTTCTAATCGTGGTTTTAACGGCTCCTGCGGGAGCCGTTTTTCTTTGTCGCATAGAGTGCGATTTTCTTTACACTCCATCCCATCAATCCCTGTTTTCACCCTGAATTGTGCCGCTTCGCCGAACTATTCTGGCGCCTCTTCCCAGATATGCTGCGAAACTCGGTGTAAAACTCTGTCCAATAACAAAAATGCGGTGGCATAGGAGCTTTACGCAAATAGCGGGGTCGGCCTATCGACGAAACTTTCGCCTTTACGTATGATGGCGCCAATTTTTTTCCTGTAGGTCTTTTAACATGATTAGTCTCATCGCGGCACTGGCAGCCGATCGCATTATTGGTATGGAAAACGCCATGCCATGGAACCTGCCAGCAGATTTGGCGTGGTTTAAACGTCATACGCTGAATAAGCCGGTGATTATGGGTCGCCTGACCTTTGAATCCATTGGACGCCCATTACCGGGTCGTCTGAATATTGTGGTCAGCAGCCAGCCGGGGACGCATGAAGGCGTCACTTGGGTCACTTCACTGGATGAGGCGGTTAAAGCTGCCGGCGACGTCGAGGAGATAATGGTGATCGGTGGCGGCCGCATTTATGAACAGATGCTGGCACGTGCGGATCGTCTGTATCTGACCCATATTGATGCGGAAGTAGAAGGCGATACCCAATTCCCGGATTACGAGCCGGATGAGTGGCAGTCTACCTTTAGTGAATTCCACGATGCGGATGCGCAGAATTCACACAGCTACTGCTTTGAGATTCTGGACCGCCGCCGCTAATTTTGCCTGGTGCGCATCAATGCGCACCCTACAAAGGCCGTGCTGCGTCTGCCTTGATGCGCACCCTACGAAGGTCGTGCAGCGTCATCGTAGGGGCGCCATTTATGGCGACCGAAAAAAAGCCCCGCTCAACTGGCGGAGCTTTTTACTTACTGCGCGTCACTGAGTGGTGGATGTGCGCTGACTGCGCTTTCTGCCATCGCCTGCACGCGATTGGATTGCTGCACGTGATACTGCATGGTTTCCCAATGCAATAAAGTCAGCGTGCCGCCCCAGCAGCAGCCTGTATCAAGGCCAATCACATGGCTCGGCGTGCCTTTGCCTTCCAGCGAGGCCCAGTGACCAAATATTTGCGTATATTCACTGCCAATCTTGCCGGGAACATTGAACCAGGGTTTGAGTGGCGGTGGGGCAGAGTTCGGCGCTTCTTTACAGATCATATCCAGCTGACCGTTGGGGAAACAGAAGCGCATGCGTGTCAGCGCATTGGTGCTGAATCGCAGGCGTGCCAGACCCGTCAGTTCCGGTGTCCAGTTGTTTGGCATGTCGCCATACATTGCATCCAGGAACAGGGGGTAGGTATCGCTGGAAAGCACCGCTTCCACTTCAGCCGCGCACAGTTTCGCGGTATCGAGATCCCATTGCGGCGTGATGCCCGCATGCGCCATCAATAGCTTCTTTTCTTCGTCAACCTGCAGCAGCGGCTGGCGACGCAACCAGTTAATCAGTTCATCCGCATCGGCAGCCTCTAACAACGGCGTCAGGCGATCTTTCGGCTTGTTACGGCTGATGCCCGCATAAACAGCCAGCAGGTGCAGATCGTGATTGCCCAGCACCAGGCGCACGCAATCTCCCAGCGATTTCACGTAGCGTAAGACGTCTAGCGAACCCGGTCCGCGCGCGACTAAGTCGCCCGTTAGCCACAGCTCATCTTGCTGTGGATCGAAATCAACGCGCGCCAACAGCGCACGTAATTCGTCATAACAGCCGTGGATATCGCCAATCAGGTATGTGCTCATTACGTCAGTCCGATCAAAACGCGCCGCCCGGACTGGCCGGGCGGAGGAGGATTAATGAATGTGGGTTTGTATTGCGAGTCGGAACACCGGAATCTCGACGTGGAACTCTTCGCCTTCTTCGTCGATCATCACATAGTGACCTTGCATGGTGCCCATTGGTGTTTCAAGCACCGCACCGCTGGTGTATTGGAACTCTCCGCCAGCAGCAATGTGCGGTTGCTCGCCTACCACGCCTTCACCTTGTACTTCCGTCTCGCGACCGTTGCCATTGGTGATTAGCCAGTAGCGGCTCTGCAACTGCACGCTGTTACGCCCCAGATTGCGAATGGTGATGGTGTAGGCAAACACGTAGCGATCCTCGTCGGGCAAGGATTGCGATTCCACATATTGGCTCAATACATGGACACAGACGCGGGCCAATTCACTCATACACTCAGCTCTCCGGCGTTTCAGCCTGATGGTTACCCAGCCAGTTGGCCAGTTGGCAATACTGCGCCACGGTGACATTTTCTGCACGCAGCGAGGCATCAATATCGAGTTGATCCAGCGCACCGGCCGCAAACATATGTGCGAGACTGTTACGCAGAGTTTTACGACGTTTACCGAACGCTTCCGTGGTAATACGGCTCAGCAGACGAATATCGCTGACCGGATGCGGTGGTTGTGCATAAGGCATCAAACGTACCACGGCGGAATCCACTTTAGGTGGTGGGGTAAAGGATTCAGGTGGCACTTCCAACACCGGAATAACCTGGCAGTAATATTGCGCCATCACGCTCAGACGACCATAGGCTTTGCTGCCTGGTCCGGCAACCAAACGGTTAACCACTTCTTTCTGCAGCATGAAGTGCATATCTTTAATCGAACCAGTATAGCTGAAAAGGTGGAACATCAGCGGCGTGGAGATATTGTAGGGCAGGTTGCCAAACACACGCAGCGGCTGACCTTTCTCTTGCGCCAGAGCGGAGAAATCAAAGGTCATCGCATCTTGCTGATAGATGGTCAGCTTAGGGCCGAGGAACGGATGGGTCTGTAAACGCGCGGCCAGGTCGCGGTCCAGCTCAACAACGGTCAATGCATCGAGACGTTCGCCGACGGGCTCCGTTAAGGCGCCAAGGCCGGGACCAATCTCCACGATAGCTTCTCCCTTCTGCGGGTGAATAGCGGAGACAATGCTGTCGATAATGTACTTATCGTTCAGGAAGTTTTGCCCGAAACGTTTACGGGCGTAGTGCCCCTGGTGGACGCGATTATTCATTACTGCTCTTGATCATAGTGATGGCGAGATTAAGCGCCGTGATAAAGCTGCCCGGTTCTGCCTTGCCCTGGCCGGCTAATTCAAGCGCGGTGCCGTGGTCGACAGAGGTCCGGATAAAGGGCAGGCCAAGGGTGATATTCACCGCACGACCAAACCCCTGAAATTTTAGCACCGGTAAGCCCTGATCGTGATACATCGCCAGGACGGCATCGGCATGTTGCAAATATTTCGGCTGGAACAAGGTATCCGCTGGCAAAGGGCCAGTGAGCTGAATGCCTTGCTGACGCAGTTCGTCGAGCGCCGGAATAATGGTATCAATTTCTTCGCGACCCATGTGACCGCTTTCGCCAGCATGAGGGTTTAAGCCGCAAACAAAGATGTGTGGCTGCGCTAAGCCAAATTTTTGCTGTAAATCCTGATGCAGAATGGTGATCACTTCATGCAGGCTGTCGCGGGTGATAGCATTGGAGACATCTTTTAATGGCAGATGGGTGGTCGCCAAAGCAACGCGTAACTCTTCCGTTGCCAGCATCATCACCACGCGGTCTCCGCCTGCGCGATCGGCAAAGAATTCGGTATGGCCGGTAAACGGAATGCCGGCATCATTGATCACACCTTTATGAACCGGACCGGTGATCAGCGCAGCGAACTCGCCATTCAGGCAGCCATCACAGGCACGTGCCAGCGTCTCCAGCACATAGTGACCGTTTGCGACGGTGAGCTCACCGGGCGTCACGGGTTGAGCGGTATCGACCTGCAACAGCGTTAACGTACCCGCCTGCTGCGGTTGCGCGGCTACACCTGCTTGGTAATCACGCAGCGTTAACGGCAAGCCGAGTTGGCTGGCGCGTTGGCGGAGCAGATTACCGTCGGCACACACCACCAGCTCAACTGGCCAGTCAAGCTGGGCCAGTTGAACGGTGAGATCAGGACCAATCCCGGCGGGTTCGCCGGGCGTGATCACCACACGATAGTTACTGGCCATTGCCATCCAGAATTTTCACGTAAGCACTGGCGCGCTGTTCCTGCATCCAGGTCTGTGCTTCTTCAGCAAATTTACGGTTGAACAACAGGCGATAAGCACGCTCTTTCTGCGCTGCATCGGTTTTGTCCACCTGGCGGGTATCCAGCAGCTGAATCAAGTGCCAGCCGAAGGATGAGTGTACTGGCTCGCTGATCTGGCCTTTCTGCAACTTCAGCAGTGCATCACGGAATGCCGGATCGTAGATTTCTGGGGTTGCCCAGCCGAGATCGCCACCCTGGTTAGCCGAACCGGGATCGTCAGAGAACTGTTTTGCTGCGGCGGCAAAGGTGGTTTTACCACTTTTGATATCAGCAGCGATCTGCTCGATCTTCGCCTGCGCCTGCGCGTCAGTGAGAATCGGTGACGGCTTCAGCAGAATGTGACGCGCATGTACTTCGGTTACCGAGATATTTTTACTCTCACCGCGCAGATCGTTCACTTTCAGGATGTGGAAGCCCACGCCGGAACGGATTGGGCCAACGATGTCGCCTTTCTTCGCGGTGCTCAGTGCCTGCGAGAACAGGGTTGGCAGTTCTTCAATTTTTGCCCAGCCCATGTTGCCGCCTTTCAGCGCTTGTGGATCGGCAGAGTAGGTGACCGCCAGTTTACCGAAGTCGGCACCGCCTTTCAGTTGTCCCACCAGCTGACGCGCCAGCGCTTCCTGATCGTCCACCTGTTGCTGGGTTGGATTTTCGGGCAGCGGCAGCAGGATCTGGCTGACATTCAGCTCCGTACCCTGGGCGTTTTGTGAACCAACCTGAGCGGCGAGCGCATCAACTTCCTGTGGCAGGATGGTCACACGACGGCGCACTTCGTTGTTACGCACTTCAGAAATCAGCATCTCCTGGCGAATCTGCGCACGGTAAGCATTGTAATTCATACCGTCATAGGCGAGGCGGCTGCGCAACTGATCCATGGTCATCTTATTCTGTGCGGCAATGTTCTGGATCGCCTGATCCAGCTGCTGATCGCTGACCTGCAGGCCGGCTTTTTCACCCATCTGAAGAATGATGGCATCCATGACCTGACGCTCAAGGATCTGATGACGCAAGGTTTTGTCATCAGGTAACTGCTGATGTGCCTGCTGCGCCTGTGATTTCACGGTGCGCATCATGTTATCAACGTCACTTTCCAGCACCACACCGTTGTTCACGACTGCGGCAACTTTATCAACCTCTTGTGGGGCTGCGAACGCAGTGTTAGCGGTAATCGCTACACCAAGAATCAGCATTCTCCAGTTCTTCATACTTTATCCATTGTTGTTTCCGCACTGCGGGATAGCCTGTCAAACATCACAACATCAGAAAGCGCGCTGGTAAGGGATGATGCCCTGACGCAGCATTTCATTGGTGCCTAAGCCATAGTTAGAACTCAGACCACGTAGCTCAATGTTGAATGAGATTTGGTTGTCGTACTTACTGTCGTTGTTTTCCCAACCGTTGATCTTGCGCTCGTAACCCAGACGAATGGCATAGCAGCACGAGCTGTACTGCAGGCCGATAAGCTGCTCAGCCGGACGACTGTTGCGGGTATCGTAGTAATAGCCCCCCACCAGTGACCAGGCATCGGCAATCGGCCAGCTCCCGGTCGCGCCCACTTGTGAAATCCCGTTTTTATAAATCGGGTTAGTCAGCAAGCTGGAGTTGTTCAGGGCCTGAGCAACATACTCCGGACTGCTGTAACGGTAGCTTAACTGCACCATACGATCGGCATCCTGGCGATATTCCAGAATGGCATTACCCTGAGCGACGTTATCGAGGCGGGTGTCATATTGCAGTCCGCCGCGCGCACCCCAGCGATCGCTGATTTTCCAGTACGTATCGCCAGCCCACACCAGGCTGCCGGTATCATCTTCGTCACTTGTCTGGTTTACGCCGGTACGAGACGGGGTAAACGAGTAGATTTGACCTACAGAAACGTTAAAACGTTCAACCAGATCGTTATCATAAATTCGTGTGGTCAAACCGGTTGCGACTTCGTTCGCTGAAGCGATGCGGTCCAGACCACTGTAAGTACGATCGCGGAACAAACCGGTGTAGTCCGTTTGCAGCAGGGTGGAGTCGTACGGATAGATATTGCTCTGGTTGCGATACGGAATGTAAAGGTACTGAACACGCGGCTCCAGGGTTTGCGTGTAGCCCGGCTCCCAATCCATATTGCGGTCAAATACCAGACGTCCATCCACTTTGAACTGTGGCATGGTGCGGTTCACCGAGCTGTCCAACCGATTACCGGTGCTGTCTACGCCCGAGATTTCGTTATTGTTATAACGATCGATATTGTCCTGCTGGTAGTGCGTTGCAAGGAATTTGGCTTCGGTATCCAGGCTTGCCCAGCCATTCGACAGCGGCAGGTTCAACGTTGGCTCAATGTGAAGACGGGTCGCTTCAGGCATTTTGCTGTTCACGTTAGTGAATTTCACTGCCTGTGCGTAAATGCGACCATCAAACGGACCAATATCGTTTTGATAAGCGTTGAGATCCAGCTGTGGCATCGCACGATACACGTTGGTGGAATCCGTGGTGCCAAAGACCTGGAAGTCTTTGGTCGACAACGTCGCATCCCAGTTGGTATCGGCATAGCCAAAGCTAAATTTCTGCGTCGCATAACCGTCGGTAGAGCTGTAATACTTCGAGTCGAGATCGTTGAAGTAGTAAGGATCGCTCACCTTGGTATAGTTAGCGTTGAAGCGCCAGTGCTGCTCATAAACGCCCGCATGCTGCCAATAGAACAGCCAGCGATCGGAGCTGTCATTCTCGGCGATTCCACGCACCGCTTTGTCGTTGTCGTACTGCTTATCAGAAGGCAGATAATCCAGTTCCATCAAACCGGCACCGAACACGGTTAGATAGCGGAATTCATTCTGCAGTTGTAGACCACGTTTACTCATGTAATGCGGCGTAATGGTGGCATCTGCCTGCGGCGCGATGTTCCAGTAATACGGCAGCATGAACTCGAAGCCATTGTTACTGCCGTACTTCGCGTTGGGGATCAGGAAACCAGAACGACGGCGATCGCCAATCGGTAACTGCAGATACGGGCTATAGAATACCGGGACATTGCCCAGTTTGAAGCGCGCATTCCAGATCTCGGCCACTTCTTCCTGGCGATCCTGGATCACTTCGGAGCCAACCACACTCCAGCTGTTGGAACCCGGCAAGCACGATGTAAAGCTGCCGTTTTCCAGAATGGTATAGCGGTTATCACCGCGCAGTTTCATCTGATCGGCGACGCCACGCCCCTGACGGCCGACCATTTGATAGTCACCGTTCCAGACGTTGGTGTCTTTAGTATTAAGATTGGACCATGCTTTCGGACCTTTCAGGATGACCTGATTGTCGTCATAGTGCACATTACCCAGCGCATCGACTGTACGTACTGGCGTGGTTTGCCCATCCTGCTGGCGCTGATGCAGTTGCATCTCATCGGCGCGTAAGCGGCTATTGCCCTGCTGCACGTCAACATTGCCAGTAAAAACCGCGTCATTCGGGTAGTTACCCTTGGCCGAGTCAGAGTGAATGGTGACAGGCAACGAATTGGTATCGCCACTGACCAGTGGACGGTTGTAGCTCGGCACGCCCAACATACACTGCGACATAAGGTCGTCGGCGAACGTCTGCTGACTGTAGAGCGCTGCACCAATCATGGTTGCCAGCAGGGTAGGTATCTGTTTTTTCATACGCGGTTCGGGATTTCCATGAGAACGGGCATCATGCCGACAATCGGCTCAGAGACTAACTTACTGCCCGGCGTTGTGCCAGTGTTAATCCTTGTCTGATCGCGTTGCTGTTAGGCACTGAAGTAAATGAAAGGTATGATAATGCAATTTTCAGCCGCAAGCATGGCGAATTGAGGAGTTTATGCGCTACTGGGGAAAAGTTATTGGTCTGGCTCTCGGCTTACTTTCCGGGGCAGGCTTTTGGGGCATTGTACTGGGTCTGCTCATTGGCCATATGTTTGACAAGGTGCGCAGTGTAAAAGGACAGGGTTATTTCGCCAACAATCAGGCGCGACAAACGCTGTTTTTCAGTACCACTTTTCAAGTGATGGGCCATTTGACCAAGTCAAAAGGGCGCGTCACCGAAGCCGATATTCAGATTGCTTCTTTATTTATGGATCGTATGCAGCTGCATGGTGATGCACGCGTGGCTGCCCAAAGGGCATTCCGCGAAGGCAAGCAGAGTGACTATCCGCTGCGTAATAAATTGCGTGAGCTGCGCAGCGCCTGCTTTGGCCGTTTCGATCTGATTAGGATGTTTCTGGAAATTCAGATTCAGGCGGCGTTCGCCGATGGATCGCTGCATCCCAACGAGCGTCAGGTGCTGTATGTAATCGCTGAAGAGCTGGGTATTTCGCGCACTCAGTTCGATCAGTTCCTGCGCATGATGGAAGGCGGGCAACAGTTCGGCGGCGGTGGTTCGTCTTACGGCGGTGCCTATCAGCAGGCGAAACGTGGGCCAACGTTAGAGGATGCGTGTAGCGTGCTCGGCGTGAAGAGCAGTGATGACAGCACCACCATCAAACGGGCTTACCGCAAACTGATGAGCGAGCACCATCCGGATAAACTGGTGGCGAAAGGGTTGCCGCCGGAAATGATGGAAATGGCGAAGCAGAAAGCGCAGGAGATTCAGGCGGCTTATGATCTGATTCGCAAGGAAAAGGGATTTAAGTAGAGTAATTTTCCCTCACCCTAACCCTCTCCCGCAAGCGGGCGAGGGAACTGATCGAGCGAATTTCTGTTAAAGCTTCAGACTGACACATCACACTGTACGTCACCTTCTCCCGCTTGCGGGAGAAGGCTGGGATGAGGGAAACCGTTAAAAATCCGCCGGCTGCTTAAACGTCATGCTATTGCCGAATGCCGGATGGGTGATAGTCAGGGACTCCGCATGTAACTGCAAACGCTCGGCCATGGCTAATGCCTCTTCGTGGGCATAAAAACGATCGCCCAGAATCGGATGGCCCAGTGCCAGCAAATGCACGCGCAGTTGATGCGAGCGTCCGGTAATCGGCTTAAGCCGCACGCGAGCACTGTTTCCTGCCTCATACTCCAGCACCTGATACTCGGTCTGCGCGGCTTTACCATTCTCAAAGCACACCATCTGCTTTGGCCGATTTGGCCAGTCACAAATTAAGGGTAGGTCGATCAAACCCTCTTCAGCAGCAGGATGGCCCCAGATGCGGGCCACATAGTATTTAGAAGGTTCCCGCTCACGGAACTGACGCTTTAGTTCTCGCTCCGCCGCTTTATTCAGCG
This sequence comes from Pantoea vagans, assembly GCF_001506165.1. NCBI lineage: Bacteria > Pseudomonadati > Pseudomonadota > Gammaproteobacteria > Enterobacterales > Erwiniaceae > Pantoea > Pantoea vagans. Next base: position 3,329,153 of record NZ_CP011427.1, on the reverse strand, counting down.
CCACTACGATCACACCGCTGGTCGCCATATCCAGTCGATGTACCGATTCCGCCTGAGGAAAATCACGCTGGATGCGCGTCATCACGCTGTCCTTGTGCTCCTCAAGCCGGCCCGGCACGGACAACAAGCCACTTGGCTTGTTCACCACCATAATATGCTCGTCCTGATACAGAATATGTAACCAGGGTTCCAGCGGCGGATTGTAGGCTTCCATCAACATGTCGTAGTGACCTTAAGCGATTATTGGTGCGTCACGACGATCAGACGCAGCGCATCCAGACGCCAGCCCGCATCGCCCAGGCTTTCCAGCACCTGCTCGCGATTGCTTTCCAGCGCTTCAACCTCATCATCACGGATGTTAGGGTTGACCGCTTTCAACGCTTCCAGGCGTGACAACTCGGCGCTCAGCTTCTCATCCGCTTCCACTTTCGCGGCAGCGATCAATGCCTGTGCTTCCGGCACAATCATCTTCTCGGCCTGCGTCAGAATCTCGTGCACTTCCTGCTGAACCGCATTAACCAGCTTGCTGCCGGTGTGGCGATTAACGGCATTCAGCTGACGGTTGAAGCTTTCAAACTCCACTTTGCCTGCCAGGTTGTTACCGGCACGGTCCATCAGCAAACGTACCGGTGTCGGCGGCAGGAAGCGGGTGAGCTGCAGGCTCTTCGGCGCCTGGGCTTCCACGACGTAAATCATCTCAACCAGCAGCGTGCCCACTGGCAGCGCCTTGTTTTTCAACAGCGACAGCGCGCAGCTGCCGGTATCGCCCGACAGAATCAGGTCGAGACCGTTGCGGATCAGCGGATGTTCCCAAGTGATAAACTGGGTATCTTCACGTGACAGCGCCTGGTTACGGTTGAACGTGACCGTGCAGCCGTCTTCTGGTAAGCCTGGGAAATCCGGCACCAGCATGTGATCGGAGGGGGTCAGCACGATTAAGCTGTCGCTGCGGTCTTCCTGATTGATACCGACGATATCAAACAGATTCAGTGCGAAGTTGACCAAATCGGTGTCGTTATCCTGCTCGCCAATCGCATTCGCCAGCACTTGCGCCGCTTCACCACCGTTTGAGTTCAACTCCAGCAAGCGGTCACGGCCTTGTTCCAGCTGGGCTTTCAGCGCGTCGTGCTGTTTCCGGCTTTCTGTGATGAACTCATCCAGACCTTGCGGGTTCTCTGGTGCCGCGAGGAATTCAATCAGTTTGCTATATTCGCTGTCGTAAATGGTGCGACCGGTTGGGCAGGTATGCTCAAACGCATCCAGCCCTTCGTTGTACCAACGCAGCAGCACCGCCTGTGCGGTTTTTTCCAGCCACGGCACCAGAATCTGGATATCGTGCATCTGACCGATACGATCGAGACGACCAATACGCTGTTCCAGCAAATCCGGGTTGAATGGCAGGTCAAACATCACCAGGCGGCTGGCGAACTGGAAGTTACGGCCTTCCGATCCGATTTCAGAGCACAGCAGCACCTGCGCACCTTCTTCTTCAGAGGCGAAGAAAGCCGCTGCGCGGTCGCGTTCCAGAATCGATAACCCTTCGTGGAACACCGCAGCACGAATGCCTTCGCGCTCACGCAGCACTTGCTCAAGCTGCAGTGCAGTGGCGGCTTGGGCGCAGATCACCAGCACTTTCTCTTTACGGTTACTGGTCAGATAGCCCATCAACCATTCAACGCGAGGATCGAAGTTCCACCAGGTCCCGCTATCACCTTCAAACTCCTGGTAAATCTTCTCTGGATACAGCATGTCGCGCGCGCGCTCTTCAGCACTTTTACGCGTTCCCATGATGCCAGAGACTTTGATCGCAGTTTGATACTGCGCGGGCAGTGGCAAACGGATCTGATGCAGTTCGCGTTTTGGGAAGCCCTTCACGCCATTACGCGTGTTACGGAACAGGACGCGGCTGGTGCCGTGGCGATCCATCAGCATGGAAACCAGCTCTTTGCGCGCGTCCTCTTTGCCGTCGCGATCGCTATTGGCGACCTGCAGCAGCGGCTCAATATCTTGCTCGCCGATCAGGTCGTTGATCAGGTTCATCTCTTCTTTGCTGATCGCGTGGTCGGCGAGCAGCGAGCTGACGGCATCGGCCACCGGACGATAGTTCTGCTGCTCAGCCACAAACTGGCTGAAGTCGTGGAAGCGATTAGGATCCAGCAGACGCAAACGTGCGAAGTGACTTTCCAGGCCCAACTGTTCTGGTGTGGCGGTCAGCAACAGCACGCCTGGGGTTTTCTCTGCTAACTGCTCAATTACCTGGTATTCGCGGCTGGGTGCATCTTCGCTCCAGGCGAGGTGGTGGGCTTCATCGACCACCAACAGATCCCATTCGGCATCGGCCAGTAATTCGAGACGCTGTTTATTACGACGCACGAAGTCCAGTGAGCAGATAATCAGCTGCTCGGTTTCGAAGGCGTTGTCACTGTCGTGCTGCGCTTCGGTGTAACGGTCATCATCAAACAGCGCAAAGCGCAGGTTGAAGCGACGTAACATCTCAACCAGCCACTGATGCTGCAAGGTTTCCGGTACCACGATCAGCACACGTTCGGCGCGGCCAGCCAGCAACTGCTGCTGGATGATCATGCCGGCTTCGATGGTTTTACCTAAGCCCACTTCATCGGCCAGTAAAACGCGAGGGGCATGACGGCGGCCCACGTCATGGGCGATGTGCAGCTGATGGGGGATAAGATTGGTACGCATCCCGCGTAAGCCGCTGATCGGCAGGCGATACTGCTCACTCTGGTATTTACGCGCGCGGAAACGCAGCGCAAAGCGGTCCATGCGGTCGAGCTGACCGGCAAACAGACGGTCCTGAGGTTTGCTGAATACCAGTTTGCTATCCAGCATCACTTCACGCATCACCACGCCGCTTTCTGCGGTGTCGAGACGTGTGCCGATGTAAGTCATTAATTCGTTATCGTTACGGACTTCATCGACGCTCATCTGCCAACCTTCGTGGTTGGTGATGGTGTCACCCGGATTAAAAATCACACGCGTGACAGGCGCATCATTGCGGGCATACAGGCGGTTTTCGCCGGTAGCCGGAAACATCATGGTGATCATGCGCGTATCAATCGCCACAACCGTTCCCAGTCCCAGTTCACTTTCTGTATCACTAATCCAGCGTTGACCCAGTGTAAAAACCATATATTTTTAGCTCGACTCTCTGACATGCCATAAAGAAGTTCACCTGTACTCAGGCAATACATCGCCGCCAAACGAGAGTTTGGTCAGATTGTATCTGCGGTGAGAATCAGGAAGGGCGCTATGGTACTGGATGGCAAGGCATTCGTCACCTGTCAAAAAAGCCCCAACTGCCCAGTAATGAGTGTAGCAAAGTCATCGCCAACGAAGGGTAAAATGCCTTCCGCCACCGGCTGTAACTGCTTGGTGACGTAGTGATCATAGTCTAAGGGCGTGCTGCGTGCTTCCAGCGGTTCCGGGCCAGCGGTCGCCATCACATAGCGAATGGAGCCGCCATTTTGATACTGCAGCGGGCGCTGTAGTTTCCGATTGTGCTCATCGGCAATACGTGCTGCACGTACATGTGGCGGCACATTTTTTTCATAATCTTTTAACGCCCGACGCAGCCGTTTTTTGTAGATCAACTGATCATCCAGTTCGCCCGCCAGCAACTCGGCTACCGTTTCACGGATATAGTCTTGCCAGGGCTCGCCACGGAAAATGCGACCATACAAATTTTGCTGGAACTGCTGTGCGAGCGGCGTCCAGTCGGTGCGCACCGATTCCAGCCCTTTGAACACCAATCGTTCCGTGCCGTCGGTACGAATCATCCCGGCGTAACGCTTTTTGCTGCCTTGCTCGGCCCCGCGAATAGTCGGCATCAGGAAGCGGCTGAAATGGGTTTCGTATTCCAGCTCCAGTGCACTCTCCAGCCCGTAGGTTTGCTGCAGATGTTGCTGCCACCAGCTGTTGACCTGTTCTGCCAGGCGACGGCCAATTGCCGCGGCATCCGTTTCGCTGTGCGCGCTCTTTAACCAGACAAAGGTCGAATCAGTGTCGCCGTAAATCACATCAAAACCTTCGGCTTCAATCAGTTGACGCGTTTGCTGCATGATGGCGTGCCCGCGCAGGGTGATCGATGACGCCAGGCGAGGATCAAAGAAGCGGCAGGCGCTGGTGCCGAGCACGCCATAAAAGGCGTTCATGATGATCTTTAATGCCTGCGACAAAGGTTGATTACCCTCGCGCTTCGCGGCTTCACGCCCTTGCCAAATCTGCTGCACAATCGCCGGTAAGCAGTGTGTATGGCGCGAGAAGCGCGCATGGCGGAAACCGGGCACCGAATCGGCATCATCTGGATGTGCCAGCCCTTCAACCAAACCCACCGGATCGATCAGGAACGTGCGAATAATCGAGGGATAGAGGCTTTTGTAGTCCAGCACCAGTACCGAATCATACAGGCCGGGGCGAGAATCCATTACGTAGCCGCCTGGGCTGGCTTCGGGGGCCACTTCACCGAGATTAGGTGCGACAAATCCGGCGCGATGCATGCGCGGAATATAGAGGTGACCGAACGCGGCCACCGAGCCCCCGTGGCGATCCACCGCCAGGCCATTGACGGTGGCGCGTTCCAACAGAAACGGCATGATGGCAGTGTGCTGAAAGATGCGCGTCACCAGCTCGCAGTCTTTCAGGTTGTACTTCGCCAACGCCGGTTTGTCATGGGCAAAACGCCAGTTGATCTCTTCCATGCGTTGCCAGGGGTTATCAATGGCTTTGCCTTCACCGAGCAATTGACGTGACACCGCTTCGAGGCTGAATGAGGGGAAATCCCAAAACGCTGATTTAAGCGCTTCAATGCCATCGATCACCAGCCGCCCTTGGGCCTGGGCGAAAAACACACCCGGTTTGAAACCGTGCTCGCGCCACTCCAGCGCTTGATTTTGCCGGCCTAAACGCAGCGGAATGCCATAACGGTCGGCATGTTTTTGCAGCACGCGCAGGTCAAACTGCACCACACTCCAGCCGATAATCACATCCGGGTCGTGACGCGCAAACCAGGCATTGAGCTGCTCCAGCAATTGCGGGCGACTGTCCAAATAGATCAGGTCGAAATCCAGCGCGCTGGCATCGCCGTTTGGCGGACCGAGCATGTAAACCTGGCGCTGACCGCAGCCTTCAAGTCCGATACAGTAGAGTTCGCCGTGCTCGGTGGTTTCAATGTCCAGCGACACCCATTTCAGCTGTGGACGATAATCAGGATGCGGTTTCAGGCGCGCATTGACCACGCTGTCGCCGCGAACGTCACCGCTGAACCACACTGGCGCGGTAATAAAACGCTCCATTAAATAGCGTTCAGGCGGCCGAATATCCGCTTCATACACGGAGATGCCATTTTCGCGCAGGCGCTTTTCCAGATTTTGCAGCTGGCGGTTGCTGCGGCAATAGAGACCAAATACCGGACGGCGACGAAAATCTTTCAGGGTCAGTGCTTGCAGATGCGTATGGCGCTCATCAGCGATCAGCGCTTCGGTTTGGCTGCGAAACTCTTCCGGAATAAACGCCACGGACTCCTGCGCGGGCAGCACCAGGCGTTGTGGCCCTTGGTCGGTGGCCAGCCACAGCACCACTTCGCTGCCGGTTGGCGTGTCTCGCCAGTGTCGGGTGAGTAGAAAACCTGCGCGCGGATCGGTCACGTGAACTCCAGAGATTGAATTACATTGAGTATATCATGGATGTTTATACAGTGTGCTGTTGGCTGAATTGTCAATATTGACGTACAAATCTTGGCTTGACGCTGTGGCGCTGGCTCCGGACAATCCAGCCTCTATATTCCGCAGAGGATAGTTATGGAAGCCTGGATTCAACACCTGTTTACGCAATCGCTGGAGTTCGCCCTCTTTGCCGTGGCGCTGGTCACCTTTCTGGAGTCGCTGGCGTTCGTGGGATTGCTGTTACCAGGCACCGTATTGATGGCCAGCCTTGGGGCGCTGGTCGGTAGCGGACAGATTGGCCTTTATCCCGCCTGGGCGGCTGGTTTTGCCGGTTGTCTAATCGGCGATTGGGTGTCATACGGTATCGGCTGGAAGTTTCAGGGGCCGCTGCATCGTTGGAAATATCTGAAAAAGTATAAAGGCTTGCTGGATAAAACCGAGCATGCTCTGCACGAACACAGCATGTTCACCATCCTGGTGGGGCGCTTTGTCGGTCCGACCCGACCACTGATTCCACTGGCGGCGGGCATGCTGGAGCTGCCGGTACGCAAGTTCCTGCCGCCTAACCTGATCGGCTGTATTCTCTGGCCGCCCGCCTATCTGATGCCGGGTATTTTGGCGGGTGTGGCGATTGATGTGCCGCAGGCGGCGCAAGGAGGCAACTTCAAATGGCTGCTGTTGCTGGTTGCGGTGCTGGTGTGGCTGGGTTGCTGGCTGCTGTGGCGTTGGTATCGCAGTGGCAAAACGATCGATTGGGCGACCAAATATCTGCCGCTCGCCCGTCTGCGTTGGCTGGCACCGCTGTCGGCAGCCATCGGCGTGGCGGCATTTATTGCCATTCAATACCACCCGATGATGCCGATCTTCCGTCAGTTGCTGTGGAAGGTGTTCTTCGCTTAAGACTTTCTCACGCCAAGGATGGCGGCCGCTTCACTCTCACCGTTGATCAAACTTTCTGTGCTGCCATCCCAGTAAATCCGACCATCCACCACCACCAGGCTGCGTGGGGCAATCTGTTGCGCATCTTCCAGACTGTGCGACACCATCAGCAAGGTAATGTTGCGACTTTCGCACACCGAGCGCACCAGTTGCAGCATCTCACCGCGCAGTGCCGGATCGAGCGCGGAAAAAGGCTCATCCAGCAGTAAGATTGGCTGATTGCGCAGCAGGCAGCGCGCCAGCGCGACGCGTTGACGCTGACCGCCTGACAGCTGATCGGGTAAGCGCGTCAGCAGGCTTTGCAAACCGGTTTGTTCGGCGATGGCGGCGATCTGTTGCTGCTGTTGCGGCGTGAGTTTCAGGCCGGGGTGTAAACCCAATCCCAGATTCTGCTGCACCGTGAGGTGCGGGAACAGATTGTTCTCCTGAAACAGCATCGATACCGGTCGCGCCGAGGGGACGCTGCGCGTGTGATCGACGCCATTCATGATCAAGGTTCCCTGGCTGACGGGCAGGAAGCCGCCCAGCAGACTCAGTAAGGTGCTTTTACCCGCGCCACTGGGGCCAAGGATCGCCAGGCGCTCACCCGCCTGCGCCTCGAAACGGAAGCGCATCGGCAAGTGTTGGTACAGGTAGGTGAGGTTATTCAGTGTCAGCATGGCGACCCGGCAATTTTTCCATCATAGTAAAGAGTAACAGGCACAGCAATAACAGCAGCAGTGCCGTTACGGCACCATCCTCACCGCGATAGGCCCCAATTTGCTGGAACAGATAGAACGGCAGGGTGCGGAAATCGGCGCTGCCAAACAGCGCGACCACACCGAAATCGCCGATGGAGAGCACGCAGGCAAATGCCAGCGCCTGGGCCAATGGGCGCTTCAGCGCGCGCAGTTCAATCATTTTCAGGCGATTAAACCCGGCAATGCCGAGCGAAGCACAGAGCTGGCTGTAACGCGTATTGATATCGCGCATCGGGTTTTCCAGCACTTTCATGGCATAAGGGATGGCGATCAACGCATTGGTGAAAATCACCAGCCCGTCGGCCCGCTGTGGCAAACCGACCGTGGCGTTGAACAGCAGGAAGAATCCACTGGCCAGCACGATGCCGGGCATCGCCAGAATCAGCATACCGCTCAGTTCCATCGCCTGAGCCGCCACCTTACGTTGGCGCTGGCGTAATTCTCGGCTGCTCCACAGCAGCATTATGGTCAGTATCACGCACAGCAGCCCGGCACCGAGCGCGATGCGCAGTGACGTCAAGGTCGCCTGCCACAGCGCAGGTTGTTGCAGCGCGCCCGCCACGCCGCCGCGTAAGCCATCAACAACCACTGCGGCTAAGGGCGGCAGGAGCAGCAAGAGCGCAAGGCCAATCAGTAGGGTATCGCTGATGCGTGCCTGCCAGGAATCCTGCGGGTCACGCCAACCGCGAATGTTCTGGCTGCCCGTGGGGATGGCTTTGCTAAAGCGCTGGCTTAACAGCACCAGCATTAAGCAGCAACCGAGCTGGAGCAGTGCCAGCAGCGCCGCCCGGCTGGGATCGTAATCGAAACTCAACGCCTGATAGATCGCCAACTCCAGCGTGGTGGCTTGCGGGCCACCACCCAACGCCAGCACCGTGGCGAAACTGGCAAAGCACAGCATAAAGATCAGCGCGGCGGTGGGCAGGATTTGGCGGCGCAACCACGGCCACTCCAGCAGACGAAACTGGTTCCAGCCACGCAGACCAAGCTGTGCGGCCAGCTGGCGCTGTTCACCGGGAATATTCTCCAGCGCCTGCAATAGCATGCGCGTGGCCAAAGGCAGATTGAAGAACACGTGCGCCAGCAGAATGCCCTGCAAACCATAAGGTGAGAAGCGGTAATCAAGGCCCAACAGAGCACAGAGTTGGGCCAGCCAGCCGCTGCGACCGTAGACGCTGAGCAGCCCGAACACCGCGACCAGCACCGGCAGCACCAGCGTCATGGCGCAAAGGCGTAGCAACAGCGTTCGTCCGGGGAAGCGACGGCGATAGAGCGCCCGCGCGAGCAAAATGGCGGGCAGCACGGAGAACAGGGCCGACAGCAGCGCCTGCTCAAAGGAGAACGCCAGCACATGATGCAGATAACTGTCAGTGAGCAGGGCGCACCAGTCTGTCACTGGCGCGGCCACGACCAGCGCGCCAAAGGCCAGCAGCGCCACCGCACAGAGTAGGAGTGCGATGGCCGTGCCAGGAATCAACCAACCGGGCATTATTGGCTAACGGCGCGTTGCCATGCGCTGATCCAATCGGCGCGATGGTCAGCAACTTGTGCAGGTGTGAACTGCAGCGCCGTCGCCGGTTTGGACAATGACTGATAACCCGCTGGCAGATCGCTTTTAATCACTGGATACATCCAGTTGCCGGTGGGAATGGTCTGCTGGAAGGCCGGAGAGACCATAAACTGCATAAATTGCTGCGCCAGTTTCGGTTGCTTGCTGCTGGCGAGTTGAGCTGCAACTTCCACCTGCAAATAGTGCCCTTCGCTGAAAGGTGCTGCCGCGTAGTTCTCTTTTTTCTCTTCAATGATGTGGTAAGCCGGAGAGGTGGTGTAACTCAGCACCAGATCGCTTTCCCCTTTCAGAAACAAACCGTAGGCTTCACTCCAACCCTTGGTGACCGTGACGGTCTTTTTTGCCAGCTTCTGCCAGGCGTCAGGTGCTTGATCGCCGTACACTTTCTGCATCCACAGCAGTAAACCGAGGCCTGGCGTACTGGTGCGCGGATCTTCATAAATCACGCGCCACTTCTTAGGGCTTTCCACCAACTCTTTCAGGCTTTTCGGCGGGTTCTTCAGCTTATTCTTATCGTAAACGAATGCGAAGTAGCCGTAGTCAAACGGAATGAAGGTGTCGTTGTGCCAGGCATCCGGTAACTGGAGTTTGCTGGTGTCCACGGCGCTCTTGGCGAACAAGCCGGTTTTCTCTGCGGCCTGCACCAGATTATTATCGAGGCCCAGCACCACATCGGCTTGGCTGTTTTTGCCTTCCATGCGCACGCGGTTGAGCAGTGACACACCATCTTCCAGAGCGACATATTTCAGCTCGCAGCCACATTCAGCTTCAAAGGCTTTTTTAACCGCCGGGCCCGGACCCCAGTCCGCAGAGAAGGAATCATAGGTATACACGGTGAGTACCGGTTTGGCGGCGAAAGCCGGGGCAGCAACCAGCAGGACCAGAGGCAGGACTTTGTTTAACACTTTGCGCTCCTTAAGGAGAATAATAAGTTCGAGTCGCAAAGGATCTGAGTTAATGGACATCTCAAATCCCTACGCCGGTATTAACCGGATCAGGTTCGACGGGTTTATCTCAGCCCGGAAAGGGCACCCCGTTGAGAACGGCCTAGTTTAGACACTTCTGTGACAGCGTGAAAGCCTCACAACTCCGGCGGCGCAAACCAGGCCGATTTAAAGTCAAACCAGCCGAGCGTGTTCAGGCGCACCCCACGCATACTGCGTTGACCTTCAAGCAATAACCAGTGGTGAAACAGCGGATGGATGAAGTCATTGTTGACCAGATGTTTGCTCCATTCGGCCAGAGGCAGGTTTTTTTGTCGCCACTGTTCAGCATCGGCTTGCCAGTCAATGGGCACACAGTGATGCATCAGCGGCAGCTCGTACAGTTGGGCAAACAGTGCGTAGTCCAGTGGTAACGTAAAATTGACGCTGCCGAGCCAGATATCGCTTTCACCCGCGCCCTCGAACCACGCTTCATAGCTGAGTTCTTGGGTAATTAGCTCAACACCTTGTTCCGCCAGTAGCGGACGTAACGCATTTGCGATGCCCTCATGTTCGACATGATGGCTGTACCAACTGAGTGTCAGTTGCGTTAACCCTTCAGGTTTTGTGGCAGGCGTCAGGTCGCGACGATGGTGCCAGCGCGGCAGTAAACCGTACGCCGGGAACCAGTAGCGCTGATAACCTACTCCTGCATGGTTCAGCAGGGCGATGGGATTGAACAGATAGCTGACCCAGCGGCGAAAATGGGCATCGCGTCCACGTTCGGACCGCTGATCGTACAGCAGAAAATAGCAGCCTTCTTCAAGCCGGCTCTCTTCGGACTTCTCATCCGCGGTTTCACCCTGCAGTTTCACCCCGGCGTACACCAGTTCATCACTGATCTCAGGCAATACCCAAATAGACACATCATCAATTAAGGCGCGATAGCCAAAATAGTCATCCCAGGCGGCGATTTTTAGCTGTGTCTGCTGATTACGCACCACGCTGTAGGGTCCGGTGCCGATGGGTTGGCGTGAAAAATGGCGCAGCGTGGGCCATTCGCGCGGCAGGATCATGGCACTGACGCTAGCCAACAGCCAGGGCAACCAATCGTCAGGTTGGCTCAGGTGGATATCCAGCGTCCAGGGCGCCGGGGAATGCAAATTCTCGATATGGGAAAACAGCGGCTGGGTGCGCACGCGGTCCAGCGAGGCGATGATATCTTCCATCTCCAGTTCACGACCATGATGAAAGCGAATCGCCGGTCGCAAAAAGAATCGCCAGTGCAGCGGTGAGGTTTGCTGCCAGTGATGGGCGATATCCGGTTCGACTTCCCCCTTTTCCTCATTTACTCGCGTCAGGCCATTGAAAATTTGTCGCGCCAGATGGGTTTCAGAGCGACGCAGCGGCGAGCCGGGCAGCAGATTAGGCAATGGGCGGTAGTAGAGCACGCGCAGGATGTGTTTCCCCTGACGGAAACTGCGCCCAAGGTGGGCGGCGATCATCTGGCGCACCTGATCCTTGTCACCCACCAGTTGCACCAACTGCTCGATGCGATCCTGCTCCAGCAGATCCTCGGCGCGCTGCTGCTGGAGTGCCAAACCGGTGTAATTGAAACTTAAAGTGGAGCGTTTACCGCGCCCCGCCTCTGCCTGCCAGATCAGCCAACCTGCGGCCTGCATGGCATTGAGCAGGTTACGCATATGGCGTCGTGAACAGTGTAAAAGATCGGCCAGCTCGCTTAGTGTGGTTTCCTGATCCTGGCCCTGGCAGCTTTGCCACAGGCGGATGAACTGCTGTTGCAGTCGCGCAGAGGACATAAAAGGGGAACTCCTTCTCAGAATCGCTCAGTTTTTCCTGCCCCATATTAGAGGCATACTGCCCAGCAATGGAAGAGCGGGAGGCATTCAGCAATGAATGGCGCTCTGCCAGCGGTTCTGCCGACGTAGAACCTCTTTCTGAGTAGGGTGCATTTTCACCGCCAGCAGCGTTTTCTCTGCTGGCTTTTTTCGTTTTGCTGTGGAATCTTCTACCCTCTTTTCTGTTGTCCGATTCTCCTCAAAGGGATTTCTGCATGAAATCGCTGTTAACGCGCCAGCGCCGTCTCAATCCGGTTTATCTCTCTTTTATGGCTGTGTCCTTTATGACGGGTGTGGCAGGGGCCTTACAGGCACCCACGCTCAGTCTGTTCCTGACGCGTGAAGTGCAGGTGCGGCCGTTTTGGGTGGGATTGTTTTTCACCATTAACGCCATAGCCGGGATTGTGATTAGCCTGTTGATGGCGAAGCGCTCGGACAGCCGGGGTGACCGGCGTAATTTGATCCTTTTTTGCTGTCTGATGGCGGTGCTCAATGCCCTGTTGTTCGCCTTTAACCGTCACTATCTGACGTTAATTAGTGTGGGCGTATTGCTGTCAGGACTGGCTAGCGTGGCGATTCCGCAGATCTTTGCCTTGGCACGTGAGTATGCCGATCAGTCGGCACGTGAAGTGGTGATGTTCAGTTCGGTGATGCGTGCGCAGCTGTCCCTGGCGTGGGTGATTGGCCCGCCGCTCTCTTTTGCACTGGCGCTCAACTACGGTTTCGTGACGCTGTTTTGCGTGGCGGCCGCGATTTTCCTGCTGAGTTTGCTGCTGATCTGGCGCACGCTGCCATCAGTGCCGCGTGTTGCAGCCACACCCGAGCAAGTGCTGACCCAGCTCAGCCCATGGAAAGACAGCCAGGTGCGCATGCTATTCATCGCATCGGTGGTGATGTGGGCGTGTAACACCATGTATATCATCGATATGCCGCTGTATATCAGCGCAACGTTGGGCCTGCCGGAAAAGCTGGCAGGTCTGTTGATGGGTACCGCGGCTGGGCTGGAGATCCCTATCATGCTATTGGCCGGTCACTACGCAAAACGGTTTGGCAAACGCAAGTTAGTGCTGCTGGCGCTGGTGGCGGCCATTCTGTTTTATCTCGGTTTGGTGCTGTTCCATTCGCGCACGGCGTTGATGGTGCTGCAACTGTTTAATGCCGCGTTTATCGGCATTGTGGCGGGGATTGGCATGCTGTGGTTCCAGGATTTGATGCCGGGACGCGCCGGTGCGGCTACCACAATGTTCACCACGTCCATTTCGACCGGTCTAATCATTGCGGGATTGATCCAAGGCACGCTCAGTGAGCGCTTCGGACATGAATCGGTGTACTGGCTGGCGTTGGTAATGGCGATAGTCGCGTTGGGACTGGCGTCACGCGTGCGGGATGCGCAATAAATAAAGGTCGCCATAAATGGCGACCTTAGGGCACATTTTACGTAGGGTGCGCATCATGCGCACCTGTTTATATCAACGTAAAAACGCGGGCTGGCTGGTCTCGTAGTTGGCAATGGACGCTTCGTGTTGCAGCGTCAGGCCAATGCTGTCGAGGCCATTGATCATGCAGTGGCGACGGAAACTGTCGATTTCAAAGCTATAGGTCTTATCACCCGCCGTCACCGTCTGCGCTTCCAGGTCAACCGTGAATGTCACACCCGGCTGCGCGGCAACCAGTTTGAACATCTCATCAACTTCTTCATCGCTTAATTTCACTGGCAGCAACTGGTTGTTGAAGCTGTTGCCGTAGAAAATATCCGCGAAGCTTGGTGCAATCACTACATGGAAACCGAAATCAGTCAGTGCCCAAGGAGCGTGCTCACGGGATGAGCCACAGCCGAAGTTTTCACGCGCCAACAGAATGCTGGTGCCTTTAAACTCCGGTTTATTCAACACGAAGCTGGCGGTGGGCACGGTGCCGGCGTCATCTTCGAAGCGCCAGTCGTGGAACAGATGCGCGCCGAACCCGGTGCGGGTCACTTTCTGCAAGAACTGCTTAGGGATGATGGCATCGGTGTCGACGTTGGCGGCATCCAGTGGGGCCACAATCCCGGTGTGCTGAGTAAATTTGTTCGCCATGGCTTAAGCTCCCTGAGTCAATTCACGAATGTCGGCAAAACGACCGGTTACCGCCGCAGCTGCAGCCATCGCCGGGCTCACCAAGTGAGTACGACCACCACGGCCCTGACGACCTTCAAAGTTACGGTTGCTGGTGGATGCGCAACGCTCGCCTGGATTCAGACGGTCGTTGTTCATCGCCAGACACATGGAGCAACCCGGCAGACGCCATTCAAAACCCGCCTCCAGGAAGATTTTATCCAGACCTTCCGCTTCGGCTTGCGCCTTCACTGGACCGGAACCCGGTACCACCATCGCGACGACGCCTGGTGCCACTTTGCGGCCTTTAGCGATAGCGGCAGCCGCACGCAGATCTTCAATACGTGAGTTGGTGCAGGAACCGATAAACACTTTATCGATGGCTACGTCGGTCAGTTTGATGCCTGGCTGCAAATCCATATAAGCCAAGGCTTTTTCGGCAGAGGCGCGCTCAACCGGATCGGCGAAGGACTGTGGATTCGGGATAGCCTGATCCACCGCCATCACCTGGCCTGGGTTGGTGCCCCAGGTCACCTGTGGTGCGATATCAGCCGCGTTCAGGGTGACAATGGTATCGAATTTGGCATCGCTGTCGGACTTCAGGGTGCGCCAGTAAGCTACGGCCTCTTCCCACTGCTCGCCTTTTGGCGCGAACTGCTTATCTTTCAGATACGCGAAAGTGGTGTCGTCTGGCGCGACCAGGCCAGCTTTCGCGCCCATTTCAATCGCCATATTACACAGCGTCATACGGCCTTCCATGCTCAGCGCTTCAATCGCCGGGCCACAGAACTCCACCACATGACCGGTACCGCCGGCGCTGCCGGTTTTACCGATAATCGCCAACACAATGTCTTTTGCGGTGATGCCCGTGGCAGCTTCGCCCTGGACTTCAATCTTCATGGTTTTGGCACGACCCTGTTTCAGGGTCTGTGTGGCGAAGACGTGCTCCACTTCAGAGGTCCCGATGCCGAAGGCCAGTGAACCGAACGCGCCATGCGTGGCGGTATGAGAGTCACCGCAGACAATGGTCATGCCTGGCAACGTCATGCCTTGTTCAGGCCCGATCACGTGCACGATGCCCTGGAACGGGTGATTCAGGTCATACAGCTGAATACCGAACTCAGCACAGTTCTTGATCAGCTCTTGCATCTGAATACGCGCCATCTCACCCGACGCATTAATGTCTTTGGTCTGGGTTGAAACGTTGTGATCCATGGTGGCGAACGTCTTTGACGGCTGGCGCACTTTGCGGCCGTGGGCGCGCAGGCCATCAAAGGCCTGCGGTGACGTCACTTCATGGATCAGATGGCGATCGATGTACAGTAACGGGGTTTCGTTTGGTGCTTCGTGGACGACATGTGCATCAAATAACTTCTGGTATAAGCTTTTCATTTTATTATTTTTCCTCAGCGATGAAACCGGCAATGATGCTGCCCATCTCATCTGTGCTCACGGCTGGGCCGTTGCCGGCCAAATCGCGGGTGCGATGGCCCGCTTCCAGCGCACGGCTCACCGCACGCTCGATGCTGTTCGCTGCGTCATCCGCATTCAGGCTGTAACGCAACAGCATAGAGAGTGAGAGAATCTGGGCAATCGGGTTAGCGATATTCTGACCGGCGATATCTGGCGCAGAGCCGCCTGCGGGCTCATACAAACCAAAACTCTCTTCGTTCATGCTGGCAGAAGGCAGCATGCCCATCGAGCCGGTAATCATTGCGCACTCATCTGACAGAATGTCACCGAACAGGTTAGAACACAGCAGCACGTCAAACTGTGATGGATCTTTAATCAGCTGCATGGTGGCGTTGTCGATGTACATATGGCTCAACTGCACATCCGGGTAATCTTTTGCCACTTCGTTGACGATTTCACGCCACATTACGGAGGTCTGCAACACGTTGGCTTTATCAACGGAAGTCACTTTGTTACGGCGCTTACGTGCAGCTTCAAAGGCGTTACGGGCGATACGTTCAATCTCAAAGCGGTGATACACCTCAGTATCGAAAGCACGCTCGTGTGGGCCGCTGCCTTCACGACCTTTTGGCTGACCGAAGTAGATACCGCCGGTTAATTCACGCACGCACAGAATGTCGAAACCGCGTGCTGCGATGTCGCTGCGCAGTGGGCAGAACGCTTCCAGACCTTTGTACAGGGCAGCAGGGCGCAGGTTGCTGAACAGCTTGAAGTGCTTACGCAACGGCAGCAGTGCACCGCGCTCAGGCTGACCGGCTGGTGGCAGGTGTTCCCATTTTGGTCCACCCACTGAACCGAACAGAATCGCGTCGGCCTGCTCAGCGCCCGCAACGGTGGCCGGTGGCAGAGGTTCACCGTGACGATCGATGGCGATACCGCCCACGTCATATTCGCTGGTGGTGATGCGCATGTCGAAACGCGCGCGAATCGCATCGAGCACTTTCATGGCCTGCGCCATTACTTCCGGGCCGATTCCGTCGCCGGGCATTACCGCAATATGGTAAGACTGAGTCATAGTTACACCGTTTCCTTCTGATCTTTAAATTTACGCTGCAATTCTTTTTCTACCTGCTTGGCACGCCAGATGTTGTTCAGGGCATTCACCATCGCTTTAGCAGAAGATTCGACGATATCAGTCGCCAGACCTACGCCATGGAATTTACGACCGTTGTAATTAACGACGATATCGACCTGGCCCAGGGCATTTTCGCCGTGACCTTTCGCTGTTAATTTGTAGTTCACCAGTTCAGCTTCAAAACTGGTAATGCGGTTGATGGCTTGATAAACCGCATCAACTGGACCGTTACCGGTCGCTGCATCCGCTTTGATCTCTTCACCACAGCCCAGTTGGACAGAGGCGGTAGCAGTGACGCTCGAACCGGTCTGCACGTTGAACTCTTTCAACTGGAAATATTCAGGCTCTTCGTTCTGCTTATTAATGAAGGCCAAGGCTTCCAGGTCGTAATCGAACACCTGACCTTTTTTGTCCGCCAGCTTCAGGAAGGCATCGTACAAAGCATCCACGTTGTAGTCGGAATCCTTGTAGCCCATCTCTTCCATGCGATGTTTTACCGCCGCGCGGCCTGAACGAGAGGTCAGGTTCAGCTGGATTTTGTGCAGGCCAATAGATTCTGGCGTCAGGATTTCGTAGTTCTCGCGGTTCTTCAACACGCCATCCTGGTGGATGCCAGAAGAGTGGGCGAAAGCACCGGTGCCGACGATGGCTTTGTTGGCCGGAATCGGCATGTTGCAGATCTGGCTGATCAACTGGCTGGTGCGGTAGATTTCCTGATGATGGATATTGGTGTGCAGGTTCATGATCTGCTGGCGGGTTTTAATCGTCATGATCACTTCTTCCAACGCACAGTTGCCGGCGCGCTCACCTAAACCGTTGATCGTGCCTTCAACCTGGCGAGCACCGGCCAATACTGCGGCAACCGCATTGCCGGTGGCCATACCTAAGTCATCGTGGGTGTGAACCGACAAAATCGCTTTATCGATATTTGGTACACGTTCGCGCAGTTGGCTGAAGATGTTGGCGTATTCATGCGGCAAGGTGTAGCCAACGGTGTCCGGAATGTTGATGGTGGTGGCGCCTGCGTTGATAGCGGCTTCGACCACGCGGCACAAATCGTCGATCGGCGTGCGTCCACCATCTTCACAAGAGAACTCTACGTCGTCGGTATAGTTACGGGCACGTTTAATAGAGGCTACCGCGCGCTCAATCACCTCGGGCAGGGTGCTGCGCAATTTGGTGGCGATATGCATCGGCGAAGTGGCGAGGAAGGTGTGGATACGAAATGCCTCTGCAACGCGCAGTGCTTCGTAAGCGGCATCGATATCTTTATCGACGCAACGCGCCAAAGCGGCAACACGGCTGTTTTTCACCGAGCGGGCGATGGTCTGTACCGATTCGAAATCGCCAGGTGAGGAAATAGGGAAACCGACTTCCATTACATCCACGCCCATACGTTCCAGTGCCAAGGCGATCTGCAGTTTTTCTTTAACACTCAGGCTGGCCTGTAATGCTTGTTCGCCGTCACGCAGAGTGGTATCGAAAATAATAACTTGCTGGCTCATGGTCATCTTCCTTTTGCTTTAACTTCGCCGTTGCGAGCATAAAAAAACCCGCGCATCGGCGCGGGTTTCTTAAACTTCTTCAGGTTCGAATCAGTGATTGATTCCGCCCACAAGTCTACCGCGCAAACTGAATGCGTTTAGTAGTAGACCGAGTAGACGGAAAGAACGGGACATGATTCGAACCTCGTAAATTTTGTGTTGCCCATATTGATACTGGGATTGCGGCGGGAAGTCAACCCTAAGTGAAAGGGTATTTCTTAAGGTGGCTAAGGGCGATCTGCTGTGAATATCTGGCTGTGCAGAGCATTGGCGTTAATTAGCTGCTGCCTGAAGGGGTTAATCATCCTAAAAAATCTTTTAAAAAAGCCAATTAATTTTAAGGTGTTGAATTTTAATTGTTTTTCTTGGTGATAGATGTGGTTTTATACAGAGCGTTCAGCGCATTGCATAGCACAATGTCATGCGAATACAGGATTTCAAAGTTAATCACGCCAGAAAGTAATTCTCAGGGGAAATTGTGGACTGAGCGGTCAGGCAATATGAAAATCATATTTCTTAGAACACGCTGCAAATAATCGCCAAACCAGCATATTCCTCTGTGGTTGTGCAGTCCGATTAGTTTAATCCTCGCGAGCAATTATCACGCGTCAGTGCCTTTTCTGCCGGATTAAGCGCGCCGTGGCGTCCTGACGTTTGCAGGGCGGGTTTTCTACGGTTATGGTAATCGACCTACTCTTAAAAGAATTCAGGCTGCGTCCCGCCATTATTCGTGGATGCCGCTGGATGCTAAATGGCCTTGCGGCAAGGCATGAATCACGAGGTTTGGTGGGTCCAAATACGTGATGAATAACGCAGCTGCAAGGCCATTTAGCTCCAGCCCTACGGGTCGCATCCCAAAAAGCCGTTCTCATCGTTGTCGGGTTTGGCCATAGGCCCACTATGGCCTTCACCCTCCGCCTTGATAACGGCTTTTTGGGATGTGACGGCACCGCGAATAATGGCGGGACGCAGCCTAAAAGTAGATTCCCTGTACCTGGAAGACAGAAATGAATTCTGTGTTCTGAGCATAAACATAAGATTTTGATCTTAATTGGCGAATAGAGAGCGGTATGCCAGTCGCGCAGGGATAATTCGCGTTGCTGGGTGCTGATCCTCAAGCCTGGAGGCAGAAAATGGAGATGTTGTCAGGAGCCGAAATGGTCGTCCGTTCGTTAATCGATCAGGGCGTTAAGCAAGTATTCGGCTATCCGGGCGGAGCGGTGCTCGATATTTATGATGCGCTGCAAACGGTCGGTGGTATTGACCACGTACTGGTTCGCCATGAGCAAGGCGCAGTGCATATGGCTGATGGTCTGGCGCGCGCAACCGGCGAAGTCGGTGTGGTGCTGGTCACCTCAGGCCCGGGCGCAACCAATGCGATTACCGGTATTGCTACCGCGTACATGGATTCTATTCCGATGGTGATTCTGTCGGGACAGGTACCCTCTTCATTGATTGGTTACGATGCGTTCCAGGAGTGCGACATGGTCGGGATTTCCCGTCCAGTGGTGAAGCACAGCTTCCTGGTGAAAAACGCGGAAGAGATCCCAACCGTGCTGAAAAAAGCCTTTTGGCTGGCAGCAAGTGGTCGCCCAGGCCCGGTGGTGATCGATCTGCCAAAAGATATCCTGAATCCTGCGAACAAATTACCGTATGTCTGGCCGGAAACAGTGAGCATGCGCTCATATAACCCGACCATTCAGGGTCACAAAGGGCAAATCAAGCGTGCTCTGCAAACGTTGCTGGCCGCACACAAACCGGTGATTTACGCCGGTGGTGGCGCAATTATGTCAGGCTGTGAAGCGGAACTGCTGCAACTGGCAGAACAGCTGAACATCCCAGTGACCACGTCGCTTATGGGGCTGGGCGTGTTCCCTGGCACACACCGTCAGTGTGTGGGCATGCTCGGCATGCACGGGACTTATGAAGCCAACATGACGATGCACAATGCCGACCTGATTTTCGGCATTGGTGTGCGTTTTGATGACCGTACCACCAACAATCTGGCGAAATACTGCCCGAACGCCACCATCATGCATATCGACGTTGACCCAACGTCGATTTCGAAGACGGTGAGCGCGGATATTCCGATTGTTGGCGATGCCAAACAAACGCTGTCTCAGATGTTGGAAATGCTGGCGCAAAGCGATGCCAAACAAGAGCTGGATAGCCTGCGTGACTGGTGGCAGACCATTGATGGCTGGCGTAGCCGCAAGTGTCTGGAGTTTGACCGCACCAGTGACAAGATCAAACCGCAGGCAGTTATTGAGACCATCTGGCGTTTGACCAAAGGCGATGCTTACGTCACCTCTGACGTGGGTCAGCATCAGATGTTTGCTGCGCTTTACTATCAGTTCGACAAGCCGCGTCGTTGGATCAACTCCGGCGGTCTCGGCACCATGGGCTTCGGCTTGCCAGCGGCGCTGGGCGTGAAAATGGCGCTGCCTGATGAAACCGTTATCTGTGTTACCGGCGATGGCAGTATCCAGATGAATATTCAGGAGCTGTCGACCGCGCTGCAGTACGATCTGCCGGTGTTGGTGCTGAACCTGAACAACGGCTTCCTCGGCATGGTGAAGCAGTGGCAGGACATGATCTATTCCGGTCGCCACTCGCAATCTTACATGCAATCTCTGCCTGACTTCGTGCGTTTAGCGGAAGCCTATGGCCATGTGGGGATTTCGATTGCCCATCCTGCCGAGCTGGAAGAGAAGCTACAGCTGGCATTGGATACCCTGGCGAAAGGGCGTCTGGTGTTTGTGGATGTGAATATTGATGGCAGCGAGCACGTGTATCCAATGCAGATTCGTGGTGGCTCGATGGACGAGATGTGGTTGAGCAAAACGGAGAGGACATAATTATGCGTCGTATTTTATCAGTTCTGCTGGAAAATGAATCCGGCGCATTGTCTCGCGTGGTGGGCCTGTTCTCTCAGCGCGGCTACAACATCGAAAGCCTGACGGTTGCACCAACGGACGATCCTACACTTTCACGCATGACCATTCAGACCGTCGGCGACGAGAAAGTGCTGGAGCAAATCGAGAAGCAACTGCACAAGCTGGTGGACGTGTTACGTGTCAGCGAACTGGGGCAGGGTGCCTACGTTGAACGTGAAATCATGTTGGTGAAAATCCAGGCGAGCGGTTATGGCCGTGAAGAAGTGAAGCGTAGCGCGGAGATTTTCCGTGGTCAGATTATTGACGTCACACCAACGCTGTACACGGTTCAGCTCGCGGGCACCAGTGATAAACTCGACGCCTTCCTCAACACGGTGCGCGACGTCGCTGAGATCGTTGAAGTGGCACGCTCGGGTATTGTTGGCGTCTCGCGTGGCGACCGCGTGATGCGTTAATTCCGCCATGTGACCATTGTGTATCAAAGCTAACCCGGCGTAATGCCGGGTTTTTTTTATTTTATGCGCTTGTGATAGCTGCCAGATAAAAGCGGTTGCTCAGCGTAGTTTTCTGCGGTTAGATGTTACAAATGTTTTACCCCTAGCTACACTGCGGACATTTCCGCCAGCCATAGCTAATCAGAATTAAGGTGTCATCGTGAAACTGGATGAAATTGCGCGCCTGGCGGGCGTGTCGCGCACCACGGCCAGCTATGTCATTAATGGCAAAGCGCGGCAGTATCGTGTCAGCGACAAAACCGTTGAAAAAGTGATGGCGGTGGTGCGTGAATACAATTATCACCCCAATGCCGTTGCGGCGGGCCTGCGCGCGGGTCGAACGCGTTCGATTGGCTTAGTCATACCTGATTTGGAAAACACCAGTTACACGCGTATCGCGAACTACCTTGAGCGCCAGGCGCGTCAGCGTGGCTATCAATTGCTGATTGCCTGCTCAGAAGATCAGCCTGATAACGAAATGCGCTGTATCGAGCATCTGCTGCAGCGTCAGGTGGATGCGATTATCGTTTCAACCTCACTTCCTCCTGAGCACCCGTTCTATCAGCGCTGGATCAACGATCCACTGCCAATTATCGCGCTTGACCGTGCGCTGGATCGTGAACACTTCACTAGCGTGGTGGGAGCCGATCAGGACGATGCACATGCTTTGGCCGCTGAATTGCGTCAGCTTCCGGTGAAGAATGTGCTATTCCTCGGGGCGCTTCCGGAGCTATCGGTAAGTTTTCTGCGTGAGATGGGCTTCCGTGATGCGTGGAAAGATGACGAACGTCCTATCGATTACCTCTACTGTAATAGCTTTGACCGTGCCGCTGCTGCCACGCTTTTCGAGAAATACCTCGAAGATCATCCGATGCCGGAAGCCCTGTTTACCACCTCTTTTGGTCTGTTGCAGGGCGTGATGGACGTCACACTGAAACGTGAAGGACGCTTGCCGACTGAGTTGGCGATCGCCACCTTTGGCGACCACGAATTACTGGACTTCCTTGAGTGTCCGGTGCTGGCCGTTGGGCAGCGTCACCGTGATGTGGCCGAGCGCGTGCTGGAATTAGTATTAGCCTCGCTGGATGAACCGCGGAAACCCAAGCCGGGATTAACCCGCATTCGTCGAAATTTATTCCGCCGAGGACAATTAAGTCGTCGCACAAAATGAAATCGTGGGCAGAAGCTTGCCCGCGTTTATTCATCCTGCAAATATTTTATTGCCAGCGGATTGCGGTAAAAAAGCGTAAATTATCGCCACCTCTGCTAACGAATTAACAGCGCTACATTTTCTTACTTGTTTACATCTTCAACAGTGATGCGTAGCAGAGCTGGCGCGATGGTGCTGGGCTTCCTTTCAGAAATCCCCTAAAATGCAGCCGCTGTCGCATATCCCGGGATAATTATCTTTCGCGGTAAAAGCGCTTTATTTTTCACCATTTCTCAAATCGTGAAAATTTTTATTCCATTATTCATTAGGTTAATTTTTTATTTTGCCATTCTTCAGCTGTCATTTCCCTCCACTAAATAATTCTATCCCTTGTAAAGAGTGATATTCACTTGTCGTTGCGGCTTGACAAGGATTTCATAGGCTCCGTAAACTCGTTTCGTGGTAAAAAGTGGGATAAAGTGGTGAAAACGGGTGACTGAGGGGTAAGGCTGGCATGTTCCGTGGGGCAACGTTAGTCAATCTCGACAGCAAAGGCCGACTGGCGGTACCTACGCGCTATCGTGATTTGCTCGTCGCAGAGTCTCAGGGTCAAATGGTGTGCACCATTGACCTCCATCAGCCCTGCCTGTTGCTTTATACCCTGCCCGAATGGGAAATCATTGAGAAAAAACTGGCGCGCTTATCCAGCATGAATCCGAATGAACGTCGCGTGCAGCGACTGCTGTTAGGGCATGCCAGTGAATGTCAGATGGATAATGCAGGTCGTTTGTTGCTGGCCAATACGCTACGCCAACATGCGAGCCTCACCAAAGAAGTGATGCTGGTTGGACAGTTCAACAAGTTTGAGCTGTGGGATGAACAGACCTGGTATCAACAAGTTAAGGACGATATTGACGCAGAACAGTCAGCTCAGGAGCCTTTATCTGAGCGGTTGCAGGACTTGTCGCTATAGCTATGCAGGATAATTTTAAACACACCACAGTGCTGCTGGATGAGGCGGTTAACGGCCTCAATATCAGGGAAGACGGCATTTACATTGACGGCACTTTTGGTCGCGGCGGTCACTCACGCCTGATCCTTTCGCAGCTTGGCGCGAATGGACAGTTACTGGCGATTGACCGCGATCCGCAAGCCATCGCTGCTGCCGCTGAAATCCAGGACCCGCGCTTTTCGATTGTGCACGGGCCGTTTTCCGCCCTGGCTGACTATGTTGAAGAGCGTGGCCTGACGGGCAAGATCGATGGCGTATTGCTGGATCTGGGCGTCTCTTCACCCCAGTTAGATGATGCAGAGCGCGGTTTTTCATTCATGCGTGATGGCCCACTGGACATGCGCATGGACCCGACGCGGGGACAATCTGCCGCAGAGTGGCTGATGAGCGCGGAAGAGGCCGATATCGCTTTTGTGATTAAGACCTACGGTGAAGAGAAGTTTGGCAAACGCATCGCACGCGCCATTGTGGAACGCAACCGCGAACAGCCAATGACGCGTACCAAAGAGTTAGCCACGGTGATTGCCGCTGCGATGCCAGTCAAAGACAAATTTAAGCATCCGGCAACGCGCACCTTCCAGGCGATCCGTATCTGGATCAACAGCGAACTGGAAGAGATTGATACCGCGTTGAAAGGCGCGATGTCGGTACTGGCACCGGGTGGTCGGTTGTCCATTATCAGCTTCCACTCACTGGAAGACCGCTTAGTGAAACGCTTTATGCGCGATCAAAGCCGAGGCCCACAAGTGCCAGCGGGTATTCCAATGACTGAAAGCCAGCTAAAAGCGCTGGGTGGACGCGAATTGAAAACGCTGGGCAAGCTGATTCCTGGCGAAGCTGAAGTGAATGAAAACCCACGCGCACGCAGTTCAGTCCTGCGTATTGCTGAAAGGACCGCGACATGATTGGAAACGAGCGACATAGCCTGCCCGGCGTCATTGGGGGTGACTTGCTGCGATTCGGCAAGATCCCGGTGTTGCTGCTGGTTGCGGTGCTGGTGTCCTCGATTCTGGTGGTGACCACCACGCATAAAACCCGTCTGTTGACGGCACAGCGTGAGCAATTGGTATTAGAACGCGATGCCCTCGATATCGAGTGGCGTAACCTGATTCTGGAAGAGAATGCGCTTGGCGATCACAGCCGGGTAGAGCGGATAGCAACCGATAAGCTGCAGATGCAGCATGTTGATCCTTCACAGGAAAATATTGTGGTGCAGAAATAAGGAATCGCAGATTTCAATGAGCGGCGCAGGCAAAACGCTGAAGTTAAAAAAACAGGAAGATAAGGCCAGCTTTATAAGCTGGCGTTTTGCGTTGCTGTGCGGCTGTATTTTACTGGCTCTGGGCGGCTTGCTGTCACGCGTTGCGTGGTTGCAGGTGATCAATCCTGACAAGCTGGTGAAAGAAGGGGATTTGCGTTCCCTGCGTGTGCAATCCGTTCCTACTGCTCGTGGGATGATAAGCGATCGTGCAGGTCGTCCTTTAGCCGTGAGTGTGCCGGTGAATGCGATCTGGGCCGATCCCAAAGAGCTGGCAGAACATGGCGGGGTCTCTCTGGATAGCCGCTGGAAAGCGCTGTCCGATGCGCTATCGATCCCACTGGATCAACTGGCTGCACGCATCAACGCAAACCCGAAAGGGCGCTTTATCTATCTGGCACGTCAGGTCAACCCGGCGATTGGTGAGTATGTCAAAAAACTCCGTTTGCCAGGCATTTACCTGCGTGAAGAGTCACGCCGCTATTACCCTGCAGGCCAGGTCACCGCGCATCTGATTGGCTTTACCAACATTGATGGTCAGGGCATCGAAGGAATCGAAAAAAGCTTCGACAAATGGCTGACCGGTGCACCGGGCGAACGTACCGTGCGTAAAGATCGCAATGGCCGCGTGATTGAAGATATTTCTTCGGTAGACAGCCGCGCTGCTCACAACCTGACACTGAGCATTGATGAGCGTTTGCAGGCGCTGGTTTACCGTGAACTGAATAATGCTGTGGCGTTTAACAAAGCGGAGTCGGGTACCGCGGTTCTGGTGGATGTGAACACCGGTGAAGTGCTGGCGATGGCTAACAGCCCAGCCTACAACCCCAATAATCTCAGCAACACCCCGAAAGATGTGATGCGTAATCGCGCGATTACCGACATCTTCGAGCCAGGCTCCACAGTGAAGCCGATGGTGGTGATGACCGCACTGCAACGCGGTGTGGTGAAAGAGAACAGCGTCCTGAATACCGTGCCGTACCGCGTGAATGGTCATGAGATCAAAGACGTGGCGCGCTATAACGAATTGACCCTTACCGGGGTTTTACAGAAGTCGAGTAACGTCGGGGTTTCACGTTTGGCGTTAGCGATGCCCTCCTCAGCACTCGTAGAAACTTACGCGCGCTTTGGACTGGGTAAACCGACCAATTTGGGGCTGGTCGGGGAAAGTAGTGGCTTATACCCTCAAAAACAACGGTGGTCTGACATAGAGAGGGCCACCTTCTCTTTCGGCTACGGGCTAATGGTAACGCCGTTACAGTTAGCGCGAGTCTACGCAACCATTGGCAGCTATGGCATCAATCGCCCGCTGTCGATCACCAAAGTTGACCCGCCGGTGGCGGGTGAACGCGTTTTCCAGGAAGACCTGGTGAAAACGGTGATGCACATGATGGAAAGCGTTGCATTGCCTGGCGGTGGTGGTGTGAAAGCCGCTATCAAAGGCTATCGCATCGCTATCAAGACCGGTACCGCCAAAAAGGTCGGGCCGGATGGACGCTACGTCAATAAATACATTGCTTACACCGCAGGCGTTGCGCCTGCCAGTCGCCCTCGTTTTGCACTGGTGGTGGTGATCAACGATCCCCAGGCCGGTAAATATTATGGTGGTGCGGTTTCTGCACCGGTGTTTGGCGCCATCATGGGCGGTGTGCTGCGTACCATGAACATCGAGCCTGATGCGTTGCCAACAATTGATAAGAACGAGTTGGTGAAGAACAGAAGTGAGGAATCAAGTGACCGATCGTAACCTGCGCGAATTACTGGCCCCGTGGGTGCCGGGTGCGCCGGCGCGTCCACTCCGTGACATGACACTGGATAGCCGCGCAGCGGCTGCTGGCGATCTGTTTATCGCCGTGGCGGGCCATCATGCTGATGGACGTCGTTTTATTCCGCAAGCTATTGCTCAGGGCGTAGCGGCAGTGATTGCCGAAGCCGAGGGCGAAGCCAGCGATGGAGATATCCGCGAGATGCACGGCGTCCCGGTTATCTATCTGGCGCAGTTGCAGCAGCGTCTCTCTGCACTGGCCGGGCGCTTTTATCAGCAGCCTGCTGAAAAACTCAAATTGATCGGCGTGACGGGTACCAATGGAAAAACCACCACAACACAGCTCATTGCTCAGTGGGCCAACCTGCTAGGCGAAACCGGCGCAGTGATGGGCACGGTGGGGAATGGCCTGTATGGTCAGTTGGTGCCTACCGAAAACACCACCGGCTCTGCGGTTGATGTGCAGCATGTGTTGAATGATCTGGTCGAGCAGGGCGCAACTCTGGCGGCGATGGAAGTCTCTTCACACGGTCTGGTGCAACACCGTGTGGCTGCGCTGCCGTTTGCCGCCGCCGTGTTCACCAACCTCAGCCGCGATCATCTTGACTATCACGGCGATATGCAGAGCTACGAAGCGGCGAAATGGCTGCTGTTCTCTGAGCATCTGGTGAACGCTGCGATCGTCAATGCCGATGACGAAGTGGGCCGCCGCTGGCTGGAAAAATTACCGGATGCGGTTGCCGTTACCATGGGCGACAATTTGCAGCCGGGTTGCCGTGGTCGCTGGCTTAAAGCCACCGCAGTGAACTATCACGATGGCGGTGCGCATATTCAGTTCAGCTCAAGCTGGGGTAACGGTGAATTTGACAGCCGCCTGATGGGCGCATTCAACGTCAGCAATCTGTTGCTGGCCTTAGCGACCTTGCTGACGCTCGATTATCCGCTGGAGGCGCTGGTCTCAAGCGCCTCGCAGTTGCAGCCGGTATGCGGTCGCATGGAAGTATTCACCGCGCCAGAAAAACCCACGGTAGTGGTGGATTATGCTCACACTCCCGATGCGCTGGAAAAAGCGCTGGAAGCCGCTCGTTTGCACTGCAAAGGCAAGCTGTGGTGCGTGTTTGGCTGTGGCGGCGATCGTGACAAAGGCAAACGTCCACTGATGGGCGCGATTGCCGAGCAGTTCTCTGACATTGTGGTGATCACTGACGACAATCCGCGTAGCGAAGAGCCTGGCGCGATTGTTAACGATATTCTGACTGGCTTGCTCGATCCCGGCCGCGCTCGCATCGTTGCAGGACGTGCGCAAGCGGTCACTAACGCGGTGATGCAAGCCAGCGCTGATGACATCGTGCTGGTGGCCGGTAAAGGCCACGAAGACTATCAAATTATTGGCAACCGCCGCCTTGATTACTCCGACCGTGAAACTGTCGCCCGCTTGCTGGGGGTGATGGCATGATTCCGATTTCATTGAAAACACTGGCAGAGATTAGCGGCGGTGAATTGCTGGGCGCAGACCTGACCATTGCGGATGTGACGAGCGACACGCGTAAGGTCGCCGACGGCAGTCTGTTTGTGGCGCTGGTGGGTGAACGTTTTGATGCACATGATTTTGCGAAGGATGCCATCGCTAATGGTGCCAAGGCACTGCTGGTAAGTAAGCACTTGCCGGTGGATGTGCCACAGGTGGTGGTCGCGGATACGCGTATTGCCTTTGGTCAGCTAGGTGCCTGGGTACGTCAGCAGTCGAAAGCCCGTGTGGTGGCGTTGACCGGTTCATCTGGCAAAACCTCCGTCAAAGAGATGACGGCGGCAATTCTGCGTCAGTGTGGTGAGACCCTGTACACCGCGGGCAACCTGAACAATGATTTTGGCGTGCCGATGACACTGCTGCGCCTGACGCAGGATCATGATTACGCAGTGATTGAGCTGGGTGCCAATCATCAAGGCGAAATTGCTTACACCACCGATCTGGTGCGCCCTGAAACCGCGCTGGTGAATAACCTGGCCGCGGCGCACCTGGAAGGATTCGGTTCACTGGCTGGCGTGGCGAAAGCCAAAGGCGAAATTTTTGGCGGATTGCCAGTACATGGCACCGCGATTGTGAATGCCGAGAGCAATGACCTCGCCAACTGGCAATCACAGTTTGTCGATAAAACGCTGTGGCGCTTCTCCCCGCAACCGATGGCAGAGGCGGAATTCCGCGCCAGCGACATTGTGCTGCGTGCGGATGCCACGCTGTTTACCCTGCTTACTCCGCGCGGTGACATTGCTGTGGCGTTGCCTTTACCCGGACGTCACAACATTGCCAACGCACTCGCGGCGGCAGCGTTGGCACTGTCGGTTGATGCGCCGCTGAGCGCGATTCAATCTGGCCTGAAAACCCTGCAGCCCGTGCCGGGCCGCCTGTTCCCGATTCGTCTTGCTGACAATCAGTTACTGCTCGATGACAGCTACAACGCCAACGTCGGTTCCATGACGGCGGCTGCGCAAGTGTTAGGCGATATGCCGGGCTATCGCGTGATGGTGGTCGGGGATATGGCCGAGTTGGGCGATGAAGCCGAACAATGTCATCAGCAGGTAGGGGAAGCCGCGAAGGCAGCGGGTATTGATTGTGTGTTGAGTACCGGCACGCTGAGCCGATTGATCGGTGAAAGCAGCGGTAAAGGCGAACATTTCGCCACTAAAGCCGATCTGACGGAACGTTTACGCACTTTGCTGTCCCAACATCGGGACATCACTATTTTGGTTAAAGGCTCACGTAGCGCCGCCATGGAGCAGGTCGTCGAGAGCTTACAGGAGAAAGGAACATGCTAGTCTGGCTGGCCGAACATCTGGTCGCACTTTATTCCGGCTTTAACGTCTTCTCGTATCTGACGTTTCGCGCCATTGTCAGCCTGCTGACCGCTCTGTTCCTTTCGCTGTGGATGGGACCGCGTTTGATTGCCTGGCTGCAGAAATTGCAGATTGGCCAGGTGGTACGTAACGACGGTCCAGAGTCGCACTTCAGTAAACGTGGTACGCCGACCATGGGCGGCATCATGATCCTCACCTCGATTACCGTTTCGGTGCTGATGTGGGCTTATCCTTCCAACCCTTATGTGTGGTGTGTGTTGGCGGTGCTGGTGGGCTTTGGCGTAATTGGTTTTGTCGATGATTATCGCAAAGTGGTACGCAAAGACACCAAAGGTCTGATTGCCCGCTGGAAATACTTCTGGATGTCGGTGATCTCGCTGGGCGTGGCTTTTGCCCTGTATGCCGCAGGACACGGCACGCCAGCCACGCAGTTAGTGGTGCCGTTCTTTAAGGACATCATGCCGCAGCTGGGCCTGTTTTATGTGTTGCTGGCCTACTTTGTGATTGTCGGTACCGGTAATGCCGTAAACCTTACCGATGGTCTGGATGGTCTGGCAATCATGCCAACCGTGTTTGTCGCCGCAGGCTTTGCGCTGGTGGCATGGGCGACTGGTAACGTGAAGTTTGCTGAATATCTGCATATTCCGTATCTGCGTCACGCGGGTGAACTGGTGATTGTGTGTACCGCCATCGTCGGTGCCGGGCTGGGCTTCCTGTGGTTCAACACCTACCCGGCGCAAGTCTTTATGGGTGATGTCGGCTCACTGGCGCTGGGTGGCGCGCTGGGTACCATCGCGGTGCTGCTGCGTCAGGAGTTCTTGTTGGTGATCATGGGCGGCGTGTTTGTGGTTGAAACCCTGTCGGTGATCTTGCAGGTGGGATCGTTCAAGCTGCGCGGTCAGCGTATTTTCCGCATGGCACCGATTCACCACCACTATGAATTAAAAGGCTGGCCGGAGCCGCGCGTGATTGTGCGCTTCTGGATTATTTCACTGATGCTGGTGCTGATTGGCCTGGCAACGCTGAAGGTACGTTAATCATGGCTGACTATCGGGGCAGAAAAGTCGTCATCATCGGATTAGGCATTACCGGCCTATCCTGTGTTGATTTCTTCCTCGCGCAGGGCGTTACGCCTCGCGTGATGGATACCCGTGTGTCTCCGCCGGGCCTCGATAAACTGCCTGAGTCGGTAGAACGCTATGTTGGCGGTATCAACAGTGACTGGTTGCTGGCGTCTGATTTGATCATCGCCAGCCCGGGCATCGCGTTAGCGCATCCGGCGTTGAGTGAAGCTGCGGATGCCGGGATTGAAATCGTCGGCGATATCGAACTGTTCTGCCGTGAAGCGCAGGCACCGATTGTCGCCATCACCGGATCGAACGGCAAAAGCACCGTCACCACCTTGGTGGGCGAGATGGCGCGTGCGGCAGGCTGGCAGGTAGGGGTGGGCGGCAATATTGGCTTGCCCGCACTCACCCTGTTGAAATCCCCGGCGCAGCTGTATGTACTGGAGCTTTCCAGCTTCCAGCTCGAAACCACTTACAGCTTAAAGGCCGCAGCGGCGACCATCCTCAACGTGACTGAAGATCATATGGATCGCTATCCGTTGGGTATGCAGCAGTATCGCGCGGCGAAACTGCGCATTTATGAAAATGCCCGCATCTGCGTGGTGAATGCCGACGATGGCATGACCATGCCCGTTCGTGGCGTTGACGTGCGCTGTGTCAGTTTCGGCATTAACCTTGGCGACTACCATCTGACGCAACAGCAAGGCAGCACCTGGCTGCGTGCCCAGGGCGAACGCGTGTTGAACACCGATGAGATGACGTTGGTGGGGCAACATAACTACACCAACGCCCTCGCTGCACTGGCGCTGGCTGATG
The DNA here is from genome assembly GCF_001506165.1 of Pantoea vagans. Taxonomy (NCBI): domain Bacteria; kingdom Pseudomonadati; phylum Pseudomonadota; class Gammaproteobacteria; order Enterobacterales; family Erwiniaceae; genus Pantoea; species Pantoea vagans. The sequence continues at coordinate 3,297,947 of NZ_CP011427.1, read as the reverse complement.
CCGTCAATATTCCACGCGCATCAAGCCTGAAAGCGTTAACCACCTTCACCGGCCTGGCGCACCGTTTCCAACTGGTGCATGAAGCTAACGGCGTGCGCTGGATTAATGACTCCAAAGCCACCAACGTCGGCAGCACCGAAGCGGCACTCAACGGCTTGCAGGTGAAAGGCACGTTGTGGCTGCTGATGGGCGGTGACGGCAAGTCGGCTGATTTCAATACCCTGACGCCTTATCTGCAGGGTGACAACGTACAGCTGTTTTGCTTCGGTCGCGACGGTGATGCACTCGCCGCGCTGCGCCCGGAGATTGCCACGCGCACTGAGACCATGCAGCAAGCGATGGCGTTGATTGCCCCTCAGGTTAAAGCCGGCGATATGGTGCTGCTTTCCCCTGCGTGTGCCAGCCTTGACCAGTTCCGTAATTTTGAACAGCGCGGCGATCAGTTCGCGCAACTGGCGAAGGAGTTGAGCTGATGCGCATTCCGGGTGCCAGTATTGCCAGCTTCCTCTCCGTTCGCTTACGCGATTGGGTGATGGGCGGTCGTGAAAATGATGACGCGCCGGTAGTGTTGTACGATCGCACGCTGCTGTGGCTGACCTTTGGCCTGGCGATCATTGGTTTTGTGATGGTGACGTCGGCGTCAATGCCGGTTGGGCAGCGTCTGAATGAAGACCCGTTCTACTTTGCCAAGCGTGACGCGTTTTACATCGCGCTCGCTTTGGGGATGGCGCTGGTGACACTGCGCGTGCCAATGGATTTTTGGCAGCGTTACAGCAACGTGATGTTGATGGCATCGGTGGTGATGCTGCTGATCGTGCTGGTGGTTGGCAGCTCCGTTAACGGTGCATCACGTTGGATCGCGCTCGGCCCCTTACGTATTCAGCCCGCGGAGTTATCGAAGCTCTCGCTGTTCTGCTATCTCGCCAGTTATCTGGTGCGCAAGGTGGAAGAGGTGCGAAATAACTTTTGGGGCTTCTGCAAGCCAATGGGCGTGATGGTGGTGCTGGCCGTCTTGCTGTTGGCACAGCCTGACCTCGGCACCGTGGTGGTGTTGTTCGTCACCACGCTGGCGATGCTGTTCCTCGCGGGGGCGAAGATGTGGCAGTTCCTGGCGATTATCGGCTCCGGTATTTTCGCCGTGGTCCTGCTGATTATCGCTGAACCTTACCGTATGCGCCGTGTGACCTCCTTCTGGAACCCATGGGAAGATCCCTTCGGCAGCGGTTACCAGCTGACGCAGTCCCTGATGGCCTTTGGCCGAGGTGAATTCTGGGGACAGGGCTTAGGCAACTCGGTGCAGAAACTGGAATATCTGCCGGAGGCACATACCGACTTTATCTTCTCCATTATTGGTGAAGAGTTGGGTTATGTCGGTGTGGTTTTAGCGCTGTTGATGGTATTCTTCGTCGCTTTTCGCGCGATGTCGATTGGTCGCCGTGCTCTGGAGATCGATCAGCGCTTTTCGGGCTTCCTCGCTTGTTCAATTGGCGTGTGGTTTAGCTTCCAGGCGCTGGTTAACGTCGGTGCAGCTGCAGGTATGCTGCCGACCAAAGGTCTGACATTGCCGCTGATCAGTTACGGTGGTTCGAGTCTGATCATCATGTCGACTGCCATCGTGTTTTTATTGCGTATTGATTATGAAACGCGTCTGGCAAAAGCACAGGCGTTTACCCGAGGTGCTCGATGAGTAGCAAGCGGCTGATGGTGATGGCCGGCGGAACCGGAGGACATGTGTTCCCGGGTCTGGCAGTGGCCCATCACCTGATCGAACAGGGCTGGCAAGTACGCTGGCTGGGAACCGCTGATCGCATGGAAGCGGATTTGGTACCGAAGCATGGCATCGAGATTGAGTTTATCCGCATCAGCGGTTTACGCGGAAAAGGCGTGAAAGCTTTGTTACTGGCACCGGTCAGAATTTTCAATGCATGGCGTCAGGCGCGCCGCATCATGAAAAACTGGCAGCCGGATGTGGTGCTCGGTATGGGCGGATATGTTTCCGGACCGGGTGGTCTCGCGGCGTGGAGCTGCGGTATCCCTGTGGTACTGCACGAGCAGAATGGTATTGCCGGGCTGACCAATAAATGGCTGGCGAAAATCGCCACCAAAGTGATGCAAGCTTTTCCGGGTGCATTTCCCACCGCGGATGTCGTTGGCAACCCAGTGCGCACCGATGTGCTGGCACTGCCTTTGCCCGCAGAACGTCTGAGTGGCCGCATGGGTCCGATTCGCGTGCTGGTGGTCGGTGGCAGCCAGGGGGCGCGTATTCTTAACCAGACGATGCCGCAGGTTGCCGCGCAGCTGGGTGAAGCGATCAGCCTCTGGCATCAAACCGGTAAGGGCGGGCTAGAGACGGTGCAACAGGCTTATCGCGATGCAGGACAGCCACAGCATAAAGTCACCGAGTTTATCGATGACATGGCTGAAGCCTACGCATGGGCCGATGTGGTGGTGTGCCGTTCGGGCGCATTGACGGTGAGCGAAGTGGCTGCCGCAGGTTTACCGGCCATTTTTGTGCCTTTCCAGCACAAAGATCGTCAGCAGTACTGGAACGCGCTGCCGCTTGAAAAAGCGGGCGCGGCCAAAATTTTCGAGCAGCCGCAATTTACTGCCGCTGCGGTCGCGGGCACGTTGCGCGATTGGGATCGCACCACACTATTGGTGATGGCTGAAAAAGCCCGTCAGGTCGCGATTCCTGATGCAACCGATCGGGTTGCGCAAGAAGTCGCACGCGTCGCGAAGTAAGTTAACAGGTTGGTTTGACTGACCCGTACCTGAATGCAGGTACAAACGGGATAAACAGGTAATTGAGACAGATGAATACACAACAATTGGCAAAACTGCGTTCTATTGTGCCCGAGATGCGTCGCGTCCGGCACATTCACTTTGTCGGCATCGGTGGTGCTGGCATGGGCGGTATTGCCGAAGTGTTGGCGAACGAAGGCTATCACATTAGCGGGTCCGATCTGGCACCTAACCCGGTGACCCAGCATCTGGCCGCGCTAGGCGCGACAATCTATTTCAACCATCGTCCTGAAAACGTGACCGATGCGAGTGTTGTGGTGGTATCAACTGCGGTTGCACAGGACAACCCAGAATTGGTTGCGGCACGTGAACAGCGTATCCCGGTGATTCGCCGTGCCGAAATGCTGGCTGAATTGATGCGTTTCCGTCACGGCATCGCGATTGCCGGCACGCACGGTAAAACCACCACCACGGCGATGGTGACCAGTATTTATGCCGAAGGCGGATTAGATCCTACCTTCGTTAACGGCGGGTTAGTGAAAGCGGCGGGCACACATGCGCGCCTGGGCACCAGCCGTTACCTTATTGCGGAAGCCGATGAGAGCGACGCTTCCTTCCTGCATCTGCAGCCGATGGTGGCGATCGTCACTAACATCGAAGCGGATCATATGGACACCTATCAGGGCGACTTCGAAAACCTGAAGCAGACATTCATTAACTTCCTGCATAACCTGCCGTTCTACGGTCGTGCGGTGATGTGTGTCGATGATGTGGTGATTCGCGATCTGATTCCACGCGTGGGGCGTCAGGTCACCACTTACGGCTTCAGTGATGATGCTGACGTCCGCATTGAAAACTACGAGCAGCGTGGTGCGCAAGGGCACTTCACGCTGATTCGCCAGGATAAGCCAGTGCTGAAAGTGACCCTGAATGCACCGGGACGCCACAATGCATTAAATGCGGCGGCTGCCGTAGCAGTTGCCAGCGAAGAGGGCATTGAAGACAACGCCATCCTCGCGGCGCTGGAGAGTTTTCAGGGCACAGGACGCCGCTTCGACGTGCTGGGCGAGTTTGACACCGCTGCCGTCAACGGCAATCCTGGCAGTGCGATGCTGGTTGATGATTACGGCCATCACCCAACCGAAGTAGACGTCACCATCAAAGCAGCCCGTGCGGGCTGGCCAGATAAAAAACTGGTGATGGTATTCCAGCCGCACCGCTACACGCGTACGCGCGATCTGTTTGATGACTTCGCGAATGTGCTGTCACAGGTGGATGTCCTGCTTATGCTGGACGTTTATCCGGCCGGTGAAGCGCCAATTCCGGGCGCAGACAGTCGCTCACTGTGCCGCGCCATCCGTAACCGTGGCAAGGTTGATCCGATTCTGGTGTCCGAACATGACGCATTACCGGATGCGCTGGCACCGCTGCTCTCTGGCGACGATCTGGTGATCGTGCAGGGCGCAGGCAATATCGGCAAAATCGCCCGTAAACTGGCTGAAATCGAATTGCAGCCTGCTGCAAAAGCGGAGGCACGTCATGGCTGAGAAAGTCGCCGTCCTGATGGGCGGAACCTCGGCAGAGCGCGATGTGTCGCTCAATTCGGGCAGCGCGGTATTAGCGGGTCTGCGCGAAATGGGCATTGATGCGCACGGTGTTGATACCCGTGATGTCTCGGTGCTCGACCTGAAAGCGCAGGGTTTTGCCAAAGCGTTCATTGCATTACATGGCCGTGGCGGTGAAGACGGCACGCTGCAAGCGGTGCTGGAGTTCCTGCAAATGCCTTACACCGGTAGCGGCGTAATGGCTTCGGCCATCACCATGGATAAACTGCGCAGCAAACTGCTGTGGCAGGGCAGGGGACTGCCATCGGGCAAATTTGTCTGGCTGACGCGTCAGCAGCACGATGCCGGTTTGGATGCGGCAACGCAGGCGTCGATCGCCGCCTTAGGTATGCCGTTGTTTGTGAAGCCAAGCTGTGAAGGGTCAAGCGTAGGCATTAGCCGTGTTAACAGCGTCGAAGCCTTGCCTGCCGCGCTGGAAGAGGCATTCCGTCACGATAATGACGTGCTGATCGAAGCTTTTCTCAGCGGTGCCGAATACACCGTGGGTATCCTGGGGGATGAAATTCTGCCATCCATCAGAATAAAAACCGCCAGCGAGTTCTATGACTATGAAGCTAAATACATTTCTGACGATACTGAATACTTCTGCCCGAGCGGTTTAAGCGCAGAGAAAGAAGCAGAATTGCAGACATTAGTGTTGGCGGCATGGCGTGCGCTGGGATGCAGCGGTTGGGGCCGCGTGGATGTGATGGCTGACGGTGAGGGTCATTTCCAGTTGTTGGAAGTGAACACCTCCCCTGGCATGACCAGTCATAGTCTGGTGCCGATGGCGGCCCGACAGGCGGGATACAGTTTCCCGCAGTTGGTCGCCCGAATTCTGGAGCTGGCTGACTGATATGTCTCAGGCGGCCCTACGCGTTAGAAATCGCGAACCCCAGGAGCGAAGCAGCACCGGGCGTAGCAACGGTGCACGGCTGTTTGGCATCGTGTTCCTGCTGATGGTGTTGGGCATCATGGCGGCGGGCGGCTTGGTGGTGCTGAAGTGGATGAATGATGCTTCGCGCCTGCCGTTATCGAAACTGGTGGTGACGGGGGAAACCCACTACACCACGCACGATGATATTCGCCAGGCCATTTTGTCGCTTGGCGCGCCGGGGACGTTCATGTCGCAAAACGTGGACATCATCCAGCAGCAGATTGAGCGTTTACCGTGGATTAAGCAGGTCAGTGTGCGTAAGCAGTGGCCTGATGAGCTGAAGATTAACCTGGTAGAGTATGTTCCGGTGGCTCGCTGGAATGACTCCCACATGGTTGACGCCGATGGCGTCTCCTTCAGCGTCCCGGCCAGCCACATCGGTAAAGAAACACTGCCGATGTTGTATGGCCCGGAAGGCAGTGAAACAGAGGTGCTGGCCGGTTATCACACCATGCGTGATGTGCTCCAGGCCAGCAAGTTTACCCTGAAGGTCGCGTCGATGACGGCGCGGCGCTCGTGGCAGTTAGTGACCAGCGACGATGTGCGCATCGAGCTGGGTCGCAGCGACACCATGAAGCGTCTTAACCGTTTTATTGAGCTCTATCCGGAGCTGCAACAGCAGGGCCAGAGTCAAAACAAGCGCATTGCGTATGTCGATTTGCGCTATGACTCGGGTGCCGCAGTAGGCTGGGCAGCGGCTCCGTTGGAGCAACAGGACAGTAATCAGCAACAAAACCAGGCACAGGCTAAACCACAATGATCAAGGCAACGGACAGAAAACTGGTAGTAGGACTTGAAATCGGCACCGCCAAGGTTGCCGCCCTGGTTGGGGAAATTCTGCCTGATGGTATGGTCAACATTATTGGGGTGGGCAGTTGCCCGTCTCGTGGTATGGATAAAGGTGGCGTAAACGACCTTGAGTCAGTGGTGAAATGCGTTCAGCGCGCCATCGACCAGGCTGAACTGATGGCTGATTGTCAGATTTCGTCGGTTTACCTTGCTTTATCGGGCAAACATATCAGTTGTCAGAACGAAATCGGGATGGTTCCGATTTCGGAAGAGGAAGTCACTCAGGATGATGTAGAGAACGTGGTACATACGGCGAAATCCGTACGCGTGCGCGATGAACATCGTATCCTGCATGTCATTCCTCAGGAATATGCCATTGATTATCAGGAAGGCATCAAGAACCCGGTGGGGCTTTCTGGCGTGCGTATGCAGGCAAAGGTGCACTTGATCACCTGCCACAACGACATGGCAAAAAATATTGTTAAAGCCGTTGAACGATGCGGCCTGAAAGTTGACCAACTGATTTTTGCCGGACTGGCATCCAGTTTTTCAGTTCTGACAGAAGATGAACGTGAGCTGGGAGTCTGTGTTGTTGACATCGGTGGCGGTACAATGGATATCGCAGTCTATACTGGCGGCGCACTACGTCACACCAAAGTGATCCCTTATGCAGGGAATGTGGTGACCAGTGATATCGCGTATGCCTTCGGTACGCCGCCAACTGATGCGGAAGCCATTAAAGTCCGTCATGGTTGTGCATTGGGCTCGATTGTAGGCAAAGACGAAAACGTCGAAGTGCCAAGTGTGGGTGGACGTCCACCGCGCAGCCTTCAACGTCAAACGCTGGCGGAAGTGATTGAGCCGCGTTACACCGAACTGCTGAATCTGGTGAATGACGAGATTCTGCAACTGCAGGAGCAACTGCGCCAGCAGGGCGTGAAACATCATCTGGCGGCCGGTATCGTGCTGACCGGTGGTGCGGCGCAGATTGAAGGCCTGGCCGCTTGTGCACAGCGTGTGTTCCACACACAGGTGCGTATTGGCCAGCCACTTAACATCACTGGCCTGACGGATTACGCGCAGGAGCCGTATTACTCAACTGCAGTCGGTCTGCTGCATTACGGCAAAGAGTCACATATGAACGGTGATGCAGAAACGGAAAAACGTGCTTCAGTGGGCAATTGGTTTAAACGTATCAATAGCTGGCTGAAGAAAGAGTTTTAATTTTGAAAAAGGAGACCATGCAGGCAATGTTTATGGTCTCCAGGCGACAGGCACATAACGGAGAGAAATCATGTTTGAACCTATGGAATTAACCAATGACGCGGTGATTAAAGTCATCGGCGTCGGCGGTGGCGGTGGCAACGCCGTAGAGCACATGGTACGCGAGCGTATCGAAGGTGTAGAATTCTTCGCTGTAAACACCGACGCACAAGCGTTGCGTAAAACAGCGGTTGGCCAGACGATTCAGATCGGGACCGGTATCACCAAAGGTCTCGGTGCGGGTGCCAATCCGGAAGTCGGTCGTACCTCAGCGGAAGAAGATCGCGAAGCACTGCGTTCTGCGCTGGAAGGGGCAGACATGGTGTTTATTGCTGCTGGCATGGGCGGCGGTACCGGTACCGGTGCAGCGCCAGTGGTGGCTGAAGTAGCAAAAGATTTGGGTATCCTGACCGTTGCGGTGGTGACTAAGCCATTCAACTTTGAAGGCAAAAAGCGTATGGCTTTTGCTGAGCAGGGTATCGCAGAGCTGTCTAAGCATGTTGATTCATTGATCACCATTCCTAACGATAAGCTGCTGAAAGTGCTGGGTCGCGGTATCTCTCTGTTGGATGCGTTCGGCGCAGCTAACGACGTGCTGAAAGGCGCGGTGCAGGGTATCGCTGAGCTGATTACTCGCCCGGGCTTGATGAACGTTGACTTCGCTGACGTGCGCACCGTGATGTCAGAAATGGGCTACGCGATGATGGGTTCAGGCGTGGCATGCGGTGAAGACCGTGCTGAAGAAGCGGCCGAAATGGCGATTTCCAGCCCACTGCTGGAAGACATCGACCTGTCAGGTGCGCGCGGCGTGCTGGTCAACATCACGGCGGGCTTCGACCTGCGTTTGGATGAGTTCGAAACTGTGGGTAACACTATCCGCGCCTTCGCCTCTGACAATGCAACCGTGGTGATCGGTACTTCTCTGGATCCAGAGATGAACGATGAGCTGCGCGTGACTGTTGTTGCAACCGGTATTGGTATGGACAAGCGTCCAGAAATTACCCTTGTCACCAACAAGCCGGCCACTCAGCCAGTGATGGACCATCGTTACCAGCAGCACGGTATGGCACCGCTGCCTCAGGAACAAAAACCTGCGGCAAAAGTGGTCAATGACCAGCCTGCATCATCTAACAAAGAGCCAGATTACCTCGATATTCCAGCCTTCCTGCGTAAGCAGGCTGACTAAGAATATCCTGATAATTGGGATTCTCCGCTCTTTGTGCTAAAGTGTTCGCCCGCCGGTAATTTATACTGGCGGTCGGATGGGTAATATTGCGAGATAAAGCGATGATCAAACAAAGGACATTAAAACGTATTGTTCAGGCGACAGGTGTCGGTTTACATACCGGCAAGAAAGTCACGCTGACCTTACGCCCTGCGTCGGCTAATACCGGGGTCATCTATCGTCGCACTGACTTGAATCCACCGGTTGATTTCCCGGCTGATGCAAAATACGTGCGCGACACCATGCTGAGTACTTGCCTGGTGAATGATGAAGGCGTGCGTATTTCGACGGTTGAACACCTGAATGCAGCATTGGCTGGCCTGGGCATTGATAACATTATCGTTGAAGTCGATGCGCCAGAAATTCCAATTATGGATGGCAGTGCCGCGCCTTTTGTCTATTTGCTGATGGATGCAGGCATCGAAGAGCTGAACAGCGCGAAGAAATTCGTCCGCGTTAAGCAAACGGTGCGTGTGGAAGATGGCGATAAGTGGGCTGAGATCAAACCGTACAACGGTTTCTCGCTCGATTTTACTATCGACTTCAAACACCCAGCGATTGACTCAAGCTCGCAGCGTTACCAGCTGAACTTCTCGGCTGAGGCGTTTGTTCGCCAAATCAGCCGCGCGCGCACTTTTGGCTTTATGCGTGAAATTGAATATCTGCAGTCTAAAGGCCTGTGCCTGGGCGGTAGCTTAGACTGTGCGATTGGACTCGATGATTTCCGCGTACTTAACGAAGATGGTCTGCGCTTTGAAGATGAATTCGTTCGTCACAAAATGCTGGATGCTATCGGTGATTTGTTCATGTGTGGTCATAACGTGATTGGCGCATTCTCTGCGTTCAAATCGGGCCATGCGCTGAACAATAAATTACTGCAGGCGGTTCTGGCTAAGCAGGAAGCCTGGGAATGGGCAACCTTCGAAGACGAAGCTGAACTGCCGCTGGCATTCAAAGCACCAAATTTAGTGCTGGCGTAAGCCAGACGTAAAAACGGCAGGTCTCGCTGACACCCTCTCCGGTCAGCCGAGCCTGCCGTTTTTTATTGCCTGATAATCAATCCTGCAAGACCGCTCGCAATTCTTCACTCAGACTGGCGAAAGCCTGTACAAAAAAACGTGAATTCCCCCGTAAGCCCTTTAAACACTGGTGTCGTTGCCCCACATAAGTGCTATTATCTGGCGCTCGTATGAGTAGGGTCGTGGATGACCACGGCAGCTTCATTACTTATTTAATTAAACTCTGGACAGGTTGTGATCGGGATTTTCTCACGCTGGCGACAATTAGGCAGACGCTATTTCTGGCCTCATCTCTTGTTAGGGATGGTGGCGGCCAGTTTGGGCTTGCCTGCCTGTGCGCAAAGTGCGGAGCCCACGGCGACTGACTCGCCCATTAGCAGCCTGTTTGTCGGCAACGCTGTACACTTCGATCATTTGATTCGCCTGCAGGAAAGTGCGCGTCGACTGAACTTTAACGTCGATTACTGGCACCAGCATGCGATCCGTACCGTCATTCGCCACCTTTCATTTAGCATGACACCGCCCGCAGAAGCGGAGGCTGAGCAAGCTGTGCCGCTGGCGGCGCAAAAGCTGGCGTTAATTGATTCGTTGCAGGCGCTGCTGACATCGCCTGCACAACCCGCTCTGGCGCTTGACGCGCAGAAAACCCCAGGTCATCACGACCTCTCAATCCCGACTTCTGCTGACTGGCAGGCTGCTATCCATGGCATCCGCGCTGGGCCACTCAACGCTTAACTGCTAACTTTTTTCCACATCCTGTTTTAGATTTTCCAGACCGTAAATTACGGCTGAATTGAGAAAAATTTATCATGTTAATCAAATTATTAACCAAGGTTTTTGGCAGCAGTAACGATCGTACTCTGCGCCGTATGCGCAAAATTGTTGACGTCATCAACAAGATGGAACCGGATTTCGTTAAGTTGTCAGATGATGAGCTGAAAGCCAAAACCGATCTGTTCCGCGAGCGTCTGAAAAAAGGCGAGAGCCTTGAAAGCCTGATTCCAGAAGCTTTTGCCACCGTGCGTGAAGCCAGTAAGCGTGTGTTTGGCATGCGCCACTTCGATGTGCAGCTGATCGGCGGTATGGTGCTGAATGAGCGTTGCATCGCGGAGATGCGTACCGGTGAAGGTAAAACCCTGACCGCAACCCTACCGGCCTATCTGAATGCGCTGAGCGGCAAAGGCGTCCACGTTGTTACCGTCAACGACTATCTGGCCCAGCGTGATGCGGAAAACAACCGCGCACTGTTCGAGTTCCTCGGCCTGTCTATCGGTATCAACCTGCCGAATATGCCTGCTGTGGCGAAGCGCGCCGCATACGCCGCTGATATCACTTACGGTACCAATAACGAATACGGTTTTGACTACCTGCGTGACAACATGGCGTTCAGCCCTGAAGAGCGCGTTCAACGCAAACTGCACTATGCGCTGGTGGATGAAGTTGACTCCATTCTCATCGATGAAGCGCGTACACCGCTGATCATTTCCGGACCGGCGGAAGACAGCTCTGAGCTTTACACCAAAGTAAACAAAATCATCCCGCACCTGGTGCGTCAGGAGAAAGAAGACTCTGACACCTTCCAGGGTGAAGGTGATTTCTGGGTGGATGAAAAAGCACGTCAGGCTCACATGAGCGAGCGCGGCCTGGTTAAGGTCGAAGAGCTGCTGGTCAGCCAGGGCATCATGGAAGAGGGTGAGTCACTTTACTCCCCAACCAATATTATGTTGATGCACCACGTTACCGCTGCGCTGCGTGCCCACGCGCTGTTTACCCGCGACGTTGACTACATCGTTAAAGACGGTGAGGTCATCATCGTTGATGAACACACCGGGCGTACCATGCAGGGTCGCCGCTGGTCAGACGGCCTGCATCAGGCTGTTGAAGCCAAAGAAAGCGTCGAGATCCAGAACGAAAACCAGACGCTGGCATCCATTACCTTCCAGAACTATTTCCGTATCTACGAAAAACTGGCCGGTATGACGGGTACTGCAGATACCGAAGCGTTTGAATTCAGCTCTATCTACAAGCTCGATACCATCGTGGTGCCAACCAACCGTCCGATGGTGCGTAAAGACATGGCCGATCTGGTCTACATGACCGAGAAAGAGAAGATTGATGCCATCATTGAAGACATCCGTAACTGCACAGCAAAAGGTCAGCCGGTGCTGGTCGGTACCATTTCAATTGAAAAATCAGAAGTGGTCTCCCAGGAATTGACGCGTGCGGGCATTAAGCACAGCGTACTGAACGCTAAGTTCCACGCCAGCGAAGCGGATATTGTTGCTCAGGCGGGACAGCCTGCAGCCGTGACTATCGCGACTAACATGGCTGGTCGTGGTACCGACATCGTACTCGGTGGTAGCTGGCAGGCAGAAGTTGCCGCGCTGGAAGCACCAACTGAAGAACAAATCCAGGCAATTAAAGAGGCGTGGAAACTGCGTCACGATGCAGTACTGGCATCGGGCGGTTTACACATTATCGGTACTGAGCGTCACGAATCTCGCCGTATCGATAACCAGCTGCGCGGCCGTGCCGGTCGTCAGGGTGATGCCGGTTCCTCTCGCTTCTACCTGTCGATGGAAGATGCGCTGATGCGTATTTTCGCCTCGGATCGTGTCTCTAATATGATGCGCAAACTGGGTATGAAGCCGGGCGAAGCGATCGAGCACCCATGGGTAACCAAAGCGATTGCTAACGCACAGCGTAAAGTTGAAAGCCGCAACTTCGATATTCGTAAGCAGCTGCTGGAATACGATGACGTGGCTAACGATCAGCGTCGCGCCATTTACAGTCAGCGTAATGAGCTGCTGGATGTGTCCGATGTGTCCGAAACCATCAACAGCATCCGTGAAGATGTGTTCAAAGCGACCATCGATACCTACATTCCTCCACAGTCTCTGGAAGAAATGTGGGATGTTCCGGCGCTGGAAGAGCGTCTGCGTAACGATTTCGACCTCGATCTGCCGATTGCAGAGTGGCTGGACAAAGAGCCAGATCTGCATGAAGAGACGCTGCGTGAGCGTATCATGACTCATGCACACGAAAGCTATGCCGCCAAGGAAGAAGTGGTGGGCGCTGAGATGATGCGTAACTTCGAGAAAGGCGTAATGCTTCAGACGCTGGACTCATTGTGGAAAGAGCACTTAGCGGCGATGGATTATCTGCGCCAGGGTATCCATCTGCGTGGTTATGCGCAGAAAGATCCGAAGCAGGAATATAAGCGTGAATCCTTCTCTATGTTCGCTTCGATGCTGGAATCACTGAAATATGAAGTGATCAGCACCCTGAGCAAGGTACAGGTACGCATGCCAGAAGAAGTTGAAGCGATGGAGCAGCAGCGTCGTGAAGAAGCGGAACGTCTGGCACAGCAGCAACAGTTGAGTCATGTTGATGATGAAACGGCGGCTGCCGCTGCACTGGCTGCACAGGGCGGAGAGCGCAAAGTCGGGCGTAACGATCTGTGCCCATGCGGTTCCGGTAAGAAATACAAACAGTGTCACGGCCGTCTGGCCTGATGAACAAGGAGCCTGCGGGCTCCTTTTTTATTTGAGTGTCGGCATCGGGTTAACATTACTGGGCGACTGCTTTAAAATCAGCGTTCACTTATTAAAAGCGGAATTCAGCTTATGAAACACCTGCAGGTCGCGGTGGGCATCATTCGCAATGCCAGTCACCAGATCTTTCTTGCTCAGCGCGCAGCAAGCTCATATATGGCCAATAAATGGGAGTTTCCTGGCGGCAAAATTGAACAGGATGAAACCGCGGAACAAGCTCTAAAGCGTGAATTGATGGAAGAAACAGGCATTGATGTGACGGCAGCCAAAGCCATCGGTTTAGCCGATCACAGCTATGATGACCTGCGCGTCACGCTGCATTTCTTTCTGGTGGAAGGATGGAACGGTGAGCCGTATGGTCGAGAAGGTCAGCCACAACGCTGGGTCGAGCAGCGGGATCTGGTCGCGGATGAATTTCCTCCCGCAAACCACCAACTGATTGCTCAGTTAGTCGCTGGCGAGATTTAAGCCAAGGGGCGGTGCCCCTTGCGCATCAATGCTGCTCTTCACTCCAGTCATCGCTGTCGGTCAGATCGCTGTCACTGGGGATGCGTTTCTCCTCCGCTGCCCATTCGCCCAAATCAATCAGCTGGCAACGTTTGCTGCAAAACGGGCGCCACGGACTCAACTCATCCCACATCACGTCTTTACCGCAGTTAGGGCAGGGTACGGTAATCATCTCTTCTTGCATAACATCCTCTAGCAACAGGCTAATTCAAAATTCAGTCGAGCGGGGACTTCCCCTCGTTCGCTATCAAGTGGCAGGAAGCGAATAGCGTAACGGCTCTTATGGCCTGAGACTTGCGGGTAAAGCGCATCTTCCAGCGTGAGTTGCAGGCGCAGTAAGTCAGAGCCTTCAGCATTATCCTGATAAAAACCGTTGAGGCTGGTTTGATGGCGAAAGGCACCAGACTGGCGAATCAGATCGAGGATCAGGGTCAGGCTATTGCGCAGCGGCATCAGGGACGCCAGCCAGCCGTTCACCTGAGTATCCCGCAGTGACTGTTCCTGATGGAGCCAGATATGCAGGCTGGGCAAATCAAAACTGCAGCAACCGCCGGGTATGCTCAAGCGTTGGCGCACCAGCGCGATGAGGCGATCTTCACGTAACTGTTGTCCCATGCGTGGGGCAGCCATTAATTCAGTGGATTGGCGTTTTAAACGATCGCGCAAACTGACAATGGTTTGTTCGTCGACACCGGGCACATCCAGCCAGGCACGAAGCTTTTGCTGCTGGCGCTCCAGTTCTTTGAGTAACTCGGTGCGCATATCCCCGCGTTCGAAGATATCCAGCAAATCACCCATAATACGAAACACTGCCAGGGCAGATACCGAGCCGCTAACAGGGACCGTTTCATGTAACTGGTTCAGCAGAAACTCGACACGCAACCAGGTGCGCATCTTCTCATTCAGTGGGTGCTCAAATAGAACAACTGTGCTCATGATGTTAATCCTGTCGGGTTGCTGCCAGGCGTAAATAGCACTGGTGAAGTTCAGCAACGCGCGGTAACGCCTGCTCGGGTGTACCGCTATTATCAATGATGTCATCCGCACAGGCTAAGCGCTGTTCGCGACTGGCCTGCGCGGCAAGAATATTTTTCGCCTGGCTGAGCGTAATGCCATCCCGAGACTGCGTTCGCTGAAGTTGCGTTGCCTCATCCACGTCGACGACCAGAATGCGATCGGCCTGATGTTGTAAGCCGTTCTCCACCAGCAGTGGCACTACCCACAATACATAGGGTGAAGTCGCGAGTAATTTTAACTGATGTGTTCGCGCATTGATGAGCGGATGAAGTAACTGATTAAGCCAGTTTTTCTCCTTTGGCTGCTGGAAAATAATTTCTCGCAACCGAGCGCGATACAGCGTTCCTTCTGCCGTCAGGATCGACTCACCATGGCGCTTAACTATCGCCGATAAGGCCGGGGTGCCGGGCTCAACCACTTCTCTGGCAATCACATCGGCGTCAATGATATCAACGCTCAGCGCCGCGAAAGCGTTGGCAATGGTGCTTTTACCGCTGCCAATACCTCCGGTGAGCGCAACGGTAAAAGGCATCGCGTTCTCTCGGAATGTGTCTCATCGGCGACCACAGGTCGCAGCAAGATGAGAGCATGATCACAATCAATTTTCTCAGCTAAATTTAAGGGATTGTAGCCTAAATAAAGTGAAATTCGCAGTCTTGTCACGTCAGTAATGGCGCGTATGATAACGAGACTGGAGCCGTGAGCGCTACCCGAACTGCGGTTCGTCGTCACTAACCAGGACATCCTGCTATGCGTATTGAAGAAGATTTAAAGCTGGGCTTTAAAGATGTTTTAATCCGGCCCAAGCGCTCTACCTTAAAAAGCCGTTCTGAGGTTGAACTTGAACGCACCTACACCTTCAAACACTCTGGCCTGAACTGGACGGGCGTGCCGATAATTGCCGCCAATATGGACACCGTTGGTACCTTTACCATGGCCGAGGCCTTGGCGAGTTTCAACGTGTTGACGGCGGTGCATAAGCACTACAGCGTTGACGCCTGGCAGGCATTCATTCAGCGTGTCTCACCAACGGTACTGCGCCATGTGATGGTCTCTTCCGGCACTTCAGAATCTGACTTCACCAAGCTGGGCGCGATCCTGGCATTGACGCCGCAACTCAATTTTATCTGCATCGATGTCGCTAACGGTTATTCAGAGCACTTTGTTGAATTCCTGCAGCGAGTGCGGGAAAGTTTCCCCGGTAAGACTATCTGTGCGGGGAACGTAGTAACCGGTGAGATGGTTGAAGAGTTGATTCTCTCTGGTGCGGATATCGTCAAGGTTGGCATTGGGCCTGGTTCTGTGTGCACCACCCGCGTCAAAACCGGCGTCGGCTATCCACAGTTATCCGCGGTAATTGAGTGCGCTGATGCCGCACATGGACTCGGTGGACAGATTGTCAGTGATGGTGGCTGTTCTGTGCCTGGTGATATTGCGAAAGCCTTTGGCGGCGGAGCCGATTTCGTCATGCTCGGCGGAATGTTGGCGGCGCATGATGAGTGCGAAGGTTCCATCGTTGAAGAGAATGGCGAGCAATTTATGCTGTTCTATGGCATGAGTTCGGAGTCGGCGATGAAACGCCACGTGGGCGGCGTTGCCCAATATCGCGCAGCAGAAGGTAAAACCGTGCGGCTGCCGCTGCGTGGCCCGGTTGAAGAGACGGTGAAAGATATCCTCGGCGGATTACGCTCTGCCTGCACCTACGTTGGGGCAGAACGGCTGAAAGAGCTGACAAAACGCACCACCTTCATCCGTGTAGCAGAACAGGAAAACCGGGTGTTCACACGCTAGTGCCGGAAACAGGTGCGCGGTGCGCACCTGCTAACGGATAGCCTCTCCCAGGCCAAATACCGGCAAGTACATTGCAATCACCAACGTTCCAACGATGCCGCCTATCACCACCATCATCAGTGGCTCCAGCGATGCCGCAAGGGTATCCGCACGAGACAGCGTTTGAGCTTCATGCCATTCAGCCAGACGCGCCAGCATCACATCCAGCGCTCCCGCTTCCTCTCCGACGCGAATAAGTTGAGCACACAGCGGGGTGAAGAGTGCATGTTGTTGCAGTGCCTGATGCAGCGGTGCGCCAGCGGCGATATGCTGTTGCAGTGCGACAATATCCTCACGCCACAGACATGAAGACAAGGTGACTTCTACCGCCTGCAGGCTATGCAGCAGGGTTAAACCGGCCTGCTGTGTCAGGTGCATAATGGCGTAGATCTGACTCAGTTGCCCTCCGCGCCACAGTGGAGATAACAGCGGCAGGCGCAATAACCCACGCTGCACACGCCGTTGCCATGGCACTGAGCGACGATAAAGCCACTTGCCGATCAATATCAGCGCGGCGATGAGCAGCGAAAGGGGAACGGCAGCCTGCTGTAACCCTTCCGACAGCGCGATGACTGCCGCAGTGAAAGCGGGAAGTGGGGCATTAAAGCTGGCATACACGGAGACGAATTCTGGCAGGACAAACAGCAGCATACCGGCACTGACCGCCATCGCAACCAGCAGAATAAACAACGGATAACGCAGCGCTTTAATCACTTTCTGGCGCAGATGCTGTTGCTTACTTTGCTGGAGCGCCAACTGTCTGCAGCACTCATCGAGTTGGCCTGTCAGTTCCCCCACCTCCATTAATGCTGGAAAGAGCGGCGGAAATATCTGCGGCCAGGCACGCAGTGCCTGCGAGAAAGTGTCTCCCGCTATAACCCGGCGGTGTAATTCACCCAGCAACACGCGCCATCCCGCATGCGGATGGCCCTCTGCCAGCAAGGTCAGGCTTTCCGCCAGCGGCAAGCCTGCCTTCAGCAAAGTGGCCAACTGGCGAACCAGGTCGATTTTCTGTTGCCATTTCCAGTCCCGAGCACGCCAGCATCGGCCGCGATGCCAGTTGACCGGCAGCATTCCGCGGTCCGAGAGCTGATTAAGCAGCGAATCCTGGTTTGCCACTAGCGAGGTGCCGTCCAGTAACAACCCCATAGTGTCGAGCGCCTGCCAGCGGTAAGAATAGAGATTAGCCATCACCCAATCCCACGACGCGCTGCATCTCCTCGAAAGACGTTTCTCCCCGACTTACCGCATCCAACCCAGCGGTGAGCAAGGTTTTCATCCCCAGCTCATTGGCTAGCGCGATAACGTGCTCCAGCGGCATATCGGCGGATATCGCGTTTTGCAACTTATTACTCATCGGGAGAATTTCGAACAGCGCAACACGACCGTAATAGCCGGAAAAACAGTGGTCACATCCCGGTGCGCGCCAGGTTTGCAATGTGCCCGGCCACATTTCATGGGGTAAGTGGGCAATCGCCTGTGCTGGCTGGCGGCAATGTGTACACAGGCGCCTGACTAGACGCTGCGCCACGACCAACTGCAATGCCGGGCCGAGCAGATAGCCGGGAATATCCATCTGCCGCAGGCGTGTGAGGGTTTCTGCGGTAGAGTTTGTGTGTAGGGTCGAGAGGACTAAATGCCCAGTCTGTGCCGCTTTCACGGCAATGCTGGCGGTTTCGGCATCGCGGATCTCTCCCACCATGATGACATCAGGATCCTGCCGTAATAGTGCGCGCAGCACGCGGTTAAAATCGAGGCCGCTGCGTGGATGGATCTGAGTCTGATTGATGCCATCGAGTGGGATCTCGACCGGATCCTCAACACTGCATACATTCTTATCCGGCACGTTCAGCGCGCTCAATCCACTGTAAAGCGTGAAGGTTTTTCCACTGCCTGTCGGTCCGGTGACCAGAATCAGCCCTTGAGGTTTAGCCAGGGCATTTTTCAACAGACGCAATTGCGCGAGCGGCATACCGAGCTTATCCAGCGTGATGGCGCTGTTTTCACTCTGCAGCAGCCTGACCACCGCTTTTTCGCCGTGGCTGGTAGGGAGCGTGGAGAGGCGAAAGGCCATCATCTGCTCATCGATCGGCAACGTAAATTGACCATCCTGTGGCAGACGGCGTTCGGCAATATCCAGACCACCCAGAATTTTGAGCCGAGCCAGCACTGCAGCAGGTTGTGCATCAGGCAGTTGTGACAATTTATGCAGCACGCCATCAATGCGCAGACGGATGCGTAAGCCATGGCGTTGTGGTTCAAAATGCACATCCGAAGCGCGCCGATGGCTCGCCTGACGCAGAATGTTTTCCACGGCGTTGATCGCAGACTCTGACGTAGCAGGTTCACGTGTGACAGCAGCGGCGTCGGGGTTATGCAGTAACTGCTCCAATCGCGCGGCGGGCCAACACTCGACTTCAACCTTGCACTGGCTGGCGAATTGCAGCGCCTCAAGCAGGAGCGGGTCGGGGGTCTCTGCAACGGCGACGCGCAGTAATGTCGCGTCGTGTTGCAGCATCACGGCTTGATAGCGCGCGCACAAGCTCTGCAATGCCGGATTAGAATGCTCCATTGTTAGCTGTCCTTATCGGCAAAACGAAACTGTTCCAGGCAGCTATCGCGCAAGCTGGCGTTGGTGCTGGTGCAACTGCGTTGCCAGTCAATTGTGCCTTCTGTGGCATTCCAGGTCGGCGTCATCTCCACCTGCAACCCGCTGAGACTCTCCTGACCGGCTAAGGAAATCACTCCATTAGCCACGCTCAATGTTGCGACATAACGCGAGCCTTTGGCCGCAGGAATACCTCCTGTCCCCGCCTGGCACTGTGCCGGATCGCCACGCTCAATGGCGCAGAGTTCCACCGCGGTTTTATAGGGCACCATGGTTTGCAGCATGTCGGTGAGCGCCGCACGTTGCAGGTAGTTTTGATAGCTGGGCAGGCCGATTGCGCTAAGAATGGCCACAATGCCAATCACAATCATTAATTCGATTAGGGTAAAACCCCGTTGTCTTTCCATCGTCAGGCTCCTTGTTGTGGAGCGGCTAAGGTAGGCAACGTCAGTGGGCAGCGAAAGCAGGACTGTGACGAAGTGGAAAACGTTACGCGTTAAATCGAGGTTGTTGCACAAGGTTTCGCTATTAATCGGGGAGAGTGCACAAACCGCCGCACTAAAGTACGGCGGCGGCCGCGAGGTTATCCGTGTTCGCGGAAGCGCATGGAGAGGTCAAGGGCGCGAACATGTTTGGTCAGCGCGCCCACAGAGACGAAATCAACGCCTGTTTTGGCAATCTGCGGCAGGGTGGTTTCAGTGACATTGCCAGAAACCTCAAGCAAAGCCCGTTTCGCGGTAAGTGCCACGGCATCATGCATCATCTCAAAGCTGAAGTTATCGAGCATGATAATATCGGCTCCGGCATCAAGCGCATCCTGTAATTCCTGCAGACTCTCTACTTCCACCTCCACCGGCACATCGGGCTCCAGCCACAGCGCTTTCTCAACCGCTTTGCGTACAGAACCGCTGGCAATAATGTGGTTTTCTTTGATCAAGAATGCATCAGAAAGGCCGAGGCGGTGATTGTTGCCACCACCGCAGAGCACGGCATATTTCAATGCAGTGCGCAGGCCTGGCAAGGTTTTGCGCGTATCCAGCAACTGGGTTTCGCTGCCGTCCAGTAGCGCAACATAACGACTGACCTCTGTCGCCACGCCGGACAGGGTTTGCATGAAATTCAGTGCGGTACGCTCTGCGGTTAACAGCAGACGCGCCGGGCCTTGCAATTCAAACAGCAGTTGGTCAGCGACCACACTCTGGCCGTCTTCGACATGCCAGATGAAAGTGACTTTATTGCCCAGTTGGATAAAGACTTCCTCGACCCAACGTTTACCACAGAAAACACCGGCTTCGCGCGTTATGATCTGCGCTTCAGCCTGCTTGTCTTCAGGCAAGAGCAAGGCGGTTATGTCGCGATCGGCATCGACTTCGCCACCTAAGTCCTCCTGAAGCGCGCGGGACACGGCTTCTGGGATATCTTGTTCAATGCGTTTAATCAGTTCCTGACGACGATGATCGGGGTCGTAACGACGCGATGCCATGGTGATGCCACTCCACTAGTCGGAATTTTGTGCGCCCACCTTAGCCTGATTTATTGACGATTGCCAGACACCGCTGAATGAAATGTTTAGTATCCTTAACACGAGGTCGCCTGCGCATTAAGTCGCAAGCGCGCAGGGGGAATCATGGTATTCTCGGCAAAGTTTGGCTAAGGATTGAAGGCATGAAACTGGAAGATGGCTGGATCACCAGCGCGCGCAAAGTGCCCTCACCGCACTTCAATCAGCGTCCGGAATGCGAAATTCCGTCGCTGTTAATCATCCATAATATCAGTTTGCCGCCAGGCGAATTTGGCGGTCCGTGGATTGATCAATTGTTTACCGGGACCTTACCCCCGGATGCTCACCCCTATTTTGCCGATATCGCCCATTTACGCGTGGCGGCACACTGCCTGATTCGCCGTGATGGTGAACTGGTGCAGTACGTTTCTTTTGACCAGCGCGCCTGGCATGCTGGCGTTTCGCAGTTTGAAGGTCGAGAAAACTGTAATGATTTTTCGATGGGTATAGAGCTTGAAGGGACTGATACGCTGCCCTATACCGATGCACAATATGAGACTTTGCAGCAGGTTAGTGTCTTGCTGCTTCAGCATTATCCGCTGACGATGGATCGTATTACCGGTCACAGTGATATCGCACCGCAGCGTAAAACCGATCCCGGTCCCGCTTTTGACTGGATGCGCTATAAAGATGCTATCAGGCAGGAGAATCCTTGAAACCGCAGGAGCAGGTATGACGTTGTTTAGCTTGTTATTAGTTTTAGGTTGGGAGCGCCTTTTTAAATTGGGTGAGCACTGGCAACTGGATCATCGGTTGGAACCGCTGTTCCGTGGACGCCAGCGCTTCTCGCTGTTGCGCACGTTATTGATGACCCTCGTCGCCATGCTGATTGTCTGGCTGTTGGTCTGGAGCCTCAAAGGCATTCTGTTTGGCGTGGCGCAACTGGCTTTCTGGATTGTGGTGGGGCTGCTGTGCATCGGCGCGGGCTCGGTGCGTTTGCATTATCACAGCTACCTGAAAGCGGCGAGCCATGACGATGAAGCGGCGCATCAGGCCATGGCTGCCGAACTGACGCTGATTCATGGTGTGCCTGTTGAGTGCAGTGAGCGTGAATTCTTGCGTGAACTGCAGAATGCGTTGATCTGGATTAACTTCCGTTTCTACCTTGCTCCGCTGTTTTGGTTTGTGGTCGGTGGGCCATACGGCCCGGTTCTGCTGGTGGGATATGCTTTTCTGCGCGCCTGGCAGACCTGGCTGGCGAAACATCACTCGCCACTTGAGCGCGCGCAGTCAGGCGTCGATCGCGTCCTGCATGTGCTGGACTGGATCCCGGTACGCCTGGCAGGCGTGGCTTATGCGTTACTCGGTCATGGTGAGCGGGCATTGCCTGCGTGGTTCGCTTCGTTGAGCGATCGCCATCGTTCGCAATATCAAGTGCTGACCAGCCTGGCGCAGTTCTCACTGGCACGCGATCCGCACATGGACAAAGTTGAAACGCCACGTGTCGCCGTGGCGTTGGCAAAGCGTATTTCTCTGGTACTGGTTGTGGTCGTGGCACTGTTGACGATTTACGGCACGCTGGTGTGATCGGCTGGCGGCACGCCAAAATCCGGTGTGCCGTCTTCGCGCCATTCCAGGTACTTCAAACGCGTATGGCGGTTCGGATCCCATAACGGATCGCCCTCGATTTCGGTGTAGTTCCGTGCGTGATACACCAAAACATCTTTTCCTTGCTCATCAACTGTAAAGCTATTATGCCCCGGTCCATATTGTTGATTTTCCCAGCTGGTGGTGAAGACTGGACGCGCTGATTTCTGCCATGCGCTGTTGTCGAACGGGTCGGCCAGCGCATCAATACTCAACATGCCAAGGCAGTAATTTTCATCGGTCGCGCTGGCAGAGTAGGTCACAAACAAGCGATCGCCATGGCGGATAGCTGCTGGGCCTTCATTGACGCTAAATCCTGCGCACTCCCACTGATACTCTGGCCGGCTTAGCATCACGGGGGCGCTTTTTAAGGTCCAGGGGTTGAGTAATTCCGCCAGATAGAGGTTGGAATTACCGGGGATCGCGGGATCTTTTTGCGCCCACAGATACCAGTTTTTGCCTTGATGCACGAAATGTGTGGCATCAAGGGAGAAGGAGTCGAGGGGGGTAAACACGCGACGCGCGGGCTGCCAGCGACCCGAGAGCGGATCGCTGTCATCACACACCAGCGCGTACATACGATGTTGAAACAACCCGTCTTTAATGTCGCGCGTGGGAGCTGCGGCAAAATAGATCACCCACTGCCCATTAATATGATGGAGCTCAGGCGCCCAGATCAGTGCACTAAAAGGCCCGGTATCGGGTTTGTGCCATACCGTTACCGCTTCTGCCTCAATCAGGTCCGCTAACGTCTCTGCATAGCGAATTTCCAGGCGGTCATACTGCGGCACCGAGGCGACAAAATAGTAGCCTTGACCATGACGCAGAATAAAGGGATCGGCGCGTTGGGTAATAAAGGGATTTGGCCAGTTCATTTGATCTCTCCTGGAAGTGAGGTGGCAGACGGTGTGGCTTGAGAGGGTTCACGATGGCTTGCACGCCGAAGTGCAAGGTCATCCTGAATTGTGCGCATCAGTTGACGATCAACTTTCAGCAAGCGCACAACTCCTGCGGTGATGAGATAGCCGACACCGGGAATCACAGTGAACAGCAGCACAATGCCGTTAATGGCGGTCGGTGATTGCTGCTTCGCCCCAGCGTCATAGCCATAAATGGAGAGCAAGAAACCGACCATCGCACCTGCCACCGCCAGCCCCACTTTCAGGAAAAAGAGGTTGCCAGAGAAACTCATGCCCGTGATGCGTTTACCGGTTTTCCATTCGCCATAATCATCAACGTCCGCCATCAATGACCAGTGCAGAGGCGACGGGATCTGATGCAGGATATTCAGCAGGAAATAGGCGATGACCACCGCAACGGTTGCCTGTGGATCAATCCAATAGAAGCCACAGGAAAACAGCGCCAGCGCGATATTGATCCAAAAAAACACTTTCAGTTTGCACCAGCGATCGGTAAGGACTTTAGCCAGCGTACTGCCTAACATCATGCCCACCACGCCCAGGCTGATAAACAGCGTAGCGAAGTGCGTGGATTGCCCCATCACCCAAATGACGTAGTACATGGTGGCCGCCATGCGGATAAAACCGGGGCATACGTTACAGAAGGTCAGCAGCAAAATACGTACCCATTGGTCGTTCTTCCACACGTCGCGCAGATCTTTTTTCAGGTCATCATTATTCGGCACTGCCGGACGAATACGTTCGCGCACGGTGGCAAAACAGAACAGAAACATGGCCAGGCCAATCAGCGCCAGTACACTCATCGCCATTTGATAGCCGCGCGCTTTGTTGTCCCCTCCGAACCACTCGGCCATGGGCAAAATGGAGAGTGACAGGATCAGTGTGGCTACACCCACCATGACAAACCGATAGGACTGACAAGAGACGCGTTCACGCGGATCGTTAGTGATCACCCCGCCCAGAGAGCAGTAAGGGATGTTGATTGCCGTGTAGGTGAGCGACATCAGGAAGTAGGTGACAAATGCCCAGATGACTTTGTTTTCGTAGCTCCAGTCCGGTGTGGTGAACATCAGTACGCTGAACAGGACATAGGGTACTGACACCCATAACAGCCACGGGCGGAAACGGCCCCAGCGGCTTTGTGTGCGGTCCGCTATCGCACCCATGATGGGGTCGGTCACCGCATCCAGCACGCGCACAGAAAGCAGAAGGGTGCCGACCAGCGCCGGGGCGAGGCCAAACACGTCGGTGTAGAAATAGTTAAGGAACAGCATGATGGCACCGCCGATCATGTTGCATCCGGCATCGCCCATGCCATATCCCAGTTTCTCCCTGAACGAGAGGGCGGCTCCTTTCATTGTTCGTCTCCATCTGCAAGGTGAGACGAAATTATTAGCGTTAAATCAGTAACATGGTGGGGAGGATTTGGTTACGTAGATGGACAAAACAGGTGGGCGGAGAAAAGTGTGAGGCAGATCAGAAGAACTGCCCGGTGACGGGACACCGGGCAGAGACAAACATTAGGCTTTTTGTACTTTATTCTTGATGGCGTAACCCACAGCCAGGATCACCAGCCAGACCGGAATCAGCCAGACAGAGATCGCCATACCTGGGGTCATGACCATGATGACCAGTACTGCCGCCAAAAACAGCAAGCAGATCCAGTTCCCCAGCGGATAGAGCACCGCTTTAAAGCGCGTGGTCACACCTTGTTGGTCTTTCTTCTTACGGAATTTCATATGAGCGAGGCTGATCATTGCCCAGTTGATCACCAGCGCAGACACCACCAGCGACATCAACAGGCCAAAGGCTTCACCTGGCATCAGGTAGTTGATCAGTACACACAAAGCGGTTGCCACCGCGGAGACCATAATAGTGGCTACCGGTACGCCGCGACGGTCAACGTTTAACAGCGCTTTCGGGGCGTTACCCTGCTGTGCTAAGCCGAACAACATTCGGCTGTTGCAGTATACGCAGCTGTTATAGACCGACAGCGCAGCCGTCAGAATCACCACGTTCAGCGCGTTGGCGACCAGCGCATCACCCAGTTCATGGAAGATCAGCACGAACGGGCTGGTGTCTGCCGTTACACGCGTCCATGGCAGCAGTGAAAGCAAAACAGCCAGTGAACCGATGTAGAAGATCAGAATACGCCACAGCACTTGGTTGGTGGCTTTAGGAATGCTCTCCTGAGGATTATCCGCTTCTGCCGCCGTGATACCGACCAGTTCAAGACCACCGAAGGAGAACATGATGATGGCCATCATCATCACCAGTCCAGACCAGCCATTTGGCATAAAGCCGCCCTGTTCCCACAGGTTGCGAACGGTGGCTTGTGGACCGGCGTGACCGCCAAACAGTAACCAGGCACCGAACAGGATCATGCCGACAACTGCCACAACTTTAATAATGGCGAACCAGAACTCCATCTCACCAAACACTTTAACGTTGGTCAGGTTAATGGCGTTAATCACCACGAAGAAGATGGCGGCACTGGCCCAGGTGGGAAATTCGGGATACCAGAACTGAATGTATTTACCGACGGCGCTTAATTCGGCCATGGCAACCAGCACATACAGCACCCAGTAGTTCCAGCCAGAGGCGAAACCGGCGAAGTTGCCCCAGTACTTATAAGCGAAGTGGCTGAAGCTACCGGCAACCGGCTCTTCTACGACCATTTCGCCCAGCTGACGCATAATCAGAAAGGCAATAAAACCGGCAATGGCATAACCCAGAATCACGGCCGGGCCGGCCGATTTAATCACTGATGCGCTGCCCAGAAACAGACCGGTACCCACGGCACCGCCCAGCGCAATAAGCTGAATATGGCGATTTTTCAGGCCGCGATGCAGCGACTCGCCATGCTGTTGTTCCATACAAACCTCGTGATGTTGTTATTGTGCACCTGCAGTGCGCGCACTGTAAGGCTGTTTTTACCTAATGTATTCTTTTCTTTACGGTATCTGGCGTGCTGTGTGCATGTCCCGGCTACCATGGCGTCCAGAATAGTGATAAGCGCGCCGCTTTGCACCTGCTTTTGCTTTTTGTGCTGAGAGATGGCTGAAAAAGCAGCAGTATCCTCTGTGGAGCACCCAAGATATTTCTGACATGAATAAACAATAAACACGAATAGCTTTGCCTTATGGTTTAGCGACGCTGCAACGGCTAACCCTGTGTAAGGTTTAGTAAAAGTGAAATCTGTTAACAATTCACTTTGCCGGCAAATTTATGCCTTTAACACGGTGAGTTAGCGTGCGGCAACAGCGATATACCCTTGAAGTGTGATGGGGGCCATATAGACACAAGGTGAATACTTTGTTACTTTACGGGCACTATTTTTCAATTGGTATTACCAATTTACTCCGGACGTTTGGCTGATAAGAAGGGAAGATGGCTTACAGTAAAATTCGCCAACCCAAGCTCTCCGATGCGATTGAGCAACAGCTGGAGTCCCTCATTATGGAGGGGACACTTCAGCCGGGTGAAAAGCTGCTCCCCGAACGCGAACTGGCGAAACAGTTCGATGTCTCACGTCCATCCCTGCGCGAAGCGATCCAGAGCCTTGAAGCCAAAGGCCTGCTGCTGCGCCGTCAGGGCGGTGGTACCTTCGTGCAAACGAATCTCTGGCAGAGCATGAGTGACCCGCTGGTCAGTCTGCTTGCTGAGCATCCAGAATCTCAGTTTGACCTGTTGGAAACCCGTCACGCACTGGAAGGTGTGGCTGCGTATTACGCCGCGCTGCGTGGCACAGATGAAGATTTGCAGCGTATCCGTGACTGCCATGTTCATATTCAGCAGGCACAGGACAGTGGCGATCTGGATGCCGAGGCCGATGCAGTGATGAAGTATCAGATCGCTGTCACAGAAGCCGCTCATAATGTGGTGCTGTTGCATTTGCTGCGCTCTATGGGCCCTATGCTGGAACAAAACGTTCGCCAGAATTTTGAATTGCTCTACGCTCGCCGGGAAATGCTGGCGAAAGTGAGTGGTCACCGCGCCAGTATTTTTGAGGCGATTGTGGCTCGTGAGCCAGAACAAGCGCGCGAGGCATCTCATCGTCACCTGGCGTTCATTGAGGAAATCTTGCTGGACAGAAGTCGGGAGCAGAGTCGTCGTGAACGCTCCCTGCGTCGTTTACAGCAACGTAAGGAATAACGCACGGCAACGAACGTGCGGAAAACAAACGACGGACCTGTCTTCTTGTGCTGTGAATAAGAAGCAAAGCACAAGCAGACAGGCTCCTGATAATTCAACGTATTAGACACAGATAAGGAACACACCCCATGTCAGAACGTTTACAGAATGACGTGGATCCGATCGAAACTCGTGACTGGCTACAGGCGATCGAATCGGTCATCCGTGAAGAAGGTGTTGAGCGTGCGCAGTATCTGCTTGATCAGGTATTGAACACAGCACGCAAAGGTGGCGTTAAAGTCGCTGGCGGTGCTTCTGCAATCAGCAACTACATTAACTCTATTGCTGTTGAAGATGAACCGGACTATCCGGGCAACACCTCTCTTGAACGTCGTATCCGTTCCGCAATTCGCTGGAACGCCATCATGTCGGTGCTGCGTGCGTCGAAGAAAGATCTGGAGCTGGGCGGTCACCTCTCATCTTTCCAGTCTTCTGCCACCATTTATGAAGTGTGTTTTAACCACTTCTTCCGTGCGCGCAGTGATAAAGACGGCGGCGATCTGGTTTACTTCCAGGGTCACATTTCTCCGGGCATCTACTCACGTGCTTTCCTTGAAGGCCGTCTGACTGAAGAGCAGATGAACAACTTCCGTCAGGAAGTTCACGGTAAAGGTCTGTCTTCTTACCCGCACCCGAAACTGATGCCAGATTTCTGGCAGTTCCCGACCGTATCAATGGGTCTGGGTCCGTTGAATGCGATCTATCAGGCGAAGTTCCTGAAGTATCTGGAACACCGTGGCCTGAAAGACACCTCAAACCAGACCGTTTATGCCTTCCTGGGTGACGGTGAAATGGATGAGCCAGAATCTAAAGGTGCGATCACCATCGCCACCCGTGAGAAGCTGGACAACCTGGTGTTCATCATCAACTGTAACCTGCAGCGTCTGGATGGTCCGGTCACCGGTAACGGTAAGATCATCAACGAGCTGGAAGGCATCTTCGCGGGTGCAGGCTGGAACGTGATCAAAGTGATCTGGGGCGCGCGTTGGGATGAACTGCTGAAGCAGGACACCAGCGGCAAGCTGATCCAGCTGATGAACGAAACCGTTGATGGCGATTACCAGACCTTCAAATCCCGTGATGGCGCATACGTGCGTGAACACTTCTTCGGTAAATATCCGGAAACGGCTGCGCTGGTAAAAGACTGGTCAGACGAAGAGATCTTCGCCCTGAACCGTGGCGGTCACGATCCGAAGAAAATCTACGCGGCACTGAAAAAAGCGCAGGACACCAAAGGTCAGCCGACTCTGATCCTGGCACATACCATCAAAGGTTATGGTATGGGTGACACCGCGGAAGGTAAAAACATCGCGCACCAGGTGAAGAAGATGAACATGGATGGCGTTCGCTACATCCGCGATCGCTTCAATGTGCCAGTGGCTGACGATAAGATCGAATCCCTGCCTTACGTCACCTTCGAGAAAGGTTCCGACGAGTACAACTATCTGCACGGTCAGCGCGAGAAGCTGGGTGGCTATCTGCCAACGCGTCAGGCGGAATTCAGCGAGAAGCTGGAAATGCCGACGCTGGAAGAGTTCAAGCCGCTGCTGGAAGAGCAGAACAAAGAGATCTCGACCACCATTGCCTTCGTGCGTGCGTTGAACGTGATGCTGAAGAACAAGTCGATCAAAGATCGTCTGGTGCCAATCCTTGCGGATGAAGCACGTACCTTCGGTATGGAAGGTCTGTTCCGTCAGATTGGTATCTACAGCCCGAACGGCCAGCAATACACCCCGCAGGACCGTGAGCAGGTTGCTTACTATAAAGAAGACGAGAAAGGCCAGATTCTGCAGGAAGGGATCAACGAGCTGGGCGCAGGTTCATCCTGGCTGGCGGCGGCGACCTCTTACAGCACCAACAACCTGCCGATGATTCCGTTCTACATCTATTACTCAATGTTCGGCTTCCAGCGTATCGGCGATCTGATGTGGCTGGCGGGCGACCAACAGGCACGCGGCTTCCTGGTCGGCGGTACCTCTGGTCGTACGACGCTGAAC
The DNA here is from genome assembly GCF_001506165.1 of Pantoea vagans. Lineage (NCBI taxonomy): Bacteria > Pseudomonadati > Pseudomonadota > Gammaproteobacteria > Enterobacterales > Erwiniaceae > Pantoea > Pantoea vagans. Next base: position 3,268,593 of record NZ_CP011427.1, on the reverse strand, counting down.
GGCGAAGGTCTGCAGCATGAAGATGGTCACAGCCACATTCAGTCGCTGACTATCCCGAACTGTATCTCTTACGATCCGTCTTACGCGTACGAAGTGGCTGTCATCATGCAGGATGGCCTGGTGCGTATGTATGGCGAAGCGCAGGAAAACATCTACTACTACATCACCACGCTGAACGAAAACTACCACATGCCTGCGATGCCGCAGGGTGCGGAAGAGGGTATCCGTAAGGGTATCTACAAGCTGGAAACGGTAGCAGGTAGCAAAGGTAAAGTGCAGCTGCTGGGTTCAGGTTCTATCCTGCGTCACGTGCGTGAAGCGGCACAGATTCTGGCTAACGACTACGGCATCGGTTCTGATGTGTATAGCGTCACCTCGTTCACTGAACTGGCACGTGATGGCCAGGATTGTGAGCGCTGGAACATGCTGCATCCGACTGAAGCACCGCGCGTTCCTTACATCGCTCAGGTGATGAACGAAGCGCCTGCAGTGGCCTCAACCGACTACATGAAGCTGTTCGCTGAACAGGTTCGCAGCTACGTTCCAGCCAGCGACTATCGCGTACTGGGTACGGATGGCTTCGGTCGTTCTGACAGCCGTGAAAACCTGCGTCACCACTTCGAAGTGGATGCATCATACGTGGTTGTTGCTGCACTGGGTGAACTGGCTAAACGCGGCGAAATCGATAAGAAAGTGGTGGCGGATGCGATCACTAAGTTCAATATCGATGCCGATAAAGTTAACCCGCGTCTGGCTTAAGAGGTAAGAGAGTAATGGCTATCGAAATTAACGTACCAGATATCGGGTCAGACGAAGTTGAAGTCACCGAAATCCTGGTGAAGGTAGGCGACAAAGTTGAAGCTGAACAGTCGCTCATCACCGTGGAAGGCGATAAAGCCTCAATGGAAGTGCCTTCGCCGAAGGCTGGCGTAGTGAAAGAGATCAAGATCGCCACCGGTGACAAAGTGAATACCGGTTCACTGATCATGATCTTCGACGCAGAAGGCGCGGCGGCTGCACCGGCAGCAGAAGAGAAAAAAGCCGAAGCGGCGCCAGCCCCAGCGGCGGCTGCGGTCAGCAAAGAAGTCAACGTGCCTGACATCGGCGGTGATGAAGTTGAAGTCACTGAGATCCTGGTGAAAGTTGGCGACAAAGTTGAAGCGGAACAATCACTGATCACCGTTGAAGGCGACAAGGCTTCAATGGAAGTCCCTGCACCGTTCGCGGGCGTGGTGAAAGAGATCAAAATCGCCACTGGCGATAAAGTGAATACCGGTTCGCTGATCATGATCTTCGAAGCGGAAGGTGCCGCTCCGGCTGCCGCACCAGCAGCGAAGCAGGAAGCGGCTCCAGCTGCAGCCCCTGCAGCTGCGGGTGGCGCGAAAGACGTGAACGTGCCTGACATCGGCGGCGATGAAGTTGAAGTCACTGAAGTGCTGGTAAAAGTGGGCGACAAAGTCACCGCTGAACAGTCACTGATCGTGGTTGAAGGCGACAAAGCATCGATGGAAGTGCCTGCGCCATTCGCCGGTACTGTAAAAGAACTGAAAGTGTCCACGGGCGACAAAGTCAGCACCGGTTCACTGATCATGGTGTTTGAAGTCGAAGGCGCTGCGCCTGCTGCTGCGGCACCTGCGGCGAAACAGGAAGCGGCTCCAGCACCGGCAGCGGCGAAACCTGCGGCTGCTCCAGCGGCTAAAGCGGACGCGAAAGGCGAGTTTGCTGAGAACGATGCTTACGTGCACGCCACGCCAGTGATTCGTCGTCTGGCACGCGAGTTCGGTGTCAACCTGGCGAAAGTCAAAGGCACTGGCCGTAAAGGTCGCATTCTGAAAGAAGACGTGCAGTCTTACGTGAAAGATGCGGTGAAACGTGCGGAAGCAGCACCGGCTGCTGCGGCAAGCGGCGGAAGCCTGCCAGGCTTGCTGCCTTGGCCGAAAGTAGACTTCAGCAAGTTTGGTGAAGTTGAAGAAGTGGAACTGGGCCGTATCCAGAAAATCTCGGGTGCCAACCTGAGCCGTAACTGGGTGGTTATCCCACACGTTACGCACTTCGATAAGACCGATATCACCGATCTGGAAGCATTCCGTAAGCAGCAGAACGCTGAAGCGGAAAAACGTAAGCTGGATGTGAAGTTCACCCCGGTGGTGTTCATCATGAAAGCTGTTGCGGCCGCGCTGGAGCAGATGCCACGTTTCAACAGTTCTCTGTCTGAAGATGCACAGAAACTGACGCTGAAGAAATACATCAACATCGGTGTGGCGGTGGATACGCCAAACGGTCTGGTGGTTCCAGTGTTCAAAGATGTGAATAAGAAAGGCATCACTGAACTGTCGCGTGAACTGATGGCGATTTCTAAGAAAGCGCGTGATGGCAAGCTGACCGCCAGCGATATGCAGGGCGGTTGCTTCACCATCTCCAGCCTGGGTGGCTTGGGTACCACGCACTTTGCGCCAATTGTTAATGCGCCGGAAGTGGCTATCCTCGGTGTTTCCAAGTCAGCGATGGAGCCGGTGTGGAACGGTAAAGAGTTTGAGCCGCGTCTGATGATGCCAATCTCACTCTCCTTCGACCACCGCGTGATCGACGGTGCAGATGGTGCGCGCTTTATCACCATCATCAATAACACACTGTCCGACATTCGCCGTCTGGTGATGTGAAGTTAACCAAGGCCGGCAAATGCCGGCCTTGTTGTAAGCATTCAGAGTTGCCGCGGTTGGCAGTTTATTAACAATTCTGTAAACTCTTGCGGTGAAATGTCCCGGTGGATAAAGGGCATGCGGAGCCTGGGACGGGCTCGCTTTTGACCGCCGGCAATCTAATAAGAGGTCATGATGAGTACAGAGATTAAAACTCAAGTCGTGGTACTTGGGGCAGGTCCTGCAGGTTACTCTGCAGCCTTCCGTTGCGCTGATTTAGGTCTGGAAACCGTAATCGTTGAGCGTTACAGCACCCTCGGTGGTGTTTGTCTGAACGTGGGCTGTATCCCGTCAAAAGCGCTGCTGCACGTTGCGAAAGTGATTGAAGAAGCGAAAGCGCTGGAAGAGCACGGTATCGTGTTTGGCCAGCCGCAAACTGACATCAACAAAATTCGTTCCTGGAAAGAGAAGGTTATCACCCAACTGACTGGCGGTCTGGCCGGTATGGCCAAAGGCCGTAAAGTGAAAGTGGTTACCGGTCTGGGTAAATTCACCGGTGCGAATACGCTGGTGGTGGAAGGTGAGGGTGGCGCAACCACCATCAACTTCGACAACGCGATTATCGCGGCGGGTTCTCGCCCAATCGAACTGCCATTCATCCCACACCATGATCCACGTGTATGGGATTCAACTGACGCGCTGGAACTGAAAGAAGTGCCTAAGCGCCTGCTGGTGATGGGTGGTGGGATTATCGGCCTGGAGATGGGTACCGTTTACCATGCGCTGGGTTCAGAGATCGACGTGGTTGAGATGTTTGACCAGGTTATCCCTGCTGCTGATAAAGACGTAGTGAAAGTGTTCACCAAACGTATCAGCAAGAAATTCAACCTGATGCTGGAGACCAAAGTCACCTCTGTTGAAGCGAAAGATGATGGTATCTACGTATCAATGGAAGGTAAAAAAGCCCCTGCAGAAGCGCAGCGTTACGACGCCGTGCTGGTGGCCATTGGCCGTGTACCAAACGGTAAAGGCCTGGATGCGGGTAAAGCGGGCGTTGAAGTGGACGATCGCGGTTTCATCCGTGTCGACAAGCAGCTGCGCACTAACGTGCCTCACATCTTTGCAATCGGCGATATCGTTGGTCAGCCAATGCTGGCGCACAAAGGTGTGCACGAAGGCCACGTGGCGGCAGAAGTTATCTCTGGTCTGAAGCACTACTTCGACCCGAAAGTGATTCCTTCTATCGCGTACACCGAGCCAGAAGTTGCATGGGTAGGTTTGACCGAGAAAGAAGCTAAAGAGAAAGGCATCAGCTACGAAGTGTCCACCTTCCCGTGGGCAGCCTCTGGCCGTGCGATTGCTTCTGACTGTGCAGATGGCATGACCAAACTGATCTTCGACAAAGAGACTCACCGTGTGATCGGTGGTGCAATTGTCGGCACCAACGGCGGCGAGCTGTTGGGTGAGATCGGTCTGGCGATCGAAATGGGCTGTGATGCAGAAGACATCGCACTGACCATTCATGCCCACCCAACGCTGCATGAGTCTGTTGGCCTGGCGGCTGAAGTGTTTGAAGGTAGCATTACTGACCTGCCAAACCCTAAAGCGAAAAAGAAATAAGTTTTTGCGGTAAATAGAAAAACGGCTCCTTTTAGGAGCCGTTTTTTATTATAAGAACAATGTATTTTGAATATCGACTTCATAGTCACTTACCTCTTGCATTAGCACGAGCGAGCGACTAACCTGACATTTCTTACGTGTAGGGTAGTCGGCTCGCTCGCAGGGATAATTAACATTGACTCTGCGAGCAAACTCTCCACAACCTACCTCTAAATAACTATGCTTAAGGCAGATTGCCTCAAGCGCCCGCAGGCAGTCTACGCGATTTTATTTATATTTCACGCATCCATTTTGTTTATTTTTAATTTATTACTTCATTGTTAGTGGTTTCTGTTATTTGTTTTTTTAAATATTTATCTTAATATGTTTTCGTTGTTTTTTATCCAGTCTATAAAATGCCTGAGTGGCGCTGAAATATATTTCCTGCTGGGGTAGTAAAGCCAGAATCCCTCTTCAACTTGCGTATATTCAGTGAGAATCTCAATTAACTCTCCACTCGCCAGCGCATTATTGACGGCATCCTGATGTATAAAAGCGATGCCCAATCCAGCCCGTGCTGCTTGTAGAATGCGATCATTATTATCCAGTACCAGCGAGCCTTTTACCGCGACTTCCTGTTTACGGCCGTCCTGCCAAAATTCCCAACGATAACGCCGCCCGCTGGGAAAGCGTCGCTCAATGCAGGGGAAGTGTAATAACTCGGCAGGGGATTGGGGGATGCCATGCTGAGCAAGGAAATCCGGGCTGGCGACGGCCAGCGCGCGCATGGGGTGGCCAAAGGGCACGGCGATCATGTCCTGCGCCAGCACATCACCATAGCGTACACCGGCATCAAAGCCCGCTTCCACGATATCGACCAACGCGTCATTGCTGTCGATCTCCAGCGTAATCTCGGGATAGCGTTGCACAAACGGCAGTATCAAAGACGGGAAGAACAGTGCTTCTGCTGATCGTGGCATACTGATACGCAGTATCCCGCCCGGTTCTTCACGCCAGTCATTCAACTCATCCACCGCCTGCGACAAATCGGCTAACGCGGGCTGAATGCGCAGCAAAAAGCGCTCGCCTGCTGTTGTCAGCGCGACTTTGCGCGTGGTGCGCGTGAGTAAGCGGACGCCCAGGCGCGCTTCAAAATGGCGCATGGCATGGCTCAAGCTGGAGGGCGTGACGTTGCGCTCCTCGGCGGCTTTGCGAAAGCTGAGATGCTGTGCAATTGCGGCAAACATCTCCAGTTCCTGCAGGGTGGCTCGGTATTTATTCATTGCTGAGTTTTACTCACTAAATCAACGAAAATAGCGCAATTGTTGTGGTAATTGCTGAGGTTTATAACATTAACACCGAAAGCAAAGAGGATGGAACAATGCAACAGCGTCAATTGGGCAGTCAGGGATTAATGGTTTCAGCACTGGGTTTGGGATGCATGGGCATGAGTTTCGCCTATGGGCAAAATGATGAAAAACAGGCGCTGGATACCTTGGCAAGGGCGTTTGAGTTGGGGGTGAATTTCCTCGATACCGCAGAAGTTTACGGTCCTTTCACCAATGAGACACTGCTGGCGAAAGCGATTAAGGGACGTCACGATATTAAAGTGGCGACCAAATTTGGTTTTCGCATTACTGAACATGGCGAGGGCTGGGAGCGCATTACCGGTGCAAACAGCGAACCGGCGCATATTCGCCGTGCCGTTGAAGGTTCACTACAGCGACTGGGCGTTGAAACCATTGAACTGCTCTATCAGCATCGTATCGATCCCGCCGTGCCGATTGAAGACGTTGTCGGTGTGATGGCCGACCTGGTGCGGGAAGGCAAAGTGAAATATCTCGGATTGTCCGAAGTCTCCTCTGCCACGTTGCGTCGGGCACAGTCAGTGCATCCTATTTCGGCTTTGCAGAGTGAATATTCGCTGTGGACACGCGATCCGGAAGAAGAGATCCTCGCCACCTGCCGTGAACTCAATATTGGATTTGTACCTTATAGCCCGCTGGGTCGTGGCTTCCTCACCGGAAAATTCCCGGCCGCAGCCACGTTGGCAGAGGATGATTTTCGTCGCGGATTACCGCGTTTCCAGCAGGATGCACAGGCACATAACCAAAAGTTGGTGAACCAGTTATCAGAGATGGCTGCAGGTTATGACGCTACGGCGGCACAGTTGGCGCTGGCATGGGTACTGGCGAAAGGTGATGATATTGTGCCGATTCCAGGTGCCAGCAAAATTGTCAACCTGGAACAAAACTGTGCTGCGGCGTCATTGGTGTTGCAAGCAACGGATATCACGGCGCTGGATGCGCTGTTTGATGCGAAAAATATTCAAGGCGAGCGCTACACCGCCAACGAATTCAGCATGGTCGATCGCTAATCTTTCTCTCTGCACTGATCAAAAGCAGGCACCGGTTGCCTGCTTTTTTTATGTGATCCCGCTCAACAGCCAGATAAATCTGCTAATTAACGCGCGGATGTTGCTTTTTTGTAAACAGATTAACAATCAGCCGAAATGCTGCTATGCTGGCCGACGCGGAACCGGGCACCTCACCCTACTGTTTGACAGCTCAAGGGGTGCACCGGAAAGCTATACAATGAGAGCGAGGAGAACGTCGTGCTAGAAGAATACCGTAAGCACGTTGCCGAGCGTGCTGCCCAGGGAATCGTACCTAAGCCGTTAGATGCATCCCAAATGGCCGCGCTGGTTGAACTGCTGAAAAACCCGCCAGCGGGTGAAGAAGAATTCCTGACCGACTTATTGGTCAACCGTGTCCCGCCAGGTGTTGATGAAGCGGCGTATGTCAAAGCCGGATTCCTGGCCGCAGTAGTTAAGGGCGAAGCCCTCTCTCCTCTGGTAACTCGTGAAAAAGCAGTTGAACTGCTGGGTACCATGCAAGGCGGCTATAACATCCATGCGTTGATTGAAGCACTGGATGACGAAGCGCTGGCCCCAATTGCCGCAGAAGCCCTGTCCCACACGCTGCTGATGTTCGATAACTTCTACGACGTCGATGAGAAAGCCAAAGCAGGCAACCCACACGCGAAAAAAATCATCCAGTCATGGGCTGATGCAGAGTGGTTCCTTAAGCGTCCTAAGCTGGCAGAAAAAATCACCACCACCGTGTTTAAAGTGACCGGCGAAACCAACACCGATGACCTCTCTCCGGCACCGGATGCATGGTCTCGCCCGGATATTCCACTGCACGCACTGGCGATGTTGAAAAACCCACGTGATGGTATCGAACCCGACGATGCTGGCAACATTGGGCCGATCAAACAGATCGAAGCATTGCAGAAAAAAGGCTTCCCGCTGACGTACGTTGGTGACGTGGTCGGCACCGGTTCTTCCCGTAAATCCGCGACCAACTCGGTGTTGTGGTTCATGGGCGATGACATTCCGTACGTGCCAAACAAAAAAGGCGGCGGTCTGTGTCTCGGCGGTAAAATTGCACCTATCTTCTTCAACACCATGGAAGATGCTGGCGCGCTGCCGATCGAAGTCGACGTTGATCGTCTGGAAATGGGCGATGTGATTGACGTTTACCCGTACAAAGGTGAAGTGCGCAATCATGAAACCAACGAACTGCTGGCGAGCTTCGAGCTGAAGACCGAAGTCCTGCTGGATGAAGTGCGTGCCGGTGGCCGTATTCCCCTGATCATCGGCCGTGGCCTGACCACCAAAGCGCGTGAGTCGCTGGGTCTGCCGCACAGCGATGTGTTTGTAAAAGCCAAAGATGTGGCGGAAAGCACCCGCGGTTACTCGCTGGCGCAGAAAATGGTTGGCCGTGCGTGCGGCGTAGAAGGGATTCGTCCTGGCGCATACTGCGAGCCGAAAATGACCTCGGTGGGTTCTCAGGATACCACCGGTCCAATGACCCGTGATGAACTGAAAGACCTGGCGTGCCTGGGCTTCTCTTCTGATCTGGTAATGCAGTCATTCTGCCATACCGCTGCTTATCCGAAGCCAGTGGATGTGACCACTCACCATACGCTGCCTGACTTCATCATGAACCGTGGCGGTGTCTCACTGCGTCCGGGCGATGGCGTTATCCACAGCTGGCTGAACCGTATGCTGCTGCCAGATACCGTTGGTACCGGTGGTGACTCACATACCCGTTTCCCAATCGGTATCTCCTTCCCGGCGGGTTCAGGTCTGGTGGCGTTTGCTGCTGCCACCGGCGTGATGCCACTGGATATGCCAGAATCAGTATTGGTGCGCTTTAAGGGTGAAATGCAGCCAGGTATCACTCTGCGTGATCTGGTGCATGCAATTCCACTGTATGCGATTAAAGCGGGCTTGCTGACCGTTGAGAAGAAAGGGAAGAAAAACATCTTCTCTGGCCGCGTGCTGGAAATTGAAGGTCTGCCAAAACTCAAAGTTGAGCAGGCTTTCGAACTGACCGATGCGTCTGCAGAGCGTTCTGCTGCAGGTTGTACCATCAAGCTGGATCAGGAGCCGATTATTGAGTATCTGAACTCAAACATCGTGCTGCTGAAGTGGATGATCTCTGAAGGTTACGGCGATCGTCGTACGCTAGAGCGCCGCGTTGAAGGCATGCAGAAATGGTTGGCGGATCCGCAATTGCTGGAAGGCGATGCGGATGCGGAATACGCTGCGGTGATCGAGATCGATCTGGCAGAAATCAAAGAGCCAATTCTATGTGCGCCGAACGACCCAGATGATGCGCGCTGGTTGTCTGATGTGCAGGGCGAGAAGATCGATGAAGTGTTTATCGGTTCTTGCATGACCAACATCGGTCACTTCCGTGCAGCAGGTAAACTGCTGGATGCGCACAAAGGTCAGTTGCCAACTCGCCTGTGGGTTGCGCCACCGACCAAGATGGATGCCGCACAGCTGACTGAAGAGGGCTACTACAGCGTCTTTGGTAAAAGTGGTGCGCGTATCGAAATCCCAGGTTGTTCACTGTGCATGGGTAACCAGGCGCGCGTGAAAGACGGTGCAACGGTGGTTTCCACCTCAACCCGTAACTTCCCGAACCGTTTGGGTACCGGCGCGAACGTCTTCCTGGCGTCAGCAGAACTGGCGGCAGTGGCTTCACTGCTCGGCAAACTGCCAACGCCAGACGAATACCAGCAGTTCATGGTGCAGGTTGATAAGACGGCGGCTGATACCTACCGCTACCTCAACTTTGACCAACTCGGTCAGTACACTGAGAAAGCTGATGGTGTGATCTTCCAGACCGCAGTTTAATCAGCGGCAGGAATGAGAAAAAGGGGCGATGTGAATCGTCCCTTTTTTATTGGTTCTTTTCTGGATAATTTTCCGAAAACGTCAATTTCATCATACTTTTTCGAATGATTAATAATAACTCATCATGATTAGTTTTATTGTGTTATTTCATTAATTGGTTTCGTCATTTCCGTTATAATTTATCAATGTAAGCAGTTTTAATTAAGGATATTGCTTGTTTATTGTTAAGTTTTATTGGTTGGGTGCAAAGGGCTTTTTTTTAATGAATCGAATTAACAAAGAAAAATTCTACTTAAAATCGATTTAGCGCAGATTAAATGCCATGGATAAGATCAAATTAAGGGTATAAATGCGTTTTAAGAATATTCCTATCTCCTCGCTATCTTATTTTTCATCACACGGTTATGTTTAAAAAAAGTGACAGCGGCCATTTGGCTTATGCACGCTTCACTTGCATAACGTCCCGATATTCAATAATCAAATCTTAATGCTTGTTTAAAGCTCGATCGGTTGCGATTGGGTCATGTTTAAGATTGTTTAATTGTTTCCAGATATCGCGGGCTCAACAACAATGCTGTCATTGTGTGGGGTCAAAATGGAATTCAAAACCGCCATCTATGCACTTACTATCGCAACTGTATTAACAACACCCTTGGCGGCCAGTGCCGCCGGTACGCTCACGGGCCAGGTGGGGATTCAAGTGGTGATTAGCGACGGTTGTACCGTCGGGAATAATGACTCAAGCGGGTCAACCAACAACTGGGGCTCAATTAATTTTGGCACCTATGCCGATCTCGCCAATATTATTGATGGCAGTGTATTAGGGTCTGACGGCAGCAGCAGCGTGACGGTCACCTGTACCAGTGGATTATCTCCGACATTAACGCTGGATGGCGGCCTCAACGGCAGCAGTACCCTGCGTAATATGACATCGGGCACCACGTTAATTCCTTATCGCCTCTATTCTGACTCCTCACGCAGCACTGAAATTGCTGTGAACGGCAGCGTGTCATTAACTGCCGACGGTACCGAACAGGATGTACCGATTTACGGCCGCATTTTGCCTTCGGACCAAAGCACCACTTCACCGGCTTCCGGCACCTATGTTGATACGGTCACGGCGACGTTAGCCTGGTAACACGGCGAGCGCCATGGGACGGCACCTTATCGCATGCCTCTGCTTATGGAGTTCGTGGCCCTGCTTTGCCAGCAGCACCACTGATAGTTTCCAGGTGATGGCTGCCATCACCAGCGGCTGCGCTTTTGGCAGCAATAGCAGCGCCAGTGCAGACTTCGGCACGCTGGATTTTGGCACGATGTCTGCCATCAGCACGCCTGTTGATGTGTCGAGCAGCAGTGGGGCGGGATCGATAGTGGTGACCTGCACGCCGGGCACTGCCATTACGCTGGCTTTGGACTACGGCGAACATGGCGGCAGTGCCAGTTCACGCTACCTGAGCAATGGCAGCGCCACTCTGGCTTATCAACTGTATCAGGATGCGGCACACACCACGGTGTGGGGCAGCGATGCGCTGGCGTATAGCGTGTCGTCGTTTCCTGATAGCACACAAACTTACACCATTTATGGACGCCTGTTTGCCACGTCGGGCTTGCCCGCTTCTGGCACTTACAGCGATACCGTAACTGTCACCTTGACCTACTGAATCATGAAAAAACTGATCGTTATCGCGTTGCTGGCGTTACAGAGTTGTGTGTCCCATGCAGCAAGCTCGGTGTTAGTCTGGCCGATTTTCCAGGTCATTGAAGCTGACCAACACGGCAGTGCCTTGTGGCTGGAGAATCGGGGAAGCCAGCCGGTGCGTTTGCAAATTCGTCTGTTAAGTTGGCAACAACAGGATTATCGCGACCGCTACGCCGATCAAAGTGACGTTATCGCCAGTCCACCGTTTGCCACTGTGCCGCCGCAACAGCGACAACTGGTGCGCTTAATTCGCACTGGCCCAGCGCCAGCTGAGGGTGAAAAAGCCTACCGTATCATTCTGGATGAGATCCCAGATGCGAATGTTCCCGTGGTGAAAAACAGCGCAGGCCTGCGTTTGCAGATGCGATATGTACTGCCTCTGTTTCTCGATAGCCAAGGCGTCTGGACCCAGACACGCAGTGATATTCGGCGCGATCCCGCCTCGGCAAGTCAGCCAAATCTAAGCTGGCAGCTGATCAATGTGCAGGGTAAAACCGTGCTGCGCATTCGCAACGCCGGCAAAGTGCATGCACGTTTGAGCCAGGTATTTTGGGGCCGCGATGCGGATATCAATACAGCGTCGTTCACGCTGGCAAAAGGTTTTCTCGGCTATGTGCTAGCGGGTCAGAGTATGCAGTTCCCTCTGCCGCCGGGGAAAACGGTGCCAATGGGGATCTCGCTGTATACCAAACTCACCGATAATGGCCCAGCGGTAGCCATCAGCCAATGATTTCAGCGCCAACGCGAAGGCTGGCGCTGCTGCCTGGCCTGCTGTTGTGCGGCGTGATGGAGGCTAACGCGGAAGTTTACGATGGTTTGCCTCCGCCACGTGCGTTACAGAGTGCGCCGACGGAATACATGCTGTGGCTGACGCTGAGTGTCAATGGTCGTAATGACGGCAGCGTGGTGCCGGTGACGGTGCAGGGTACGCACTATCTGTTGGATGCGGCAGTACTGAGGCGCAATCACATCCGGTTAGCCGACACCGCCAGCGGCATGCAGGATGTGAGTGCTCTGGCGCAGATCACTGCCCGCTATGACAGCGTGCATCAGATATTGCAGTTGCAGGTGCCGGACAGTTGGTTACCCCGGCAAGTGCTCGGCGAGCAGAAAAATGCGGCATTCCGGGCGACCAGTTCCCCCGGAATGCTGCTCAATTACGACGCTTACAGCGTAAAAAGCACGAATAGCAGCGGCTACAGCGCGGTCTGGCTGGAACAGCGTGTGTTTTCGGCTTCGGGCTATCTCTCCAATACCGGCACCTGGCGACAAGACTGGCAGTCGAAAGGTGACAGCGATAGCCGTGAGGGCTATCTGCGTTACGACACCACCTGGAAATACAGTGATGTTGATCGCATGGTGAGTTATCAGATGGGCGATGTGATCAGCAACTCGCTCAGCTGGAGTAATTCGGTGCGATTAGGTGGCCTGCGTATCAGCCGCAGTTTTGCGGTGCGTCCCGACCTGGTGACCTATCCGATGCTGAACTGGTCGGGGACCGCAGCCGTTCCCGGCAGCGTGGACGTGTTTATTAATGGCTATAAAGCCAGCAGCAACAGCCTGAATGCCGGTCCCTGGACACTCACCAGTACGCCCTATATTAACGGTGCAGGTGAAGCCACGCTGGTGACCACGGATGCTTTGGGCCGGCAGGTCGAGACCAGCATTCCGTTTTATGTCTCGAATCAACTGTTGCGCAGCGGATTGAGTGATTTTGATTTCAGTGCGGGGGCGTTGCGGCAAAACTATGGCATACGCAGTGCGGATTATGACGCAGCAGCGGTCAGCGGGTTTTATCGCTATGGCTTTAATGATCATCTGACGTTGGCGCTGCAAGGCGAGGGCCGTGGCGGCCTGGCGCGTATGGGCGCGGGTGCGGATATGGCCGTTGCACGTTTAGGCACACTTTCGCTAAGCGCCAGTCAGTCTCAATCCGGGCAGAGCGGGCAGCAATATTCCGCCGGTTACTCTTGGTATGCACCCAGCTTCAGCCTCAGTGTCAGCCATGTACAACGCACTGCGGGGTTTAGCGATCTGTCGGTCTATCACACCAGTACCACGCTGAGCCGCCGTGCTGAACAAGCCACCCTCAGCCTGGCCCCTTTTGGTCGCTGGGCGGGTACCTTTGGCGTGGGTTATTTTGATATCACCGCGCATGATGGCACGCGCACCCGGTTAGCCAATCTCTCCTGGAGCCATGGCTTGTGGGCGAACAGCAGCCTGCATCTGACACTGAATAAGACCCTGGGAGACCGGGGAATGGCGGCGCAAATCCAGTTGCTCATTCCTTTTGATCAGTCTGGATCGCTCTCCCTCTCCAGCCAGCGGGATAGCAACGGCGAGACGACACAGACAATGAGTTACAGCCGCGCCGCGCCCGCCGGGGGGGGACTGGGCTGGAATCTGGCGGCATCCCCTAACGCTGAAGGCTATCGTCAGGCCGATCTGACCTGGAAGAATCGCTATAGCGTGTTGAGTGGCGGTATCTATGGATCATCCGGCGATCGTAGCCAATGGTTTGATGCCAGTGGTGCCTTGGTGTGGATGGATAATGCCTTGTTTGCCAGCAGCAAAATCAATGATGCCTTTATCGTGGTCAGCACCTCGGGTTACAGCGGCGTGCCTGTACGTTATGAAAATCAGTTATTGGGTGAGACGGACAGCGGAGGCCACATTTTGGTGCCGTGGGTGAGCGCATGGTATCCCGCCAAACTGACTATCGATCCCCTGAATTTACCGGCGGATATTAATACACCCCAAGTGGAGCAACGGGTGGCGGTGCGCGAGGCCAGCGGCGCACTGGTGAATTTTCCACTGCGTAAAACCCGTCCACTGTTACTGACGTTGGTCGATGGCCAACATCATCCTTTACCCCCCGGCACCCTGGTGACGGAAATTCACAGCGGTCAAACCACGCAGATGGGCTATGGCGGTCAGGCGTGGTTTGACGATGTGCCGGAGCACAGTGATATCGCGGTTTCGCTCCCCGGTGGCCAGTGTCGTCACGCGCTAGTCCTGGACGGTAAGCAAGCCCAGTGCCTCGTTGGACCGCTGGTATGTGCGATGCGTGATAAACAGGAGAGGCAGCAATGAAAAGGATACTGATTAGCCTGGTGATACTGCTGGCAGGCTGGAGCAGTTCGCTGTGGGCAGCGTGCACTGCCAGTTCCAGCAGCACGGACTTTGGCAGTCTGAGTTCGTTTACGCTGGCCAGCACCGCTCAGGTGGTGGAAACCGGCACCGGCTTCACCTGTTCGGGCAGTGCGCTTTCACTTCTCAGCACCAATACGGTGACAGGCACCATGACCCGTTCAGCCAATGCGTTGGGGACCACGCCACAATTTTATAACAGCAGCACGGGCAGTTATGTGCCTTACAGCATTTGCGGTGACAGTGGCTGTAGTACGGTCTACAGCATTGGTAGCAGCAAAACCTGGAGTTCGACTTCATTGCTGGGGCTGCTGGGATTGTTCAACGCCAGCGACGGCACACTGCCGCTCTACTTAAAAACCGCCACCGGCACCAATGTGCCTGCGGGAACCTACACCGACACACTGACGATCACCTGGAACTACAGTATCTGTTTTGTCGGCGTATTGGGGATATGTTCTTACACCACGGGCACGGTAACCTCGACTATCCAGCTACAGTTTGCAGTTACTAATGACTGTGCCATCGACAGCGCGCCCGATGTGGATTTTGGCAGTGCCTCACTGCCAGCCAGTTTTGGCACGATCTCCTCGACACTGGGCATACGCTGCACCTTGAATGCGGCCTACAGCGTCAATCTTGCCAGCAGTAATGCCACCAGCGGTGACTGGCGACAAATGATCAATGGCACCTCGCTGTTGCAATATCAGCTTTATCAGCCTGATGGCTCAGCCTGGACCGCCAGTAATGACTTGAGCGAAACCGGCACGGGGGCAACGCAAAGCATCAATTACACCGCCAAGGTAAATCCGGATCAGACCAACCAGCCTGCGGGCAGTTATAGCGATACTGTGACGGTCACCGTCACCTATTGAGCGGTAGCTTCTGGCATAATGCGAGCGTGATCCCACTTTATTCAGCGCGCTACGCACAAAATGCACTTATTCGGTGCTGTAAGTTGCGCCATTAGCTACACGAGGCGAACCCCATGGAGTATGAATTTCTGCGTGATTTGACGGGTCAGGTCAAAGTCCGTATGTCGATGGACCACGAAGCGGTGGGGCACTGGTTCAACGAAGAAGTGAAAGATAATTTGGCCCTGTTGGATGAGGTCGAGGTCGCGGCTCGCGAGGTGAAGGGCACCATCAACCAGTGGCAGCGTGTCGGACACGAGTACACGATCTGGCTGGATGAGGAAGAGGTGATGATCCGCGCCAATCAGCTGGCGCTGGAAGATGACGGTATTGAGGAAGGGATGACCTATTACGACGAAGAGAGCCTCTCCTTTTGCGGGGTGGAGGATTTTCTCGCGGTGATTGCAGCGTACCGGCAATTTATGGCGGGCAAATAGCCGCCTTTATCGCAGGTCCCGTAGCGGCGCAATTAATTGCGCATGTTTAAACATCCGCGCGATAAATCGCGCCGCTACGGTATGTGGCGGTTTACACCGTGGCAATCGGCGTGGCGGGCGATCCTACCGCACCAGGTAAACGCAGCGGCGGTGCCGTGAGCAGAAACGCATGGCGCTGATGCTGTGCCAGCCAGTCGGCCAGCGGGCTTAGCAACATCAGCTCGCCGAGATATACGCCTAAACGGAACAGGCACAAATCATGCAGTGGATGAGACGGATAAAAATCATCGTTCATCGGGCGCGCCGGTAGAATTTCTACCGCCGGATTATCGGCAATCAATGCCACCACACCACTCTCCACCACCCAATTACGCAACTGCTCATCACTGCCATCCAGTCCGGCAAAATGGCTATTGAGGAAGGTCATATCCGGCTCACCCTGCATGGCCAGAATTGCTTCATCCATGCCAGTGCGGAAACAGACCATGTCGCCAGGACGGACTTCAATCGCATCCGCTTGCAGAATCTGTTGCAGATGCTGATAACCAAAGGCAAACCGCTCAGTACCGAAATGGCGTTTGATATCAATCATCACCGCGCGGCCCTGCATGCCATGCTGCGCCACATTCTCAATACCGAGTTTCCTGGCCCCTAAATGACTGCCGTGATTGCAGCCACAACCACCGCGATAATCGGTTTCACCGATGATATCCACATTCGCCTTATAGCCGTTGTAGAACACCATCTCCGGTTCGCCGTTGCCGTTAACGTCAAACCACTGCCCCATGTGCGCCAGACTGTCCCACTGGGTCGAATATTGCAGCGCCAGGGTCACGGTATCATCACAGATCACATCGGTGAGCAACGGATTATCACGCGATAACGGATAGGTCATGTTGGCGTGTTCGCCGCGCCGTGTGGCATTGAGTTGCGGTGGTGGACGGCGTGGATTCATCGCCGTCCCTCCTGGCAAATCAAGCGGCAAACTCAGGCAGAAAGTTTGTCCGGTTTTGACTTCCGTCACCCCTTCCAGCACCTTCTGCGCAGTCAGCAGATTCAGCCGACCCAGTTGATCGTCCGGGCCAAAATCGCCCCAGGTTGAGTGTGTCGGGCGTTGCTTCCAGCGAGGATTCATACCTCTCTCCTTAAATTTCCATCCAGTGCGGTAGCGGTGTCCATGCCCATCGGCTGCACACGCGGTAACCAGAAGGCATAAATCAATGCACCGACCACACCAATCACACCGGCAATCTCCAGCGGGATGACAAAGGAGTGGGTGTACTGCATGATCACGCCGATCATCACCGGCGAAATGATGCCTGCCAGATTGGCGGCCATGTTCTGAATACCGCCAATGGTGGCCACATTAGCGCGGTTCGGCGCGACATCAGAAGGCAACGCCCACAAGGCTGCGGAGGCAAAGGTGGCGGCGAAATTCGCAAAACAGAGTGCCGCCAGCGCTAATCCCACCGTCGGTGAAAACGCCGCCAGGCCGATGGTCGCACTGCCCAGCATGCCGCCCACCAAGGGGATCTTGCGGGCCACGCTGAGGGAATAACCGCGACGCACCAGGGTATCGGATAGCAACCCGCCGCACCAGCCGCCGACAATCGCCGCCAGTCCCGGCAGCATGCCCAGTAAGCCAAACTTCATCAGTGACAGATGGAAGGTTTCCACTAAATAGGTGGGGAACCAGGTGAAGAAGAAGTAAGAGACAAAGTTGATGCAGAAGAAGCCCGCCATCATCGCCTGCACGGCGCGCTGGCCCAGCAACTGTCGCACGCTCATCGGCTCACCGGTTTGCGGATCCTGATTCGCTTCAATGAATTCGACTTCTTCATGCGAAACGGTTTTATGATCGCGCGGATCGCGATACCACAGATACCAGGCCAGCGCCCAAACCACCGCCACCACACCCGAAATGACAAACGTCATGCGCCAGCCGATCAAGGCAATCAGGAAGGAGATGATCGGAATCGCCAGCGTGCCACCGATTTTGCTGCCGTTGTTAAAGGTGGCAGCGGCAAAGCTGCGCTCCTGGCGCGGGAACCAACGCGTCACCGTTGAGGAGCTGGCGGGATAGCTGGGGGCTTCCACTGCGCCCAGCACAAACCGGAAACCCACCAGCGCCGCAATCGAACTGGCGAGGCCGCAAGCCGCGGTGGCTAATCCCCATCCGAGGCTGCTGACTGCAAAAGTGATGCGGGGACCCAGCTTATCGACTAACCAGCCGCCGGGCAGTTGGAACAGCACATAGCTCCAGAAAAACGCCGAGAGTAACAAGCCGCTGTCAGTGGGCGAGAAGTGCAACTCCTGGCTCATAAACGGCATGGCGACACTCATGGCGGCGCGATCGATATAGTTAATGGCGATGCCGACGGACAGCACCGTGAGAATGACGAAACGAAATTTCCCTTTCGCTTTACTTGCCTGAATTGCAGCAGGTGATCCATTGGAATTCAGCGACATGTCGCCTCCAATTGTTTTTTATTTTCTGTAGGGGAAACGCCGCATCAGGGCGATGCGGCGGGTTTGGCACTTACGCGCCGCTCACAACGGAATGTGAATGATGCACCTGCTCCTCATCCACGATAGGTTCAACTTTGCCCATCAGGAACAGGTAGTTAAGAATACCAATCACCACCAGCACGGCAGAAAACACCAGTGCCCAGGTAAAGTGGCCGGTTGCGCCAACGATAGCGCCGGTAATAATTGGGCCGACTGCGCCGCCCATGTTTGAGACGGTATTCTGCAGGCCCGCCACAATCGACACGCTGTTTTGTGGTGCCACATCACCCGGCAGAGCCCAGACCTGAGAGGCCGCTACCGTGGTACCGGATTTGGCGATACACAGCAGCAGCACGGTCATAAATACGGAATCCGTGAACGGCGCAAAACCGATACACAGTGCCATCAGCAGACCGATGGTCAGGAACAGCTTACGGGTGGCGGTCAGTGACAGCACTTTATTGTGTACCATGCGATCGGATGCCCAACCCGCCAGCACTTCAATCACCATGCCGCAAATCAGTGGCAGTGCAGCGACCATCCCCATTTTGAGGAAATCCATGCCTTTATCTTTCACCAGGTAAGTTGGCAGCCAAGTGATAAAGAAGTAGGAGGTGTAGTTGATGGTGAAAAAGCCAATGCACATCGCCCAGATATTGCGGTAGCGCAGCAGCTTATACCACTTCATCGGTTTCACGCTTTTATCGCCGTGTTTCTGCGCCTGGCCATCACGAATGAATCGCACTTCATCCTGGCTGATCGATTTATGATCTTCCGGGTTCTCGGAATAGATGAAGTACCAGGCGATCACCCAGAACACACCGAGTGAGCCAATCACCAGGAAGGTGATGCGCCAGTCGAACATGGCGATCATAAAAACGATCAACGGCATGGCAACGGCACCACCAAACTTCGACGCGCTGTCGAACAGGCCTGAAACCGTGGCACGTTCGCGATCCGGGAACCAGCGCGCGGTAATACCGGCGTTGCTCGGGTAAGCTGCGGCTTCACCGACACCCAGCGCTAAACGCAGCGCCAGTAGGGATTTAAAGCCGGTCGCCAGGCCCATCGCCATGGTGGCAATCGACCACCAGGCAACAGCAATACCCAGACCTTTTTTCTGTCCAAAGCGATCGGCGAACCAGCCGGCCGGGATCTGCAAGAGTGCATAGGACCAGAAAAATGCCGCCATAATAAAACCCATCATCTCTGGGTTTATATCAAGTTCTTTAATCAGGTGCGGAGCGGCCGCAGAGAGTACAGTTCGGTCAATATAGTTAATGGCGATTGCCAGCCACATCAGGCCTGCAATCCACCAGCGAATACGGGTAGAGCGAGAGGTGTTATTCATATTATTTTCACCTTCCCGGCGTCCTTCGCGCTGTAGCGGCGTTGGCTGCATTCATTCCCCCCTGGAATAAGCTCCTGAGGATGAATGAATTTACCGCCTTGCTACAACACCAATGACTTGGGATATAAAATGGATTAAATAGGGGTTTGAAAAAGTTAATCCAGCCCGTTCATGATATTTACTGGGCGTTCGCCCTGTTTAATGCACTGCACTATTTGCATCACGCAGCGTTCACCAATAGCGCTGATGGCACCGTCGGTATATCCCGCGATATGCGAGGTCGGGATAAAGTTGCTCAGCGTAAACAGCGGGTGCTCCGCCAGCGGTTCCTGTTCGAACACGTCGGCAGCCGCACCGGCAATCACGTTATCCAGCAACGCCTGATAGAGGTCCTGCTCATTAACGATGCCACCGCGTGACGCGTTGATCAGGAAAGCGCTTTTCTTCATGCGCTTGATGCGCGCAGCATCAAACAGGTTTTGGGTTTTATCGGTGAGCGGCTTATGCAGCGTGATAAAATCACTGCTTTCAGTCAGTTGGTCGAGACTGACAAATTCGATACCGTGTTCTGCGGCGAATTTCTCATCCGGATAAAAATCAAAAGCGATAACGCGCATGTTGAAACCTTTGGCGCGCAACGCCACCTGCTTGCCAATATTGCCAAGGCCGATAATGCCCAACGTCTTGCCATACACGTCGGTGGCAAAGATGCGTGGCCAGTTGCCCGCCCGGGTTTCAATCGCCGCCTGAGTAATCTGGCGCGCGCTGTTGAGGATCAGCGCAAAGGCAAAATCAGCCACCGCATGTTTATTGGCATCCGGCACGTTGGTGACATAAATGCCGCGCGCGCGGGTGGCATCCAGATTGATGTTGTCAACGCCAACGCCGTGCTTACACACGATCTTCAGATGTGGCGCTTTCTCCAGCAGTGCTTCGTTGACGTCAGTGAACGCAACGATCATCGCCACGGTATCGGCCAGATGCGGTTCCAGCGCGCTGAGCGGTGCATCAGCGGGCAGGGTAATCAGCTCAAAACCGTGCTGCTGCAGGGTGTCGATGGGGGCAGCGTCGTATTTGGCGAATGAAGGTGAGGTACAGATGACTTTCATGATTCTTCCCGGTGTTAATACCCGTCATACTTCAAGCTGCAGGTGCGTTGGCTGCGTGAGCTAACCCCAGTCACTTACTTCAGTAAGCTCCTGGGGATTAACTCACTTGCCGCGTGATTCGGCTAAAGCCTCACCCTACGGGCCAGCGCTAGCGCTGTTCAAATAAGCCTGCGGCATATTTGTCCTGCAGCTCGAATTATTTAGGGTATTTAGGTGGTAAAAAGGCAAAAAGACTGCCCAAAATCATTACTGCAAATACTGATTCACGATCTGGCGGATCTTCTGCTCTTCTTCGGCAGAGAAGCTCACTGCATAGCGGCTGTTGCCTACATCAGAACCCAGCAGTGAAACCGCACGTTTCACGGTGGCCGGTGGGAAACCGACGCTGTAGAGATCGGTACGCAGACCGGTGATGTTCTCTTGCGCCTGGCGTGAACCTTCAATATCGCCCGCGTGGAAACGTGCCCAGATGGCGTTGATCTCTTTCGGTGCCACGTTGGCCAGGCCAGAAATACAGGCGGTGCAACCTTCGACAAAGCCGCGATGGATCAGCGAGTCTGGGCCAGTCAGCACGTTAAAGTTTTCCATGCCTTCTGCTGCTTGCAGGAAGCCGCTCAGGCTTTCGTAGCTGCCCGCACTGTCTTTAATGCCGATGATGTTCGGGTGCGCGGCCAGCGTGCGCACAGTCTCCGGCTGCAGGGTGTTGCCGGTACGCGCAGGGATGTTGTACAGATAAAGCGGCACATCAATCGCATCGGCCACTGCACGGTAGTGAGCGATCAACTCTTCCTGCTTCAGTGGCACGAAATAAGGTGTGATCACCGAAACGGCATCGACGCCCAGTTTGGCAATTTGCTTGCCCAGACGAATGGTTTCACGGGTAGAGATCTCACCAATATGCGCCACAACCGCTGCCGCGCCGTTCACTTCATCGACGCAGGTTTCCGTCACCGCCAGTTTCTCCTGCTCGTTCAGCACGAAGAATTCACCGTTGGTGCCGCCGCAGAAAATACCGTTGCCTGCGCTCAGCTGGCGTTGTACTTGCACGCGTTGCGCGGCTGGGTTGAATGCACCTTCGCTATCAAAAGTGGTGACGATGGCGGTTAATACGCCCTGAATTTTCTTGCTCATGATTCCCTCATTAATCCTTAGTGATTCAAAGCCGGAAACAGCGTCAGGTAGACGTTTCTCACGTCATCGGCGCTGACTTTCATCGGCACATTCTTCATCAGACGCTGCACGTCGAGCGCGGCTTCAACCAGATACGGCAGATGATCTGGGCCAATGCCCAGTTCTTCCAGACTGGCCGGTAATTTGAGACGCTTCACCAGCGCGGCGAAATACTCCACCAGCGCGTGAGATTTGGCTTCTTCATCCAGTGTGGTATCGGCATCTGGCAGTAAATCGTAGGCTTGCGCGAATTTGCTCACCGCAGCAGGGCGGACGAAGCGCATGCAAGGGGCCAGCAGAATGGCATTCGCCACGCCGTGTGGCAGGTGATATTTGCCGCCCAGAGGATAAGACATTGCATGGACCAGATGCGTCCCGGCATGAGCAATGGACGCGCCGCCATAATAGGAGGCCCACAGCATATTGAGGCGCGCCTCAAGGTTGCCCGGCTCGGCAATGGTGGTCTCAAGACTGGCGAACAACTTTTTCATGCCGATCAGTGCATAGTTATCGCTTACCGGGTTGGACACGGTGGCGGTAAAGCACTCGATCAGATGGCACAACGCATCGATACCGGTTGAAGAGGCGATGTGTGGCGGCATGCTGGTGGTCAGCTCGGGGACCAGTGCGACATAATCTGGCAGCATCACCGGTGTGATAATGCCCACCTTAGTCTCTTTCTCAGGGATCGCCAGGATCGCATTAGGCGTGGCTTCCGATCCTGTACCCGCAGTGGTCGGGATCAACAGGGATGTGGTACGGGTTTGTGGTTTTTCACCGGCCAGCAGCGCATCCAGCGTGGGTGCGCCGTCAACGCACAGGATCGACAGCAGCTTTGCGACATCCAGTACGCTGCCTCCGCCGACGCCGATCACCAGGTCCACATCTGTAGAGGGCAACGCAGCAACAATGGCAGCAACATCATGCTGGCTCGGTTCTGGTGGGACGCTGTTTACAATGCTTAAACTGCTGATCTGCTGCTTCAGCTGCGCGATCAGCGTCTGAACCGCTGGAATGCCTTCAATATTCTTATCGGTTACCAGAAGCGCTTTTTCTTTACCTTGCAGCAAATAGCTAAGGTCATTAAGCGCCTGAAAGCCACTGATCACGGTGCTGTTGATATTCATTTCATACCCTTATTGCGGTTTTTTCGTACTGAATGATTAACTTTGCTCAATCAGTGCAGGTTCTGTCACTACAGTGCCTAAATTTATAGGGCAAATTGATTTCAAATAATTTGATCTTGCTCACATATAATCAATCATGATTGAATATAATCAATCTCAACACGGCGAGCTGCCGGTAGAGGAAAGAGAATGACTTCACAGCCATGGAAAACGCCAGTCTTAGTGATCGCCGATGATTTTACCGGGGCCAATGATGCCGGTAGCGGATTGGCGCGAGCGGGCGCAAAAGTGCATGTGCTGTTTGATAGCAGCACGCCACATGATGCCAACAGTGCGGATGTACTGGTGATCAGCACCGATAGCCGAGCGGTGAGCGCCGCAGATGCTGCGCATCGTACAACGCTTGCCGTACAGCAGCATCAGGCGATTGCCCAGGATGGTTGGCTGTTTAAAAAGATCGATTCCACACTGCGCGGCAATCCAGGCGCTGAAATTGAAGCGGCATTAACAGCCAGCGGGAAAACTCTGGCGTTGGTGGTGCCTGCGGTACCCAGGTTGGGACGCACCACCCGTCAGGGAGAGGTGTGGATCAATCAGCAGCGCCTGACCGATACCGAATTTGCCAGCGATCCTAAAACGCCCGTCACCAGTAGCCATGTGTTAACCCGGCTACAAATGCAGAGTGCAATGGCGGGCGAAACGCTCGATCTGGCCACCGTGCGCAGTGGTCAACTGGCACAGGTTCTCTCCACTAAGCAGGGCCTGGTGGTGGTGGATGCCGAACAGGATGCGGATATTGCGTTATTGATGGCGGCAGCAGCAACCTTGTCCATCAGACCGCTACTGGCGGGCGCATCGGGACTGGGCGACGCGCTGGGAGAGTATCTGGCTGCACGTCCGGCACGGCCGGTCTTAGCGGTGGTGGGGTCGATGAGTGCGATTGCCCAGCAGCAGATTGCCCGTCTCGGTACTCAGCGAGAGATCCGCATTATCGACATCGATATTCGCCAGCTGTTTGCGCAGCCCGCATGGCCGCAAGCTAACGTGTGGCAACAGGCCATGCAACAAGCAATAAGTGCCGGGGCGCATTGTGTAGTGCGCACCACACAGCATGCCGATCAGCGTCACGATATTGAACAGCTCTGCCAGCAGCATCAGGTTTCACGCCAGGAATTAGGTGAACGCATTTGCCAGTTCCTGGCACAGTTAACCAGCAAGGTATGCCGACATGGGTTGCCTGCCGGTTTGTATCTTTCTGGCGGCGACGTTGCCATTGCCGTAGCACAGGCGCTGGGCGCCAGCGGTTTCCAGATTCAGGGCTTGGTGGCAGGCTGTGTGCCGCACGGGGTTCTGCTTAATAGCGAATTACACCTGCCGGTGATGACCAAAGCGGGTGGCTTTGGCGACGAAAACACCCTGGTAGAAGCCATCCGTTTCATTGAGGAGAAGTCGAGTGAATAAAATTATTGCGGTGACCATGGGCGATCCGGCGGGCATCAGCCCGGAGATCATCATTAAAGCGTTAGCAGAAGGCGAGCTGGCGGGTATTCCCGCGGTGGTGATCGGCTGCGCCAGCACGCTGCGTCGGGTGATGGGATTGAACATTACGCCGCAGGCTGAACTGCGCGTGCTGGATCAAGTGAAAGATGCGCATTTTGCACCCGGCATTATTAACGTGATTGACGAACCTCTGGCAAATCCTGAAGCCCTTAAGCCAGGTGTCGTGCAGAAAGAAGCGGGCGATTTGGCCTGGCGATGTGTGAAGCGTGCCACTGAACTGGCGCTGGCGGGTGACGTCCATGCGATTGCCACAGCACCGCTGAATAAAGAAGCGCTGCACTCAGCAGGGCATATTTATCCGGGGCACACTGAGCTGTTGGCGCAACTCACCAACACCAAAAATTACGCGATGGTGCTGTACACCGATCACCTCAAGGTGATTCACGTGACCACCCACATTGCGCTGCGTAAGTTCCTCGACACCCTGAATGGCGAACGTATTCAGACGGTAATTGGTATGGCGGATAGTTTCCTGCGCCGCGTCGGCTTTGACAATCCTCGTATTGCCGTGGCCGGTGTGAATCCGCATGCAGGTGAGAACGGTCTGTTTGGTGATGAAGAGATCACTACCGTCGCGCCGGCAATCAAAGTGATGAAAGAGAAGGGGATTGATGTCTATGGCCCTTGCCCGCCGGATACCGTGTTCCTGCAGTGTCAGCAGGGGCAGTACGATATGGTGGTGGCGATGTATCACGATCAAGGTCATATCCCACTGAAACTATTAGGCTTTTATGACGGCGTCAACATCACTGCGGGATTGCCTTTTATCCGTACTTCGGCGGACCATGGCACGGCGTTTGATATCGCCTGGACAGGTAAAGCGAACTCTGCGAGCATGGCGATCTCCATTAAACTCGCGATGCAGCTAGCATAGGGAAATATGAAGGGACAAAGCCGTCTCGACCAGATTATGGACTATTTGAAAAGTCATAATCTGGTCACTGTAGAACAGCTGGTGAGTGCGATTTCTGCCTCGCCTGCGACGATCCGCCGCGATCTGATCAAGCTCGACAAGGAAGGCGTCATTAGCCGCAGCCATGGCGGTGTGACGCTTAATCGCTTCATTCCTGCTCAGCCCACCACGCTGGAGAAGATGCAGCGTAATCTGGCTGAGAAGCAAGCCATCGCGCAGTTTGCCGCCAGCTATGTCAAGACGGGCGATTCTGTGGTGCTGGATGCGGGCACCACCATGCTGGAGCTGGCGCGTCAATTGACCCATCTGCAGTTGCGCGTCATCACCGCAGACCTGCATATCGCGTTATTCCTGTCTGAATTTAAGCAGATTGAAACCACCATTATTGGTGGCCGTATTGATGATTCCAGCCAGTCTTGCATTGGGGAACACGGTCGCCGTCTGTTACGCAGTATCAATCCGGATATCGCTTTTGTCAGCTGTAACTCGTGGAGTATCGAACGCGGTATTACCACGCCGACGGAAGATAAAGCCGGGCTGAAGATGGATCTGCTGGCCAATGCACGTCGCCGGATTTTGCTGGCGGATAGCAGTAAGTATGGCTCCTGGTCGCTGTATTGCGCCGCGCCGATTGATAGCCTGACCGATGTGGTGACCGATGCCCGTCTGGATGAAGTGGTGTGCCGCGATCTGCGCGAGCGCGGGATAGGGCTGCAACTGACTGCCTGACTATTTCCCTCACCCTAACCCTCTCCCGCAAGCGGGCGAGGGGACCGCCCGCAGAACATGCCAAATTTCACACGTTTTACTCCCTCTCCCATTGAGAGAGGGCGGGGTGAGGGTATTAGCACCCACCGAACTACAACAGCTTCAACCCCGTCGCCGGAATATTGCGGCCGTAATAAATCTCGCGCATCTCTTTCCACAGCAGATTGGTAATCCGCTTGTGTTCCTGCGGACTCAGCTCTTCAGGCTTGGTGTTGAACAGATAATATTTCAGGTCAAATTCCTTCAGCAACATCTTGGTGTGGAAGATATTTTCCTGATAAACGTTCACATCCACCATGTCGTACATTGCCTTCATATCTTCGGACATAAAGTTCTGAATCGAATTGATCTCATGGTCGATGAAGTGCTTAACGCCGTTCACATCGCGGGTAAAACCGCGTACGCGATAATCAATAGTGACGATGTCAGATTCCAGCTGGTGTATCAGGTAATTCAACGCTTTGAGCGGTGAAATCACGCCACAAGTGGAGACTTCGATATCGGCGCGGAAAGTACATAAACCCCCTTCAGGATGACTTTCCGGATAGGTGTGTACGCAGATATGGCTTTTATCTAAGTGCGCTACCACCGAATTGGGCAACGGACCTGGGATTTCTGATTGATCAATATCCTGCGGGTTGATCGGCTCCTCACTCACCAAAATCGTGACGCTGGCTCCCTGAGGTTCATAATCCTGACGCGCAATATTCAACACGTTGGCACCAATAATCGAACAGGTCTCCGTCAGGATTTCCGTGAGGCGGTTGGCATTGTATTGCTCATCAATATACGCGATATAACCATCACGCTCGGCTTCGCTGTTGGCGTAGCAAATATCGTAAATACAAAAACTCAGGCTTTTCGTCAGATTATTGAAGCCGTGTAGTTTCAGCTTTTGCAATTTCGTCACTCCTCACACGACAAAGCATTCAGCAGGTACTGCGGCAGGGCGAAGCTACCGACATGAATCGCAGGATTGTAGTAACGGCAGCGCAGGTCCGCATCGTCCAAGCGCGATTGCAAAGTGGCTGCATCCCACTGGCGCTGGGTTTCGTTGTCCGTGGCCCAGGCGAAGGTCATGATGCCGCCATAATAAGTAGGGATCGCCGCCTGATAAAAACTGACGTCTGAGAAGTAGTGGCTGAGTTTACGATGGCTGTTAATGGCTTCTTCTTGTTGCAGGAAGCAGACCCCATTTTGCGCGACGAAGATGCCGCCTGGATTTAAGGCATTTTTACAGCCCGCATAGAACTCGGAGGTGAACAGACTCTCACCTGGCCCAATAGGATCGGTGCAGTCAGAGATAATGACGTCGAACTTCTCTTCGGTCTGATTAACGAAATTGACGCCATCATCAATCACCAGGTTCAATCGCGTATCGTCAAAAGCCCCTGCGCTGTGATTCGGCAGGTACTCTTTGCAGAAACTCACCACGCCCGCATCGATTTCCACCATGGTGATCTGTTCAACCGATGAGTGGCGTGAAACTTCACGCAGCATAGCACCGTCGCCACCGCCAATAATCAGCACACGTTTTGCTTTGCCGTGCGCCAGAATCGGCA
The DNA here is from genome assembly GCF_001506165.1 of Pantoea vagans. NCBI lineage: Bacteria > Pseudomonadati > Pseudomonadota > Gammaproteobacteria > Enterobacterales > Erwiniaceae > Pantoea > Pantoea vagans. The sequence continues at coordinate 3,240,872 of NZ_CP011427.1, read as the reverse complement.
CGTGGGTCATCATTTCGTGGTAGATGAACTCATCGCGTTCGGTGGTTTGCACCACGCCATCCAGCGCCATCACTCGCCCAAAGGCGGCATTTTCAAAGATCACCAGATCCTGATGCGCGGTCTTATCGCGATAAAGCAGTTTATCTACCGTGAAATACTGTCCAAATCCGGCATGAAGCGTCTCATACCACATTTCATTTTGGGCCATGATGGGGCTCTCCTCTAATGTCATCGCCATGAAAATGGAACAAAAAAGGATAGCGAATTATGACCGTGGTTGCACGGTCAAATCTTCAGCAGGAGAGCGGTGTAGTGGGCTATTTGACGTAAGCGAGCAGACTCAGCGAATCACGCGCCAGCGACTTACATTTCTTGTCGTTGGTGATGGCGATACCGCTCAAATCTTTATAGCTCTCTTCGCCGAGGGATTTCATATTGTAGTTACTGTAGTTGCTCAGATCCCAACGGTTCTGCTGGGCGAAAAACACCAGTGCTTTACGAATCTGCGCATCCGGTAAATCCTGATAACCGCAATCATTCTTCAGGTAGACAAACACCGCGGTGAGGTCAGCCAGATCTTCTGCTTCGGATTCGCTCAGCGCAAAACTGGTGGAGGAGAAGCCAAGGAGTCCCGCCAGCAGCAGGATCTTGATGCTTTTCGTCATAATCATTCTCAACAAGGGACAATTTATTGACGTTAGCACAGTTATTGCAGGGATTCCGCTAAATTTGCCGAAATGGGCCATTCCCACGGTTTTTATCAGTGCATTCTGTTTCAGGGCTTGACCCTCCCACAGGGGAAAGGTTTACGCTGTGCCCTTATTCACGACAAGGATAAGAATATGCAACGTCGTCATTTTCTAAAGTTGACCGCTGCGCTCAGCGCTGCGGGTGCGCTGCCGCTGTGGAGTCGCTCGCTAATGGCGGCTACGCGCCCGCTCTTACCGATTCCCTCTATTTTACAGCCTGATGCCCACGGGCAGTACACGCTCACGGCGATGAGCGGCACCAGCCAATGGAACGGCAAAGCGGTCCCCACCTGGGGCTACAACGGTAATCTGCTTGGTCCAGCACTGCGCTTGCAGCGTGAGAAAGCGGTGACCGTCAATATTCATAACCGCCTGGCTGAAGGCACCACGGTGCACTGGCATGGGCTGGAAATACCCGGCGACGTGGATGGCGGCCCGCAGGCGGTGATCGCGCCTGGTGCATCACGACAAGTGACTTTCACCCCAGACCAGCCCGCCGCAACGTGCTGGTTCCATCCCCATCAGCATGGCAAAACCGGCTATCAGGTGGCGCAAGGATTAGCGGGCTTGGTGCTGCTCGAGGATGAAGACTCTGGCAAATTGCGCCTGCCGATGCAGTGGGGCGAAGACGATGTCCCGTTGATTTTCCAGGACAAACAATTGACCAAAGATGGCGCTCGCATCGATTATCAACTCGATATCATGCGTGCGGCGGTGGGCTGGTTTGGCGACATGATGCTGACCAACGGCGTGCAGTATCCGCAGCAGGCAGTGCCGCGCGGCTGGTTACGTCTGCGGTTACTCAATGGTTGTAATGCGCGATCGCTGGATATCGCCACCAGCGATCGCCGTGCAATGTATGTCATTGCCAGCGATGGTGGGTTACTGGCGGAGCCGGTGAAGGTTGACCACCTGCCGTTGCTGCCGGGTGAGCGCTTTGAAGTGATGATTGATACTTCCGATGGCAAAACCTTCGATATGGTGACGCTGCCGGTGACACAAATGGGTATGACGCTGGCCCCGTTTGATCAGCCTTTGCCGCTGGTGCAGATCTTGCCACTGCGCGTGATGGCGAGCGGTTCCCTGCCGGATAAGCTGGTGGATCTGCCGCCATTACCTTCAGCCGAAGGGGTGCAAAACCGCTGGCTGCAGCTGATGATGGACCCGCAGTTGGATCAACAAGGGATGCAGGCGTTGATGGATCGTTACGGCCATAAAGCCATGGGCGACATGAAGATGGACCATGGCAGCATGGACATGGGTGACGGCGCGATGAAAATGGACCATGGCAGTATGGACATGAGTGGCGGCGCGATGAAGATGGACCATGGCAGTAAGCCGATGGACCACGGCAGCGAGAGCAAAACCGCTGGATACGATTTCCATAACGGCAATAAAATCAACGGTCAGGCATTCAACATGACCAAGCCGATGTTTAATGCCGAACTGGGCAAGCTGGAGAAGTGGACGATTTCCGGCGAGGGCGACGCGATGCTGCATCCTTTCCATATTCATGGCGCACAGTTCCGCATTCTGTCAGAAAACGGCAAGCCGCCTGCAGCGCATCGTGCCGGCTGGAAAGATATGGTCAGCGTCAACGGCTGGCGCAGCGAAGTGCTGGTGCAGTTCAACTATGTCGCTAATGCCGATAATGCCTATATGGCCCACTGTCATCTGTTGGAGCATGAAGATACCGGCATGATGCTCGGGTTTACGGTCAGTTAACTAACACCGTTTCATCATTGCGCACGTCTCGGTCGCCATAAATGGCGACCCTACGAAAATCGGTGTGATTTACCGTAGGGTGCGCATTGATGCGCACTGGAAAAGATTACGCTGATTGAGCCGCCTCCAGCGCCAGCCGGATATCTTCGATCAGATCCTCGGCGTGCTCGATACCAATCGACAATCGTACCGTGGCATCCGTAATGCCAATGCGCTGTCGCACCTCCTGCGGCACGCCCGAGTGGGTGGTGCTGCCCGGATGGCTGGCGAGCGATTCAGTGCCACCCAAACTCACCGCCAACTTAAACAGCTCCAACGCATTGAGAAAACGGAAGGCCGCCGGTTGTCCGCCTTTAATATCAAAGGAAAAGGTTGAACCCGCACCGCTGCACTGACGTTGATAAGTCTCGCCGGCTGGGCTGCTTTCATCGAGATAAGGCAGCCAGTGCAGTTTCTCCACCTGCTCATGATCGCGCAAATAGGCCGCGACTTTTTCCGCATTGCTGGCGGCTTTTTCCATCCTCAACGACAGCGTTTCCAGCGAACGACCAATCATCCAGCTGGAATGGGGATCAAGCTGCGTGCCAATGGCGCTGCGCAGCGATCGCACTTTGCCTACCAAGGCTTTGTTGCCAAGCACTGCCCCTGCAATCAAATCTGAATGGCCGCCGACATACTTGGTCAACGAGTAGAGCGATAAGTCTGCGCCGTGCTGCAGCGGATGCTGGAACAGGGGGCCAAGCAGGGTGTTATCACAGGCCAGAATCGGCCGCGATCCTTGCTGTTGCGTGATGACATCTGCCACCTGTTTCATCAATTGAATGTCGACCAGACTGTTGGTGGGATTGGCGGGCGTTTCAATCAGAATCAGCGCCACCCGACCGCGCTGCCATGCCAGTTTGGCGGCCTCATACACTTTGTCTTCATCGGTGCCATCGCTGAAACCCACGGCCTTGATCTCAAGGTCGTGCAGGGTTTTGCTTAACAGCGTTTCGGTGCCGCCGTACAGCGGCTGTGAATGCAATATCACTTCTCCGGGGCGGGCGAAGGCCAGCAGCGTGGTGGCGATCGCTGACATGCCGGATGAGAACAGGGCGGCGCTCTCGGCACCTTCATAGATCGCTAGCCGATCTTCGACGATTTCACTGTTGGGATGGTTAAAGCGCGAATAGACCAGCCCGCCGCTTTTGCCTTCCGGCGGCTGTTTACGTCCGGCCACGTAATCAAAGAAATCCTGCCCCTCTTCGGCGCTGTTAAACACAAAGGTGGAGGTGAGAAACACCGGCGGTTTCACCGCGCCCTCGGACAGCCGCGGATCGTAGCCATAGTTCAGCATTTGCGTTTCCGGATGCAGATCGTGGGTGCTAATCTGCGTTTTTTTACTGGATGAAGCGGCCATAAGATCTCCAGAGGTCACCGGTGAGAGGGCGGGAAGTTTCCTGTAGTTAAGGTCAGAGCAATAAATTTTGCCACGGTATCGTTTGCGTTCTGTGCGCCGCGTTAGAGGTTGGTTCGACTATGATAGACTTCGTGGCTTTCTGAAAAACCTTAACCAGGCGAATGCAATGAAACACACCGTCGACGTGATGATCTCTGAGCAGGAGATCGCAACCCGTATTGCCGAACTGGGCAAGCAGATAAGCGAACACTACCGCAGCAGCGGCAGCGAAATGGTTTTAGTGGGCCTGCTGCGCGGTTCCTTTATGTTTATGGCCGATCTGTGTCGCGCGATTGATGTGCCGCACGAAGTCGATTTTATGACCGCGTCCAGCTACGGCAGCGGTATGTCATCCACCCGCGATGTGAAGATCCTTAAAGATCTCGACGAAGATATTCGTGGCAAAGATGTGTTGATCGTGGAAGACATCATCGACTCCGGAAACACGCTAAGCAAAGTGCGTGAAATCTTGCGTCTGCGTGAGCCAAAATCACTGGCCATCTGCACCCTGCTAGATAAACCCGAGCGCCGCGAAGTCGAAGTGACCGTTGAATACGTTGGCTTCACCATTCCAGATGAGTTCGTTGTAGGCTTTGGTATCGACTACGCGCAACGCTATCGCCATTTGCCGTACATCGGCAAAGTTATCCCAACCGGTGAATAACCGCACAATCTTCCAAGGCTAATCCCTTTAGCCTGCGATAAGATGCGCAGCCCGCGAGTCACTGACTTACGGGCTATGCTCGCGTTCCCCTGCGACAAGCAGAGTGGTAAAGTGTGGCGGGCGCTTCATCTTTGATTTTTCACTTATTATCTCTGAATAACCCCGCACGCTCGCTGTGAGCGCACTATCATTTCATAGGGCTTTGATGTCACTACAACAGGGTATGGATTCGCAATGACTTATGCACTGGAACTTTCCGGGCTGACCAAAACCTATCCCGGCGGCGTACAGGCGCTGAAGAAGCTGGATCTCAACGTAGAGGCTGGCGATTTTTACGCACTGCTCGGGCCGAATGGCGCGGGTAAATCCACCACCATCGGCATTATCAGTTCACTGGTGAATAAATCCGGTGGCAGCGTGCGCGTATTTGGTTATGACCTGGAAAAAGATGTGGTCAACGCCAAGCGCCAGCTCGGTTTGGTGCCACAGGAATTCAACTTTAACCCGTTTGAAACCGTGATGCAGATTGTGGTGAATCAGGCTGGTTACTACGGCGTAGAGCGCAGTGAGGCCAACAAGCGCGCCGAGAAATACCTCAACCAGCTCGATCTATGGGGTAAACGCAACGAGCGTGCGCGTATGCTTTCGGGCGGCATGAAGCGTCGTCTGATGATTGCGCGTGCACTGATGCATGAGCCAAAGCTGCTGATCCTCGACGAACCCACCGCTGGCGTGGATATTGAACTGCGCCGCTCGATGTGGACCTTCCTGAAAGATCTCAATATCAAAGGCACCACCATTATTCTCACCACTCACTATCTGGAAGAGGCCGAAATGCTGTGCCGTAACATCGGCATTATTCAGAGCGGCGAACTGGTGGAAAACACCTCGATGAAAGGTCTGCTGTCGAAGCTGCAATCAGAAACCTTCATTCTGGATCTTGCGCCGCGTAGCCCGCTGCCGCAGCTGGAAGGTTTCCAGTATCGTCTGGTGGATACCTCTACGCTGGAAGTGGAAGTGATGCGTGAGCAGGGTCTGAATAGCGTGTTCAGCCAACTGAGCGCGCAGGGCGTGCAGGTGTTGAGTATGCGTAATAAAGCGAACCGCCTTGAAGAGCTGTTCGTCAGCCTGACCCAGGGAAAAGGAGCAAAAGCATGACACATCTTTACTGGGTGGCACTGAAGAGTATCTGGGCCAAGGAGATCAACCGCTTTGCACGCATCTGGATTCAGACGCTGGTGCCGCCGGTGATCACCATGACGCTCTATTTTATTATTTTTGGTAATCTGATTGGTTCACGTATTGGTGATATGCATGGCTTTAGCTATATGCAGTTTATCGTACCGGGCCTGATCATGATGGCGGTGATCACCAATGCCTATGCCAACGTAGCCTCATCGTTCTTTAGCGCTAAATTCCAGCGCAATATTGAAGAGCTGCTGGTGGCACCGGTGCCGACGCATATTATCATTGCCGGTTATGTGGGTGGTGGCGTGGCGCGTGGCGTGTGTGTCGGGATTTTGGTGACCGCCATTTCACTGTTCTTTGTGCCATTCCACGTGCATTCCTGGTCGATGGTGGCCCTGACGCTGCTGCTGACCGCGATTCTGTTCTCGCTGGCGGGTCTGCTGAATGCGGTGTTTGCGCGCACCTTTGACGATATCAGTTTGATTCCGACCTTCGTGTTAACACCGTTGACCTATCTGGGCGGGGTGTTCTATTCGCTGACGTTGCTGCCACCTTTCTGGCAGGCGGTGTCGAAGCTGAACCCGGTGGTGTATATGATCAGCGGTTTCCGCTACGGTTTTCTCGGCATTAATGATGTGCCACTGGTGTTCACCTTGTCGGTGCTGATTGCGTTTATCGTGGTGTTTTACGTATTGGTGTATGCGCTGATTCAGCGTGGACGCGGCTTACGTACCTAGTCACATCCGCTATTAAAAATGCAGCTACGGCTGCATTTTTTGTTTTTGGAATAGTGATATATTCATTTCTTCCAAAGTACACTTTAAGATAAATTCCAAATTAATCAGCGCCAGCGAATTAATTTATATATATTAAATCATTGTTTACCTTTTTTGATATTTTGCGACTTTTTCTGATAAATGTCATGACGATGCAATGTAACTACTTAATCTACAAGGCGTTAAGGAATTGTCAGGGCTTAAGCAGAATTTTGAACTTGTCATTAATTCCCCGTAATTAGAATATTGCCTTGCTTATTGTTTTCAGGCTACACAACCACACAGCAACGCATAACAAATGCGCCACTCTGTTTGTTTAAAGAGATGGCTCTTATTATCTTTGTCAGGCAGGGGAAAATATGAATCGGATAACGTGGGTGGATAATCTGCGAGGTATAGGTGTACTTGTTGTTATTCTGCTGCACTGCGTTATTGCGGTAAATGGCAATGTTGGGCACTTCGCACCGCTGATCTCAGTACTGGATCCGTTGTTAATACCAGTATTTCTTGGCTTAGTATTTTTTGTGTCGGGATTATTTGTTGATGCCGGATTACGGAAAGGACTCGGACCATTTATCAATAACAAAGTCCAGACAATCTTATATCCCTTTGCCGTCTGGGTAGTGGTGTATGGCGGCTTAAAAATCTTATTTAGCTCGATGGCGAATAACCCGCAATCTCCCTTGCATGTTATTGCTATGCATCTGAGCGGCGGCGGTGATATCACCTGGTTCCTACATTCACTGTTCTTTTTCTTCCTCGCCATCATTGTGGTACGGCAAATGCCGTTTTGGCTGGTGATTCCCGCGTGTTTACTGCTGAGTTATTTCTTACCTGAATTCAGTGCGGATGGCATGTTTGCCAGCTTCGATAATGCGCACATCAATAAATCCGTTAACTTGTTTATTTTCTTCTACGTGGGCGATCAGCTGGTTCGTAAGCAGTATGATGTGCCGAAACTGGCTGAAAATACGCTGCTGGTGCTGCTCTCTTTTGCCAGCGTGGTGCTGTTCGTGTGCCTCAACCTGCTGAGTGAGCGCCCGCCATCACACGTTCTGCTTGCCGCATTGGCGCTGTTATCGATTCCGGTGTTTGTCTGGATATCGCTGAAACTCAATTCACGGCTGGTGCATTACGTGGGCGTCAATTCCATCGTATTTTACCTGTCGCATTATTTGGTGATTCAGTTCTTTAGCAAAATCGTCAAGCTGCATACCCAGTCGCTTTGGGTTTACGACCTGTTGTTTGTGCTGGCGTTTATTGCGGCGATGATCTTCCCCTGGACGCTGTGCCTGTTGCGCCAGCGCGGTTGGTTCAACTTCCTGTTTACCCTGAAGTCTCAACCAAGGGTAAAGATCGTAAAGCCGGTGTGAGGAAAGGGCGGAACCTCTGAACAGAGGTTCCGTTGTTATCAGGCGACCTGCACTGGTAACGCTTTGGCGATGCGTTTCATCTCGTTATCACCTTCGAAATAGGCGACTTTCGGTTGCCAGCTGCGAGCGACTTCATCCTCCACCTGCACATACGAGCAGATGATCATGATATCGCCTTCGCAGGCGCAACGCGCGGCGGCACCGTTCACGGAGATGATTTTAGAGCCGCGCTCAGCGGCAATCGCGTAGGTCGAGAAACGTTGACCATTGGTGACGTTATAGATGTCGATGGCTTCATATTGCAGAATGCCGGAGGCATCGAGAAAATCCTGGTCAATGGCGCAGGAGCCTTCATAGTGCAAATCTGCCTGAGTGACTTTCACGCGATGCAGCTTGCCCTGAAGTACGGTACGAATCATAGCGACAGAATCCTGGTTAGCTTCTAATAAATAACGGAAATTACTCCGTCAGATCCACTTGCTGATTATCAATCAGGCGCGCATTGCCCAGCCATGCGGCCATCAGAATCACGGCACGCTGACTGTCTACGGTCAGCGGCTGCAGATTGTCGGCATCACAAATCGCCAAACCGTCAGGGCGGAATCCTTTCTCCTGCAAGGCGGCTTCGGCGTTTTCGATAATCTCATCCACATGGCGTTCACCGTTGCTCAGGCGCGCTGCCATGTTGTTCATCACCTGGCTCAGACCGGCGGCGATAGCGCGCTCTTCAGCGGTGAGATAGCCGTTGCGCGAGCTCAACGCCAGGCCATCATTCGCGCGCACGGTAGGCACACCAACAATCTCGATGTCGAAGCCCATATCGGCCACCATCTTGCGGATAATCGCCAACTGCTGGAAATCCTTCTCGCCGAAGCAGGCAATGTCGGGCTGCACCAGGTTGAACAGTTTGCTCACGATGGTAGAGACGCCGCGGAAATGCCCCGGACGGCTCGCCCCTTCCAGAAGCGAAGATAAGCCCGGCACTTCCACAAAGGTCTGGCTATCCAGCCCTTTGGGATAGACATCCGCTGGTGCCGGTGCGAAAACCAGATCTACGCTATGGCGATTAAGCTTCTCGCAGTCATCCTGCAAGGTGCGCGGATAGCGCGCCAGGTCATCGGCGCGTTCAAACTGCATCGGGTTGACGAAAATCGACACCACCACGATATCGGCCCGTTCGCGCGCTTCGTCCACCAGGGTGAGGTGGCCGTCATGCAGGTTGCCCATGGTGGGCACCAGCGCGATACGTTTGCCTTCCTGCCGCCAGCGACGAATTTCACGGCGCAGCATCGGCAGCGATTCAATAATCAACACTGCAAATCTCCTGATTTACTGGAAACTGTGTTCGGCGGCAGGATAAACGCCCGCCTCAACGTCGGCAATATACTGGCGGATGGCCGCGCGAATGTCGCCGGTTTCCGCGAGGAAGTTTTTGGCGAATTTAGGGATGTGGCCGCCAGTAATGCCAAAGGCGTCGTGCATCACCAGAATCTGGCCATCGGTGACGTTACCGGCACCAATGCCGATCACCGGAATGCTTAACGCCTGGGTGACGCGCGCCGCCAGCGCGACGGGGACACACTCCAGCACCATCAGCTGTGCGCCCGCCGCTTCCAGTGCCAGCGCGTCGGCCAGCACACGCTCTGCGCCCGCTTCGTCACGGCCCTGCACCTTGTAGCCACCAAATATATTGACGGATTGCGGCGTCAGGCCAAGGTGACCGCACACCGGCACGGCACGTTCCGTCAGCATACGCACGGTGTCAGCCAGCCACTCTCCGCCTTCCAGCTTCACCATATTGGCACCGGCACGCATCAACTGTGCGGCGTTATCAAAGGTTTGCTGTGGCGTGGCGTAACTCATAAAGGGTAAGTCGGCCATCACCAGCGCCTGTGGCGCACCACGGCGCACGGCGGCAGTGTGATAGGCGATATCTGCCACGGTCACGGGCAGGGTGGATTCATGACCTTGCACGGTCATGCCGAGGGAGTCGCCAATCAGCATCACCTGAATGCCTTCATCGGCAAACAGGCGGGCAAAGCTGAAATCGTAAGCCGTCAGGGTGGCAAATTTGCGGCCACTGGCTTTCAACTGGCGTAAATGGGAGATGGTGGTTGGTTTCATCGCGCTCTCCAGCGTTTTCAGATGCGCGCAGTTTACTGGATTGGCTGGAAAGGCGATACGAACACAGTGCGATTATTACAGGCTAGACATTCCACGGACGAATGGCGCTGCGATCGAGCGTGGCCAGGATCCCGGCCAGCGGCTGACCATTAGGCAGACGCAGCGCAGGGGCGATCTCTAACAGCGGCACCAGCATAAATGCGCGGTTGTGCATATCGTAATGCGGCACGGTGAGACGCGGGGTGTGGATCGTCTGCTGGCCATACAGCATGATATCGAGATCGAGCGTGCGCGGACCCCAACGCTCGGCTTTGCGAACCCGGCCGTGCTCCAGCTCAATGCGTTGCGTGTGATCCAGCAACGCTTCCGCTTCCAGCAACGTATCCAGCGCGACGACGGCATTCAGGTAGTCGGGCTGGTCCGGCGGGCCGTAAGGGGGGGTACGATACAGCGAAGAGGTCACCACGCGCGAGGTGTGTGGAAGGGCATCGAGCGCGGCGAGCGCTGCATCAACCTGATGCAGCGGATCGGCCAGATTACTGCCGAGTGCGAGATAAACGCGGATCATGATGGGCTGTTCGTATCACGACGCGGACCGGTTGGACGGCGGCGAGGGCGGCGCGGTTTACGGCGTGGAGCCGGATCGTCGCCCAGCGTGGTCATCATATTTTTCTGCTGCACAGGTGCCGCCGCCTGGAACTCGCCCCACCAGTGGGTAAGACTCTGCAGTTCGCGGTTATTTTCCACGTCAGCACGCAGTGCCAGCAAATCATACGCGGCACGGAATTTTGGATGCTCCATCAGCTTCCATGCACGTTTGCCGTGACGGCGCGACATGCGCAGTTGTAGCTGCCAGATATCACGGATCAGCGTGGTGATGCGCTTCGGAATCGCCAGCGCGCGGCAGGCTTCATCCAGCGTTTCATTCATCGAGAGGGCGAACGCATCGTAGTAGGTCAGCCCGCTCTCCTGTGCAATACGCTCTGCCGACTCTAACTGTGGATACCAGAACATCGCGGCAAACAGGAAGGCAGGATTGACGCGCATATCATTCTGAATGCGGTTGTCCGTGTTCTTCAGCACCTGAATCAGCATGCGTTCCATCAAGCTGTCGCTCTCGGCCGTGAAACCGCGCGTCAGCATCGGGAACAGCGGCTGGAACAACTGATATTCACGCATCATCTGATAGGTGCGTAGACCGTAACCGGCTTGCAGCAGTTTGAGGGACTCCTCAAACATACGCGCAGGCGGAATATCGTTTAACAGCGTGGCCAGGCGTGGAATCGGCTCGGCAGTTTCAGCGGCAATGCGCATTTCCAGCTTGGCGGCGAAACGCACCACGCGCAGCATGCGCACCGGGTCTTCGCGATAACGGGTTTCTGGATCGCCAATCAGGCGAATCACGCCATCCTCAAGATCCTGTAAACCACCCACGTAATCACGGACGGTGAAATCCGCCACACTGTAGTAGAGGCTGTTGATGGTGAGATCGCGGCGCTGGGCATCATCTTCAATGCTGCCGAAAATGTTATCACGCAGCAGCATGCCATTCTGACCGCGCTGTGAGCTGTTGCGATCCTCTTCACTCTCTTCCTGATGGTGACCACGGAAGGTCGCCACTTCGATCACTTCCGGACCAAACATCACGTGGGCCAGGCGGAAACGACGACCGACCAGGCGGCAGTTGCGGAACAATTTGCGCATCTGCTCTGGTGTGGCGTTGGTGGTGATATCAAAGTCTTTCGGCTTTTTACCCAGCAGTAAATCACGCACGCCACCGCCAACCAGGTATGCTTCGAAACCGGCTTTATTCAGGCGATACAGCACTTTAAGGGCGTTTTCGCTGATATCTTTGCGTGAGATGTTGTGGCTTTCACGGGGAATGACGGTCATCAGACTCTCGGTTTCCACCTCTTCAGGCACCTCCTCGTCACGCTTGAGGACTCTCCGGCAAAAATTAGCGACTCGGGTAAAAATGGGACACCTCGACAGTGAGAAAATGGGTGTTAATAAATCAGCGGCTAATCATAGCCTGTTGCGAACCATTTAGGAATGGCGATGTCGCTTCATCAGGCATTAGCGCGTTCTGCTGTGGGATCAGTTGGATACTCCACTGCGCAACAGCATGCGTCAGTAACTGAGGTAACGATAAATCTTGCCAGCTCTGCATCACAGGCTGACCGAGTAAGCGCAGCGCCTGCACCAACACAGGACGCGGATCCCCTGTAGGTAAGGCAGGTGCATGATTCTGCTTCGACAGCTTGTTGCCGTCTGTATTGACGGCCAAAGGCAGATGCAAGTATTGCGGCACTGGCCAGTCAAACTGTTGATAAAGCGCAATTTGACGCACCGTAGGCTCAATTAAATCCGCGCCACGCACAATTTCCGTCACGCCCTGAAAATGGTCATCCACCACCACCGCCAGGTTATAGGCAAACAGCCCATCCCGCCGATGGATAATAAAATCTTCCTGCGCCAACTGTGTATCAGCAGCTAAGTGGCCGCGCAGGCGATCGTGAAAGCTGAACACAGGCGCATGCTGGCGTAACCTTAATGCCGCGTTCTCTGCGGGTAAATGCAAGTTGCGGCAGTGGCCATCGTACAAGCCACCAATCTGCTGAATACGGCTGCGCGTGCAGGTGCAAAAATAGCTCTGACGATGTTGCTGCAGCCAGCTCAGTGCGGCGCGGTAGGCATCATGGCGTTGCGATTGCCAGAGCACTTCGCCATCCCACTGCAGGCCGTAATGTTCAAGTTGCTGGAGGATACGCGTTGCAGCACCCGCAACTTCACGCGGCGGATCGATATCTTCAATACGCACCAGCCATTGACCTTGCTGCGCGCGCGCGCTCAGGTAACTGCCTAGCGCAGCTATCAGCGAACCAAAGTGCAAATCACCAGAAGGAGAGGGAGCGAAACGCCCAATACAGGAAGAAGTTGAAGCGGTCATTTTGAAGTGTACCGCACGTCGGGAAAACAGTGGTTTTCCCGGCTGTGCGGCGACAGTCTGCTCACGGCCATTAGCCTGCCATCTGCTTCTCGCGGATTTCAGCCAGCGTTTTGCAGTCAATGCAAAGATCGGCGGTTGGGCGCGCTTCAAGGCGACGAATACCAATTTCTACACCACAGGAATCACAGTAGCCGAAATCTTCGTCATCCACTTTCTTCAGCGTTTTCTCGATCTTTTTGATCAATTTACGCTCACGATCGCGGTTACGTAATTCCAGGCTGAACTCTTCTTCCTGCGCGGCACGGTCTACCGGATCCGGGAAGTTAGCCGCTTCGTCCTGCATGTGCGACACAGTGCGGTCGACTTCATCACGCAGTTGGTTGCGCCAGGCTTCCAGAATTTTGCGGAAATGGCTCAGTTGGGCGTCGTTCATGTACTCTTCGCCCGGTTTCACCTGATACGGCTCCACACCAGCAATGGCGAGGATACTCAGGGACGATGTTTTACGGTTTTGCCCTTCTTGCATGTTGCTTCTCCTGGATAACACGCACTACCCGTTATGTTTCAAGTCGCATGTTTTGCTGTGTTCAATCACTTACTGCCTGCAACTCAAACTTTTTAGGGTTTATTGATTCCCATTAGGGAAAAAAACAGGCCGCTATAAATAACAGAAGCAGTCAAGGTTGGCAATTATTCCTGTTCACACCTTGACAAGCCTCTGAATAACCGCGTAATCAGCGCACCGACCAGCACATTCCTATCACAGCAAATTGTTATAAATATTACAACTCTGTTCAAACTGCTACTTTCAGTGTGCGAGTGAGTAACATTTGAGCGGGTGATAGCTGAGCCTGATACGCTAACACTTCGACACCGCAGCGCTGCGCCTGTTCCAGTAGTTCTGCGTAGTGTGCGTCAATATGGCGCGCCGGGGAGACGTCCTCAATCCCCGAGTGCAGAACCGCAAACAATAAAACGGCCCGATGACCTTCTGCCACGATGGTGCTGAGTTCGCGCAGATGCTTCTGTCCTCGAGTCGTCACCGCATCCGGAAAATAGCCTTTACCCTGCTGTAAAAGGGTGACGGACTTGACTTCAATATAGCAGTTTGATCTCCCTTCCGCTTGCAGCAGGAAGTCAATTCGGCTTTTTTCCGTACCGTATTTCACTTCGGGTTGGCAGTGGCTGTAAGCGGATAATTCTGGAATCGCGTCAAGGGTTAACGCCTCACGCACCAGTTGATTTGCGCGCAGAGTGTTAACACAGATCCAGTGACCTTGCTGGGTCTCGGTCAATTCCCAGCTGTGCGGGTACTTGCGCGTGGTGCTGTTTGAGGTGGAGTACCACACCGTATCCCCTGGCGTGGCGCAACCGGTCATCGCACCCGTGTTGGCACAGTGGATCGTCAAGGTTTCACCCTCAGGTGTGACCACGTCTGCCAGAAAGCGTTTATAACGGGCGATTAAACGGGCGGGTTTTAAGGGGGGCTCAAACTGCATTCATGCTCCTGGGGGGGTTAACAGTGGCCAGCGGGCCAGCCGTCGATAGCGTGTGCGACCCTGACTAAAGGTTGATGAAAACAGCGCGAAGTGACTGACATCCAGACGCCAGTGGAAACCGCGCGCAGGCAGGGCCACCTTATGTGTAGCGTGCCGCAGCAGTGTGATATGCGGATGAAAAGGCTGCGCACTTTGCGCACAGCCATGACGCGCGGCTTGGGCACGCAACAAACTCGCTAGCTGTAATAAACCGCGTGGTGCACGCTGACAGCCGAGCCAGACTACGCCGGGGCGAGGCCAGTGTCCTGCATCATCGATATCGAGATGAAAGCCAGGCTGAGCAATACGCGCGGCAAGCTGCTGCAACTGCTGTGAGGTTTCGCGGCTCACTTCTCCCAGAAACGCCAGCGTCAGGTGCAGATTCGCAGCAACCACCGGTTTTCCCGCCTCTTCAGCAAAGTTCTCCGCCCGCCACTGTACCAGCTGTTGCTGGAGCGGATCGGGCAGTTCGAGGGCAAAGAACAGACGTTGCGTGGTCATGATGGAGTTGCCGTTGAGTGCTACAATGCGCGCCATCTTAGCACAGGCGCAGTGGGAGTTGAGTGTGAGTGAATTACCGGTCAGCGAGGTGCTACCCGCATTGCTGGAGGCGTTGGCGCAGTCGCCGCAGGTCTTGTTAGCGGCACCTACCGGGGCGGGGAAGTCCACCTGGCTGCCGTTGCAATTGTTGCAAAAAGCACGGTTGCCGGGGCGGATTATCATGCTGGAGCCCCGCCGTCTGGCGGCACGCAACGTTGCACAACGGCTGGCAGAAGGGCTGGGTGAACAGCCGGGGGAAACCGTGGGTTACCGCATGCGCGGTGAAAACTGCTGTGGTCCCAACACGCGCCTTGAAGTGGTGACGGAAGGCATTCTGACGCGCATGTTGCAACGCGATCCGATGCTGGAAGGCGTATCGCTGGTGATCCTCGATGAATTCCATGAACGCAGTTTGCAGGCCGATTTAGCGTTGGCCTTGCTGCTGGATGTGCAGCAAGGGTTGCGTGATGACCTGAAAATTTTGCTGATGTCCGCGACCCTGGATAATGAACGCCTGCGTCAACTGCTGCCTGATGCCCCCTTTATCGCCTCTGAGGGGCGTAGTTATCCTGTCACACGGCGCTATGCCTCGCTCAATACGCAGCAACGTTTTGAAGAAGCGGTGGCGCGTGAAGTGGCGCAACTGCTGCGGGAAGAATCCGGTTCACTGCTGCTTTTTCTGCCCGGTGTGGCCGAGATTGAGCGTGTGAAGCGTGAACTGGCGTCACGCATTGGTGAAGATGTTGATCTCTCTCCTTTATATGGCGCGTTATCGCTGGAGGCGCAGCGTCGCGCCATCCTGCCTTCACCTGCGGGTCGGCGTAAAGTGGTGCTTGCCACCAATATCGCCGAAACCAGTTTGACCATTGAAGGCATCCGGTTAGTGGTGGATAGCGCACTCGAACGCTCGGCGCAGTTCGACGTGCGCAGCGGCGTCACGCGGCTGCAAACACAGCGCATTAGCCAGGCCTCCATGACGCAGCGCGCCGGACGCGCCGGTCGTCTTGAACCGGGTATCTGCCTGCATTTATTGCCGCAAGAGCAAGCGATGCGTGCCGCCGCACAAAGTGAGCCGGAAATACTCAACAGCGATCTCGCCTCGTTGCACATCGATTTACTGCAGTGGGGCTGCCAGGATGCGTCGCAACTGCGTTGGCTGGATGCGCCGCCCGTGCGCAGCTTACGCGCGGCCAGTACGTTGCTGACCCACTTAGGCGCGCTGGAAGGCGACAAACTGAATGCGCGTGGAAGGAAAATGGCGGCGCTGGGCAGCGATCCGCGCTTGACTGCGATATTAAGTGCCGCGCAAGACAGTGATGCGATTGCCAGTGCGGCCTTGCTGGTCGCGATTCTGGAAGATCCCCCACGCAGTGGCAGCGCCGATCTGCGAGATGCGCTCAATCGACCACAGCCGCACTGGCAGCGCCGCGCTCGCCAGTGGCAGCAACGGCTGAATGCCAGCGGTGGCAAGGTCAATCCCGATCTGTTTCCGGCGTTACTGGTGGCGGGGTTTGCCGACCGTCTGGCGCTGCGTCGCGGCGACAGTGCCCGCTATCAACTGGCAAATGGCCTTGGCGCGATGCTGGATGAACAGGATGGCCTGAGTCGAAATGAATGGCTGATTGCCCCTATGTTGCTGCAAGGTGCCAGCGCCGCCGATGCGCGCATCCTGATGGCGTTGCCGGTGGATATGGTGCATCTGCGCCAGCAATGTCCGGCCCTGGTGACACAACGTATTGATGTGGAATGGGACGAAGAGAAGGGCACACTGCGTGCGTGGAAGCGGGAACTCGTGGGTTCGCTGGTCCTAAAAGCGCAACCGCAGGCGCGCCCCGAAGCGGATATTTTACATCCGGCGATGTTGCGCTGGATCCGCGAAAAAGGGCTCTCAGTACTCGGCTGGACACCGGAAGCGGAACAGCTGCGTCTGCGCTTATACTGTGCGGCTGAATGGCTGCCTGAAGAGGCGTGGCCGCAGCTGGACGACGAAACGCTACTCGATTCACTTGAGCGTTGGCTGCTGCCGGAGATGGGCGCGGTGCGCGATCTCAAAAGCCTGCAAAGCGTCAGTCTTGTCAGTGCATTATTACATTTGCTGACATGGTCACAACGTCAGCGGCTGGATACTGTGCTGCCAACTCATTACACTGTGCCGACCGGAAGTCGCCTGCCCATCCGTTACGCGCTGGATAAACCCCCTGCGCTGGCAGTGCGCATTCAGGAGATGTTTGGTGAGGCACAAAATCCCGCGGTGGCCGAAGGGCGTATTCCGCTGGTACTGGAGTTGCTTTCACCGGCACAGCGTCCGTTGCAGATCACCCGTGATCTCGCGGCGTTCTGGCGAGGTGCCTGGCCTGAGGTGCAGAAAGAGATGAAAGGGCGCTATCCCAAACATCTCTGGCCCGACGATCCGGCCAAAGCCTTGCCGACAAGGCGAACCAAGAAATTTTCATCGTGACACTCTGTGGATCGAATTCAGAGGGTTCTGCCATGCGCAGCACGAGAAAGCAGTTGTAGACTAAATAATTCGATTTGCAGGAAGGCGGTAAACGAGAGAATCCCGATGAGCTTACTTATTTAAGTGATTCGGGTGAGCGAGAGCAGCCAACGCACCTGCAAATCGAAGTATGAAGTATATAGAGTAACGGCCGCAGCCGTAGCTATGCCTGGAGAATAAAAGCATGTCTGGGAACGATCGCGAACCTATTGGGCGTAAAGGAAAAGCGCCAAAGCCGCCGCGCAGCACTGCGCGTCGGGGTCGCCGCAGGGAACTTGATGATGATATCGATCAGGACGATTTTGACGAAGATGATGAGGAGAGTGCGCCGGTGCCAGCAAAAGGTAAAGGTAAAGGAAAACGTCCGCCACGCGGCAAACGTCGTTGGTTAGGCTGGCTGATCAAGCTCTTCCTGGTCTTTGTTGTGGTGATGGCTGCCTGGGGCGTCTATCTCGACTCAGAAATCCGCAGCCGCATCGACGGTAAAGTGTGGCAACTGCCTGCCGCCGTTTACGGCCGTATGGTAAGCCTTGAACCGGGGATGTCGTACGACAAAAAAGAGATGATTGCGCTGCTGGAAGGCACGCAGTATCGCGAAGTGTCGCGCATTACCCGTCCGGGTGAGTTCAGTGTTAAAGGCAATACCATTGACCTGCTGCGTCGTCCGTTTGATTTCCCGGACAGCAAAGAGGGGCAAATCAATGCGCGTCTGACGTTCAGCAATAACGAACTGAGCGAGATTAAAAACCTCGATACCGGACGTGATTTTGGCTTCTTCCGCCTCGATCCGCGTTTGATCACCATGTTGCAGTCACCGAACGGTGAGCAGCGTCTGTTTGTGCCGCGAGCGGGCTTCCCTGATTTGCTGGTCAGCACGCTGATTGCCACCGAAGACCGCCACTTCTACGAGCATGATGGCATCAGCCCTTACTCGATTGGCCGTGCGTTCCTTGCCAACATCACGGCGGGTAAAGCGGTGCAGGGCGGCAGTACCTTGACGCAACAGCTGGTGAAAAACCTGTTCCTCACCAACGAGCGTTCACTGTGGCGTAAAGCGCGTGAAGCCTACATGGCCGTGATCATGGATGCGCGTTACAGCAAAGATCGCATCCTTGAGCTTTACCTCAACGAGGTTTACCTCGGCCAGGCGGGTAACGATCAGATCCGTGGCTTCCCGCTGGCGAGTCTGTACTACTTCGGGCGTCCGGTGGATGAACTGAGCCTCGATCAGCAGGCGATGCTGGTCGGCATGGTGAAAGGGGCTTCGCTGTATAACCCGTGGCGCAACCCGAAACTGGCGCTGGAGCGTCGTAATCTGGTACTGCGCCTGCTGCAACAGCAGAACGTCATCGACCAGGAGCTGTACGACATGCTCTCGGCACGTCCGCTGGGTGTGCAGCCGAAAGGGGGAGTGATCACCCCTCAGCCTGCGTTTATGCAGATGGTACGCAACGAACTGCAGGCCAAGCTGGGCGATAAAGTGAAAGATATGTCCGGCGTGAAGATCTTCACCACACTGGATCCGATCTCACAGGATGCGGCTGAAAAGGCGGTGGAAGAAGGTATTCCAGCGCTGAAAAAACAGCGTGGTCTGAAGGACCTGGAAACGGCGATGGTGGTGGTGGACCGCTTCAGCGGCGAAGTGCGCGCCATGGTCGGTGGTGCCGACCCGCAGTTTGCGGGTTACAACCGTGCACTGCAAGCGCGTCGCTCGATTGGTTCACTGGCTAAGCCAGCAACCTATCTCACTGCGTTGAGTCAGCCGAACAGCTATCGTCTCAACACCTGGCTGGCAGATGAACCGATTGCGCTGAAGCAGCCAAACGGTTCTGTCTGGAAGCCGATGAATGACGATAAGCGTTTCAGCGGAAAAGTGATGCTGGTGGATGCACTCACCAACTCAATGAACGTCCCGACCGTAAACCTGGGGATGACGCTGGGGCTGGCTTCGGTTGTCGATACCTGGACCAAGCTGGGCGTGGGTAAAGATCAGCTCAACCCGGTGCCAGCCATGTTGCTGGGTGCGCTGAACCTGACGCCGATTGAAGCGGCTCAGGCGTTCCAGTCGATTGCCAGCGGCGGTAACCGTGCCGATCTGTCAGCGGTGCGTTCGGTGATCGCAGAAGATGGCACGGTGTTGTATCAGAGCTTCCCGCAGGCCCAGCGTGTCGAGCCGGCGCAGGCGGCGTATCTGACCTTGTACGGTATGCAGCAGGTGGTGGATCACGGTACAGCGCGGGCGATTGGTGCGCGTTACCCGAATGCCCATCTGGCCGGGAAAACCGGTACCACCAATGACCTGATCGACAGCTGGTTTGCTGGTATCGATGGCAAAGAAGTGGCGATCACCTGGGTGGGCCGCGACAACAACCAAAGCTCGAAGCTGTATGGTGCGAGCGGTGCGATGCAGATTTATCGTCGCTATCTCGATAACCAGGCACCGATGCCACTGCAACTGACCCCGCCAGAAGATATCACGCAGATGAACGTCGATTCTGCCGGTAACTTTGTTTGCGGTTCGGGCAGCAGCACCTGGCGTTCAATGCCGGTGTGGACACTGGATGCCAATGCGCTTTGCCAACAGCAGCAACAGCAAATTCAACAGCAACAGGTCCAGCAGCAACAACAGCAGCAACCACAGCAACAGCCGCAGGATGAGCAGAAAGACGCTGACGGCGTAGCGGGTTGGATCAAGGATATGTTTGGCAGCAAGTAGTTAGCTGTGTAAATCACAGGGCGCTTCGGCGCCCTTTTTCGTGTCTGCAATTTATTAATCGCGATCATGGACATGCACGATCTGGTCGCAAACGCACCGCCATCAGGCATTACATCTTGCGGATCTTGCCGAACTTCGCCTAAAATCCGTGCGTCTAATAATCATTCTCGTTTTCATTCGCCTGCATTGTTCCCTTTTTTGAGAGATCCTTTTATGAATGCGCGAAATTCCAATCCTTGTTCTGCACGTGCTGCGACTTCCCGTCGTCCGCTCGCTTTATTGATTTCTTTAACGCTGGGCACGCTGAGCGCACAGGCGCTGGCAGAAGATACCGTGGTGGTCACTGCCAATGGCGGTAACACCGTCGCGCAGGAAAGCGCGTGGGGCCCGGCACCGACCATTGCCGCCAAGCACAGTGCGACCGGCACCAAAACCGATACCCCGATTGAGAAGAACCCGCAGTCTGTGTCGGTGGTGACGCAGGAAGAGATGGCAATGCATGCCGTCACCAGCGTTAAAGGCGCGTTCAACTACACGCCTGGTGTGTTGACCGGCAACCGTGGCAGCTCTGATGTAATCGATGCACTGTCGATTCGCGGCTTCAGTGAAACCAACACCAACCAATATCTTGATGGCCTGAAATTGCAGGGTGATAACTACTCTGAGTTCGCTATCGATCCTTACTTCCTGGAGCGCGCCGAACTGCTGCGTGGTCCGGTTTCTGTCCTGTACGGCAAAAGTAACCCTGGCGGCGTGGTGTCGCTGGTGAGCAAGCGACCGACGCAGGAAACGCTGCGCGAAGTGCAGTTCCAGATGGGCACCGACAACCTGTTCTCAACCGGTTTCGATTTTGGTGGTTCGCTGGATGATGACGGCGTTTACAGCTATCGACTGACCGGCTTAGCCCGCAGCGCCGATGCACAGCAGGAGATGAACAAAGAGAAGCGTTACACCATCGCACCTTCGTTCAGCTGGCGGCCAGATGCCAATACCCGTTTTGATCTGCTGACCTATTTCCAGAACGAGCCTGAAACCGGTTATTACGGCTGGCTGCCACGTCAGGGCACGGTTGTAGGGATCACGCGTCCGGATGGCAGCAGCTATAAGTTGCCGACCAATTTTGATGAAGGCGAAGACAGCAACAAGATCTCGCGTAACACCAAGATGGTGGGCTACAACTTCGAGCACAGCTTTAACGACACCTGGACAGTGCGCCAGAATCTGCGCTATGCGGATTTAAGAACCAATTATCGCAGTATTTACGGTAATGGCTTTAACTCCGCGACTAATGAAATTACCCGTGGTTCAGCGGTTTCTGATGAGAAACTGAATCAATTTGCGGTAGATACTCAGGCACAGGCTAAATTTGGCACCGGTGCGGTGGATCATACTCTGCTGATGGGGGTGGATTATCAGCGCACCCGTAATGATATTGATGCGGCGTTTGGCTCAGCCTCCCCAATCAGTGCGATTAATCCTCAGTACGGTAACGATGCCATCATTGGTACGCCATTCCCTTATCAGTATCTGAATCGTCAAGAGCAAACCGGTCTCTACACCCAAGATCAGATGGAGTGGAACCGCTGGGTGCTGACCTTAGGTGGCCGTTACGATTATGCGATGACTTCAGCACTGAATCGC
Organism: Pantoea vagans; assembly: GCF_001506165.1. Classification (NCBI taxonomy): domain Bacteria; kingdom Pseudomonadati; phylum Pseudomonadota; class Gammaproteobacteria; order Enterobacterales; family Erwiniaceae; genus Pantoea; species Pantoea vagans. Next base: position 3,218,953 of record NZ_CP011427.1, on the reverse strand, counting down.
AATGGCAACACCGAAGAGAAGAACCATGACCAGGCCTTCACCTGGCGTGGCGGTTTGAACTACGTCTTTGATAACGGTATTGCGCCGTACTTCAGCTACAGCGAATCGTTTATCCCAACGGCGGGTACCACAGCCAGCGGTGAAACCTTCGATCCTTCCCGTGCGAAGCAGTATGAAGCTGGGGTGAAATACGTTCCGAAAGATCGTCCAATTGTGATTACGGGGGCGATCTATCAGCTGACCAAAACCAAGAACCTGACGCCAGACCCGAACAATATTAACTTCAGCGTACAGAGCGGTGAAATTCGTTCGCGCGGTGTTGAGCTGGAAGCGAAAGCGGCCTTGAACGCCAACATCAACATGACGGCGTCTTACACTTACACCGACGCGGAATACACCGAAGACACGCTGCTGAAGGGCAGAACGCCGGTTCAGGTGCCGAAGCATATGGCATCGCTATGGGGTGATTACACCTTCCATGAGACGGCGTTGTCTGGTGTGACCTTGGGTGCAGGTGTGCGTTATGTCGGTGAAAGCCAAGGCTTGTACGCAAGCGGAGATAACGCCAATCAGAACTTTGCGGTGGCGAGTTACACCACAGTGGACGCAGCGCTGAAATATGACCTCGGTCGTTTCGGCCTGCCGGGTTCAACCGTGGGTGTGAACATCAACAACCTGTTCGACCGTGAATACGTTGCCAGCTGCTACCGTGATTACGCTTGCTACTGGGGCGCTGAGCGTCAGATCGTCGGTACGGCGACCTTCCGTTTCTAACCACAAGAGTTGGGGTGGCCTTCAGGCCGCCCTCAGGCTGACCAAGAGGCGGCTCATGAGCCGCCCCTACAGAATTCGATGTGCAATGAATTAATCAACCCAGGGATTACCATGCAGCATCCGCACCACGCAGAAACCACCTTCACGCTGGATAACGTCAGCTTTCGTGTGCCAGGGCGCACGCTGTTGCATCCCCTCTCGCTGACCTTCGCACCGGGCAAAGTCACGGCGCTGATTGGCCATAACGGTTCGGGTAAATCCACGCTGTTGAAAATGCTTGGGCGTCATCATGCGGCGAGTGAAGGCCGGGTGCTGTTGAATGACGAGGCGGTCGATCACTGGGGCAGCAAAGATTTTGCGCGTCAGGTGGCGTATTTACCGCAACAGCTACCTGCTGCGGAAGGCATGACGGTGCGCGAACTGGTGGCGATTGGTCGTTATCCCTGGCATGGCGCGCTAGGGCGTTATGGCCAGGAAGACCGTGACCGCGTGGAAGAGGCGATTACGCTGGTGGGGTTGAAACCTTTCGCGGGACGGCTGGTGGACAGCCTGTCTGGCGGCGAGCGTCAGCGTGCCTGGTTAGCGATGCTGGTGGCGCAAAACAGCCGTTGTCTGCTGCTGGATGAACCGACCTCTGCGCTGGATATCGCCCATCAGGTTGATGTGCTGGCATTGATTCAGCGCCTGAGCCGTGAGCGCGGGTTAACGGTGATCGCGGTACTGCACGACATCAACATGGCAGCGCGTTACTGCGATCGTCTGGTGGCATTGCGCGGCGGTGAGATGATTGCCGAGGGTGGACCCGAGGTGATTATGCAGGCCGATGTGCTGGGCAATATCTACGGGATTCCGATGGGCATTTTGCCTCATCCCCAGGGCGGTGCGCCCGTCAGTTTCGTTTACTGAGGCCTCGCCATGTTTGACATTTCCCGTCGTCGCTTACTGACGGCGCTGGCACTTTCGCCCCTGATGAATGTAGCGCCCTTGCGCGCGTCTCAGCCCGATCTGCAAAGGATTCTGGCGCTGGAATGGTTACCCGTTGAATTGATGATGGCGCTCGGCGTGGCACCGCTGGGTGTGGCCGATGTGCGTAACTACAGGATTTGGGTGGGCGAGCCGCAGCTGCCCGCTAACACCATCGATCTTGGCTTGCGTACCGAACCCAATCTGGAGTTGATGACGCAGCTGCAACCTTCACTGATTTTGCATTCCAACGGCTACGGTCCGGCGCTGGATAAGCTGCAACGCATTGCGCCCACTATGGGGTTTGATCTCAACAGCGGTGACGGTAAACCGTTAACCACGGCACGCAATTCGTTGCATGCACTGGGCGCACGGCTGGGGCGAGAAGAGCAAGCGGTGCAGCATCTGCAGTACCTCGACGAGCAGCTCGCGGCGGCGCGTGAGCGTCTTAAACCCTGGGCGAGTCGCCCGATATTATTGATGTCACTGATGGACAGCCGTCACGCCATTACCTTTGGTGCCAACAGCCTGTTCCTGGAAGTGATGGAGATCCTCGGTCTGACCAACGCCTGGCACGGTGAAACCAACTTCTGGGGCAGCGCGGTAGTCGGGCTTGAACGTTTGGCAAACGTGGGCGACGTGCAGGTCATTTGCTTCGATCACGATAACGAGCGCGATATGCAGCGCGTGATGAAAACGGCACTGTGGCAGGCGCTGCCGTTTATCCGTGCTGGCCGTTTCCAGCGCGTGCCTGCAGTGTGGTATTACGGCGCGACCTATTCGGCGCTGAAGTTTATTCGCGTGCTGGAACACGCGCTGGAGTCGCAATGATGCGCCATCGTCTTTTTCCTGTCGCGCTGCTGAGTAGCCTGTGTTTACTGGCACTGGCGTTAACCTATATCAACCTGAGTGAAGCACTGCCAACGGCACAGTGGACACAGGCGATCATTGCGCCAGACATCAACAATATCCAGCAAGTGGTGTTTCACCACAGTCTGCTATCGCGTCTTGCGCTGGCGCTGCTGGTCGGGGCGGGCCTCGGCTTAGCGGGCTTGCTGTTCCAGCAGGTGCTGCGTAATCCGCTGGCGGAACCCACCACGCTTGGCGTGTCGTCGGGCGCACAGCTGGGCATCACCGTCGCCACGCTTTGGCATCTGCCGGGTGGGGAACTGACGCAACAATTTGCGGCGATGGGCGGTGCGGTGCTGGTCGGTGTGCTGGTGTTTGGTGTCGCGTGGGGAAAACGTTTGTCACCTGTGACGCTGATCCTTGCCGGGCTGGTGCTCAGCCTCTATGCCGGTTCAGTGAATCAAATCTTTGCCATCTTCAATCATGATCAGCTGCTGAACATGTTCTTGTGGAGCACGGGCGCGTTGAATCAGATGGATGGGCACAACGTGGCAATGTTGTGGCCGCGCCTGCTGCTGGCCTTTGTGGTGGCGCTGGCGCTGTTACGTCCATTGACCCTGATGGGGCTGGACGATGGCGTGGCGAAAAATCTTGGCCTGGCACTGTCAGCGGCGCGTATCGGTGCGCTGGCACTGGCGATTCTGCTCAGTGCGCAGCTGGTAAATGTGGCGGGCATCATTGGCTTTATCGGTCTGTTTGCCCCGCTGCTGGCGAAAATGCTGGGAGGCCGTCGCTTGTTAAGCCGCATGCTACTCGCACCACTGATTGGTGCGCTGCTGCTGTGGTTGGCCGATCAGTGTGTGCTGTGGCTCACCAGCCACTGGCGTGAGGTTTCAACTGGCACTGCGACGGCGCTGATTGGCGTGCCGATTCTGCTGTGGTTGTTGCCGCGCTTGCGCACCGGTTCAGTCCCCCCGGCGATGAACATGGGGGATAAGGTCCCGGCGGAGCGGCAAAACGTCGTGCGCTGGTGTCTGTTTGGCGTGGCGATGCTGGCGCTGTTGGGCGCTGTCGCTCTGACGTTTGGCCGCGATGCGCACAGCTGGACGTGGGTCAGCGGCGAGATGTTGCATCAGCTGCTGCCGTGGCGTGTGCCGCGCGTGCTGGCCGCGCTGGTAGTCGGGATGATGCTGGGCGTGGCGGGCGCGTTGATTCAGCGTCTCACCGGTAACCCAATGGCGAGCCCGGAAGTGTTAGGCATTAGCTCAGGGGCAGCATGCGGTGCCGTGGTGATGATGTTCTTTGTGCCCGGTGATGCGGTGGCGTGGTTGCTGCCTGCAGGTGCGTTGGGAGCCGCCCTGACGCTGCTGATCATCATGCTGGTGGCCAGTCGAGGTGGCTTCTCGCCCGAACGTATGCTGCTGGCGGGCATGGCGCTGAACAGTGCCTTTGTCACCCTGTTAATGGTGCTGATGGCCAGCGGTGATCCACGTATGAGTGGCTTGCTGACATGGATTTCAGGCTCGACCTACAACATCAGTCTTGAGCAGGCGGTACAAAGCGCGGTAGTGGGGATGATTTTGATTGCTCTGGCACCTCTGGCCAGCCGCTGGCTAACGCTGCTGCCGCTGGGCAGTGCCACGGCACGGTCGGCAGGCATGGCGTTAACGGGATCGCGATTGAGCCTGCTGTTGCTGGCGGCGGCCTTGACTGCCACGGCCACGCTGACCATTGGGCCACTCAGTTTTGTCGGCCTGATGGCACCGCATATTGTGCGTATGCTGGGGTTCCGTCGTGCGCTACCGCAAGTGCTGATGGCAGGTTTGCTGGGGGGAGGTTTAATGGTGTTTGCCGACTGGTGCGGCAGAATGCTGGCGTTTCCGGATCAAATCCCGGCAGGGCTGATGGCCACCTTCTTCGGTGCGCCCTATTTTATTTGGTTGTTACGCCGCGCATAACATAAATAGGGTGCGCATTTCTAACCAGTGCGCATGAATGCGCACCCTACGAAATATGGCACCCTTATATGTATGCTTGCCAATGCCTTGGTGCGTATGAATATGCACCCTACGAAAACCGCGCTCGATCGTCGTAGGGTTGCCATTTATGGCGACCAGAAAGCGCTTAGCTGAGATGCATTACGCGATTAATGGCGACCAAAGCTTACAGCTTAGCAAAGCTACGACGTGCGGCATCAATGGTGCGCTGAATATCTTCCTGGCTGTGCGCCAGCGACATAAAGCCCGCTTCAAAGGCGGATGGAGCAAGGTATACCCCTTCTGCCAGCATCAGATGGAAGAAGCGCTTAAAGCGCTCGACATCGCATTTTGTCACATCGGCGTAGCAGGTCACGCTGTCCGCTTCAGTGAAGAAAATACCGAACATGCCGCCAACGTGGTTGATCACCAGCGGGATATTTTCTGCTTTAGCCGCCGCCAGCAAACCTTCAGACAGCTGAGTGGTCAGATCGGTCAAGGTGCTGTGCGTACCCGGTTGGGCAATCTGCGTCAGGCAAGCGAAACCGGCGGCCATGGCAATCGGGTTACCTGAGAGCGTTCCCGCCTGGTAAACCGGACCGGTCGGTGCCAACGCTTCCATCACATCACGACGTCCACCAAAGGCGCCCACTGGCATGCCGCCGCCAATGATTTTGCCCAGGCAAGTCAGGTCTGGCGTCACGTCGTAATAGGCCTGAGCACCGCCCAGCGCCACGCGGAAGCCGGTCATCACTTCATCGATAATCAGCAAGGCACCAAACTCATCACAGAGCGCGCGCAGGCCCGGCAGGAAGTCTGGCTGCGGTGGAATGCAGTTCATGTTGCCGGCAACCGGCTCAACGATGATACAGGCGATATCCTCTGGATACTGTTCAAACGCCGCACGCACGGTGGCGAGGTCGTTGTAAGTGCAGGTCAGGGTGTGCTTGGCAAAATCAGCGGGTACGCCTGGCGAGTTGGGCTGGCCCAGAGTCAGCGCGCCGGAACCGGCTTTCACCAGCAGGCAATCCGCGTGGCCGTGGTAGCAGCCTTCAAATTTGATGATTTTATCGCGATGGGTAAAACCGCGCGCTAAACGGATGGCGCTCATGGTGGCTTCAGTGCCGGAGTTGACCATACGCACCATGTCCATGCTTGGCACCAGCTCACACACTAACTCCGCCATTTTGACTTCCATCTCGGTCGGCGCACCGAAGCTCAGGCCGCGTGATGCCGCTTCAATCACTGCATTGCGGATGGTGGCATTGTTGTGCCCAAGCACCATCGGTCCCCATGAACCGACATAATCGATATAGGCTTTGCCATCGGCGTCAAACAGATACGCACCATCGGCGCGTTCGATGAACAGCGGTACGCCGCCCACACCGGTAAAGGCACGTACCGGGGAGTTCACACCGCCAGGGATTAGGCGTTGCGCTTCGGCATACAGGTTTTCTGACTTACTCATTGATCGGCTCCTGCTGTTCTGGAAAAAAATTCTGGCGCCATTCTAAGGAAGAACGGGCTGCGGTGAAAGGCGCTCCGGTGCTAAAGCCCTGAGTCACGCTATACTTTAACGCAGCGCAGGCGGCACTCAGTGTCAAGCACGGCACTTGATTGCACTGGGCGGCTGGCAGATAATAGTGGCATTGAGGTTGTTTTCTGACCTGGACGTTTACCCGGAGTATAAGATGAGTGACGACGTAGCAGCACTGCCTTTGCAATTCACGGAAGCAGCAGCGAAAAAAGTAAAAAACCTGATTGCGGATGAAGAGAATCCAGAGCTGAAACTGCGCGTGTACATCACTGGCGGCGGTTGCAGTGGTTTCCAGTACGGTTTTACTTTCGACGATCAAATGAATGACGGCGACATGACCATTGAGAAACAGGGTGTGGCGCTGGTGGTGGACCCAATGAGCCTGCAATATCTGGTAGGCGGATCTGTGGATTACACCGAAGGTCTGGAGGGATCGCGTTTTATCGTGACCAATCCCAATGCAAAAACCACCTGTGGTTGTGGCTCTTCCTTCAGCATCTGATACCGCTTCTGACCGCCGTTCTGGCGGTCAGACACTACCATTCAACGGTCACTAATCGTGACGCCACCTGCCGTTTAGCACTCTTTTTCAATATGCTTTCTGTGACGCGCGGCTGTGCGCTGAAATGACGCCCGCAATCAATCGATGGCAACGTTTGCTCATTCTGACGCGAAATATCGCAACGAGAGAACAAGGTCAGCGTGACGGCAATAGAACCTGTTGACGTCGCCGCACCAACAGGTACAGCCATCACGAGTCCTATGGCCAGCAGCAGAGCTCTGGTCATGTCTAATTCCTGGTGAAGTCAAAATTGCGCTTAGCGCAAAAAGGGCACAGAGCATACGTGGCTACCGTGCCTTGTATTTTGATTTTCGACAATTTTTGCCGAATCTTTAGTCTTAATTGGTGTTATTTTTCACCGGATGTAAATCCTGGCACAGCTGTTTTGCTGCCAGCAAGATACGTGGACCCGGCCGACTTAGCCAGTCATCGTGAATAGCCAATACCGGAACCGCCAGTTGAGGCTGCCAGAATTTCACGATATTCGCGGCCTGAGCCTTGTCACCGCCAATCACTATCGCCTGCGGATGACGAGCCAGCACCTGCTCACGACTCACCTGCGGCCAACTCACGCTGCTATCGGCGAAGATATTCTTGCCGCCGCATAAGGTGATCACGTCGTTTTGCAGGGTATTCCGCGCAGCGGTAAACAGCGGCTGCTGACCAAACTGCATAAACAGCGGCGTAGGTGCCTGGCGCTGATACTGTTTGCGCAGGGCGTTCTCCTGCTCGCGCAGTGCTTGCGCGGCGGAGACAGCCTGATTGGGTTGCGGGCTCCACTGCTGTAACGCGGCCAGCGCATCGATCATTTGATCAATGGTTTGTGGATCAATCCACTCGACTTTAATACCCAATCGTTGCAGTTGTTCGATTTGCCGTTGCGGGTTGCCGCCACGCCATGCCAACACCACATCCGGCTTCAGTTGCAGGATGCGTTCCACCTTGATCCCTTGCCAGTTCGCCACCTGCTCAAGCGAAGTGGCTTGGGCGGGGTAATCCGAATACGCACTGACCGCTACGGGCGTTATACCTGCGGCAAAAGCGAGTTCAGTAAGATGCGGGGCGAGGGTAATAACGCGAGGAACTGCGGCAAGCAGGCTATTGCCAATCAGCAATAGCCCGAGCAGCCAATACTTAGCCACGCGCCAGTTGTGCCAGCAGATTTTCTACCATCAGGGAAGATTGCTTCGCCGCCACGACCAGGAACTCATCGAAGCTCAGGTGGGACTCTTTATCTGCCACGTCTGAAATTGCGCGTACTACCACAAATGGCACCTTGAACTGGTGGCAAACATGGCCAATTGCCGTGGCTTCCATCTCTACCGCAATCGCCTGCGGGAAAGTATGACGAATGCGCGCCAACGGCTCAGCACCGTTGATAAAGGCATCACCGCTGACCACCAAGCCGCGCACGGCGTTGAGGTCCAGCTGTTTAATGACCTGTTCAGCAGCAGCAATTAACTTCTCGTCAGCGGCGAATGCCGCAGGGCAACCGGCCATCTGGCCCGGTTCGTATCCGAATGCGGTGACATCGGCATCGTGATAACGCACTTCATCTGATACCACGATATCGCCCACTTTCAGGGTTGGCGCTAAACCGCCCGCTGAACCGGTGTTGATGATGAAATCCGGTTTGCACAGCTGCAGCAGCAGAGTCGTGCCGAGTGCGGCTGCGGTTTTACCAATACCTGACTTCAGCAGAGCCACCTCAACACCGTTCAGCGTACCGGTGTAAATTTCGCAGCCGGCGAGCGTCAGGGTCTGACGGTTTTCGATTTTGTCACGCAGCAGGGTAACTTCCTGCTCCATCGCGCCAATAATGCCTGCTTTCATAAAGAATCTCGCTGTAATGATGGATGTAAACCTCAAAAGTGAGGCATAGTCTACCATGGCTGACTGAGGATGAATTCACCAAAAAATAAGGGGTCATGATGGCAACGATCAATTTCAGGAAGAAGATCAGTTTTACCCGCCCTTATACCAGTCGCAAAGATCCGGAAGGCGAATACTTTATTACGCGTCACTTTGAAAGCGACCGCGGGCGCATTATTAACTCTGCGGCTATTCGCCGCCTGCAACAAAAAACCCAGGTATTTCCCCTGGAGCGCAATGCCGCCGTGCGTTCGCGTTTGACTCACTCGCTGGAAGTACAGCAAACCGGGCGCTACATCACTAAAGAGATTCTGCAAGCCCTGAAGACTCAAGGCGGTGGGTTGGCAAAATATGGTCTGGATGAGTTTGAAGGGGCATTTGAAAGCCTGATAGAGATGGCTTGCCTGCTTCATGACGTCGGTAACCCGCCATTTGGTCACTTCGGCGAAGCGGCGATTAATGACTGGTTCGATGATAACCTGCCTGCTGAACTGGTGGATCCGCTGGTGGCGGGCGTTGCTGATGATATTCAGCGAGCAGATTTTGACCAGCTGAATGCAATGATTCGTCAGGATTTGTGCCACTTCGAAGGTAATGCACAAGCGATTCGTCTGGTGCATACGCTGCTGCAACTTAATCTGAGCTATGCCCAGGTCGCCTGCATCCTGAAATATACCGCCCCCGCATGGTGGCAGGGCGATAAGCCGGCTGAATTTAGCGTATTAATGAAGAAGCCGGGTTTCTATTTATCTGAACGCGAATATGTTGCCGAGCTGCGTGCGGCGACCAATATGGCTGAACATCATCGCTTCCCACTGACGTGGATAATGGAAGCCGCCGATGATATCTCCTATTGCATTGCCGATCTGGATGATGCCGTTGAGAAAGATATTTTTGATGTTGAAACCCTATATAAATATTTACTCAACGCCTGGGGCCCGGTAAATAGTGGCGATGCCTTTAGTCGCACGGTCGGTGAAGCCTGGAAAGAAGCGAATCAGAAAAAACGCCGCAGTATCAGCGATCAGTTTTTTATGTCGTTACGCGTTAATGTACAAAATGTCTTGGTGAGTCATGCGGTTCGCCGCTTTGTGGATAATTTGCCTGCTATTTACGAGGGCAGCTTTAACCACGCTTTGCTGGAAGATGATGGCGATGAAGGCCGATTGTTGAAGCTATTTAAAACTGTGGCACGTCAGCAAGTCTTTAATCACCCTGAAGTTGAGCAGCTGGAATTACAGGGTTATCGCGTGATTAAAGGGCTGCTGGAAATATATCAGTCATTGATGTTGCTGGATTACGAGCAGTTTACCACGCTGATGAACGATGATTTTCTCCCTAAGCATCCTATCGAGACGCGACTGTTTCATAAACTCTCCGGAAAACATCGCAAAGCGTATCAACAGCAGATGCGCGCGCTTATCGTCGAACATAAATATCAACGCTTGTTATGGGAACGCTATTATCGTTCGCGGCTGATTCAGGACTATATCAGCGGTATGACAGATAATTATGCGTGGGATGAATATCGTCGTTTAATGGCGGTGGAATAATCCGAGTTTTGTAAAGATGAAGAATAAATTTTTACCTTTGCCCAAAACTTCATTAGGAACTTCGCGCTAAAAACTTAATCTCACCATCACGACCACAGCAATGGTCTGGCCGTAAATCTTAGAGAGACACAGACAAATGAAAAAAAGCACCTTAATGTTAAGTGCGCTGGCGCTTAGTCTGGGCATGGCATTGAGCCCTGTGAGTGTTTTCGCGGCGGAATCTGCTTCCTCCTCGAGCCAACAGTTGCCAAGCCTGGCACCGATGCTGGAAAAAGTGATGCCTTCCGTGGTGAGTATCAGCGTTGAAGGAAGTACCACCGTGAAAACACCGCGGATGCCGCAACAATTCCAGCAATTCTTTGGTGATAATTCGCCATTCTGCCAGGACGGTTCGCCATTCCAAAGCTCGCCAATGTGCCAGGGCGGCGGTGATGGCAGCCAGGGTGGTGGTGACGGCGGAGCCAATACGCAGCAGCAGAAATTCCGTGCGCTGGGTTCGGGCGTAGTCATCAACGCGGATAAAGGCTATGTGGTGACCAACAACCACGTAGTCGACAACGCCACCAAAATTCAGGTGCAGTTGAGTGATGGTCGTCGTTATGACGCCAAAGTGATTGGTAAAGATCCGCAATCGGATATCGCACTGATCCAGCTGCAGGATGCCAAGAATCTGACCGCCATTAAGATCGCCGATTCTGACGATCTGCGCGTAGGCGATTACACCGTGGCGATCGGTAACCCTTACGGACTCGGTGAAACGGTCACCTCCGGCATCGTGTCGGCATTGGGCCGTAGCGGCTTGAACGTCGAAAATTATGAAAACTTTATCCAGACCGATGCAGCGATCAACCGCGGTAACTCCGGTGGCGCGCTGGTGAATCTGAACGGTGAATTGATCGGGATTAACACCGCGATCCTCGCACCGGATGGCGGTAACATCGGTATCGGCTTCGCGATCCCAAGTGCGATGGTGAAAAACCTCACCGCACAGATGATCGAGTACGGCCAGGTGAAACGCGGTGAACTGGGTATCATGGGCACCGAGCTGAACTCCGAACTGGCGAAAGCGATGAAAGTCGATGCGCAGCGCGGTGCTTTCGTCAGCCAGGTGTTGCCAAACTCTGCGGCAGCAAAAGCGGGTGTGAAAGCCGGTGATGTTGTGGTGTCGATGAATGGTAAACCGTTGACCAGCTTTGCGGCGCTGCGTGCCGAAGTCGGTTCACTGCCAGTGGGAACCAAACTGCAACTGGGCCTGCTGCGTGATGGCAAACCCGTGAATATCACGGTAGAACTCCAGCAGAGCTCGCAGGAAAAAGTGCAGTCGGCCACCATTTACACCGGTATTGAAGGTGCCGACCTGAGCAATGTCGATAGCAATGGTCAGAAGGGCGTGCGAGTCGATAACGTGAAGGCGGGCAGTGCGGCGGCGCGAATTGGTCTGAAGAAAGGTGACGTGATCATGGGCGTCAACCAGCAGGCCATCGCGAACCTCGGTGAACTGCGCAAAATCCTCGATACCAAGCCATCCGTGCTGGCATTGAACGTGCAGCGCGGCGACAGCAGCCTTTATCTGCTGATGCAGTAAGGTTTTACGTTGTTAATCACAGGCGAGCTTCGGCTCGCCTTTTTTCGTTATGATCCCGCCCCGCGGTTAGCATTAGTACCACGATGCTTTGTATCAAATTGTGCAGATGTCCGTGTCGCAATGTGACGCTCGCCTCAATTCCCGCATTATCCATCCGGCTATGTGCAGTTGCACAATGTCAGGCGTGGTGGGGATGCGTATTCTGTCAGTTCCTCTTTATCTATGGAGCTATTGATGGCCACCTATCATCTCGATGCGCGACTGGCTCAGGATATTGTTGCCCGCACCATGCAAATTATTGACAGCAATGTCAATGTGATGGACGCGCGCGGCCGCATTATTGGCAGCGGCGATCGCGAGCGTATTGGCGAATTGCACGAAGGTGCGCTGCTGGTGCTATCACAGGGAAGGGTGGTGGACATCGACGAAGCCGTGGCTAAACATCTGCACGGCGTGCGGCCGGGTATTAATCTGCCTCTGCGTATCGATGGCGGCATTGTCGGCGTGATTGGTTTGACCGGGCAACCCGCGGCGCTACGTCACTACGGTGAACTGGTGTGTATGACGGCAGAAATGATGCTGGAACAAGCGCGATTGCTGCATATGCTGGCGCAAGATAGCCGCCTGCGTGAGGAGTTAGTGCTCAACCTGATTCGCAGTGAGACGCTCTCGCCCGCGTTAAACGAGTGGGCGCAGCGTTTGGGGATCGATCTCAATCAACCGCGCGTGGTGGCGGTGGTGGAAGTGGACAGCGGCCAACTCGGCGTTGATAGTGCGATGTCTGAATTGCAGCAGTTGCAAACGCTGCTCACCACGCCCGATCGTGACAATCTCATTGCCATCGTCTCACTCACCGAGATGGTGGTGCTGAAACCGGCTCTAAATGCGCATGGGCGTTACGATCAGGACGATCATCGGCGGCGTGTCGACCAACTGCTGCAACGTATGAAAGAGAGCGGCCAGGTGCGGATGCGCATCGCGCTGGGTAATTTTTTCACTGGTCCTGGCAGCATCGCACGATCCTACCGCACCGCGCGCACCACCATGATGGTGGGCAAGCAGCGTATGCCGGAACAGCGCAGCTTTTTCTATCAGGATTTGGTATTACCCGTGTTGTTGGATAGTTTACGTGGCGGATGGCAAGCTAACGAACTGGCGCGGCCGCTGGCGAAGCTGAAAACCAATGACAACAATGGATTGCTGCGCCGCACCCTGGTGGCGTGGTTCAACCATAATGTGCAACCCAGTGCCACTGCGCGGGCGCTGTTTATTCATCGCAACACGCTGGAATATCGCCTCAACCGTATTTCCGAGCTGACCGGGTTGAATCTGGGTAATTTCGACGATCGTTTATTGCTGTACGTTGCATTGCAACTGGATGAGCAAAGTTAAGTAATAGCAGCGGTTGGGAGAGGGTGATGCATGCATTGATGTCGCGGACGCTTTGGTTACTGCTGGGTTTGACGATCGCGGTGTCTTGCCGGGCACAGACGCCGGTGCTGGCATTCTTATCAGGCGAGCAGCTGCAGCAGGCGCGAGATGCACTGCACAGCAAAAGCGCGGCTCCTCAGACTTTCGCCGCGTGGCAGCAGTTGCAGCACGCGGCCGACCGCGCCCTGCACCAGCCAAACCCGTCCGTTACGCAAAAAGGGATGTTGCCGCCCAGCGGATCGCGACATGATTATCTCAGCCTGAGTGCTTACTGGTGGCCGGATAAGGCGAAGGAGGCGGGCTTACCGTGGATTCGCCATGACGGAGAGGTGAATCCTGCCAGTAAAAACGATCAAAGCGATGGTGTGCGTCTGGCGCGCTTTACTGCCGATCTGCAGACCCTCACCCTGGCCTGGTATTTTTCCGGTGAAACACGCTATGCGGCAAAAGCCCAATCCATGGCGCGGACATGGTTTATCGATCCTGCAACCCGCATGAACCCCAACCTCAATTATGCGCAGGGTGTGCCGGGCAAAGCGCAAGGCAGGCACACCGGCGTGCTGGATGGGCGCTATTTCGCCACGCGCGTGGTGGATGCGCTGTTGCTGCTGCAAGATTCCCCCGGCTGGCGAGCGCAGGATCAGGCCGCACTGCACGCCTGGTTTCGTGATTATCTGCACTGGCTGCAGCACAGCAAACTGGCACAGGGCGAACGCGATGCGCCCAACAATCACGGAAGTTGGTACGCTGCGCAGGTCGCCGGTATTGCCTGGTATTTGCAGCAGCCTGAGGTGATTAAGCAGATGGCTGCACTGACACGGCAAAAAATTGATGGGCAGATCCGTGCGGACGGCACCCAGCCATTTGAACTGGCGCGCACGCGCTCTTTCCATTACAGCTATTTCAATCTGCAAGCGTTGACCAGTGTGGCGCAGCTGGTGCAGCGAAGTGGGGCGGGAGATTTGTGGCATTACCATCAGCAGGGCGGTTCACTGATCGATGCACTGGATTACATGGCACCCTACAGCGATGACCGTAAACCCTGGCCGTGGAAAAATCGTGACCGGGTGAGCGTCAGGATGATTCCGCTGTTGTCGCTGGCGGATAACAGTCTGAAGAGCCATCGTTACCAACGCTGGATCGACCACGCAAGCTGGTCGCTTCCCGAAACATCCACTTCAAGGGTGCGGTGATGCAGGCGCAGCGTGACACCTGGCTATTGTCGTTGCCGCGGCAGCCTTAAGAGGTGGGCGTGCGTGGGCTGTGAAGCATTAAAACGGTGGACGCCTGCTGGGCGGCATCAGCATCACCCATCATGATCGCCTCATAGATTTTGCGGTGCTCGTCGAGAAAGATCTCTTGTGCGCTGGTCGGCCAGGTGAAGAAACATTTAAAGGTGGTCGCCAGCAAATTGCCGAACGGCGTAAAGAAGCAGTTATCCGTGGCGTGGAAAATAAGACGATGAAAGGCACTGTCTGCTTCCAGCCAGCGCACCAGGTCAAAAGGTTGGGCGGCGCAAACCGCGCTCATTTCGCGGAACAAATGCGATAACTCAACACGTTGATCATGCGTAGCGTGCAGGGCGGCCAGCCGCGTTGCCTGCGGTTCGATAACCTGGCGAAATGCCAAAAATTGCTGATACATCTCTTCCGTCGATTCAATCCCTTCCATCCACTCCAGCAACTGCACATCGAGTAAATTCCAATGGGCGCGCTCACGCACACGCGTGCCGAGTTTGGGGCGAGATTCCAGTAAACCTTTGGACGAGAGCAGTTTAAGTGCTTCACGCAGCGCAGTGCGGCTAACGCCAAACCGACCGCATAACTCGACTTCGCTGGGAAGGACATCACCGACTTTCAGTGTTCCAGACAAGATTTTGCGCGCGAGGTCACTGGCAATATGGATATCAAGGCCGCGTTGGCCGGAGGTGATAGCTGCAAATTGCATTGTCATAGTCATACCGGAAGTCAGACATAGACCAATAGTAACCAGGCATCAGGGATTCAGAAAGCGCGGGGAGACTAAGAAGAGACTGATTTCAGCAAACAAAAAGGCCAGCATAGGCTGGCCTTGATAATCGTGGCAGGAATTAACGACCGTTACGGGTTAATTCATCAAGATCTGACTCGATTTCAGCGATTTTATTCGACACCACGTTTTCCAGGTGGCGCAGATCCGCGAGAATTTTGCGTTTCAGATCCACTTCAACCTGGTCACGCTGGCAAATCTGATCCAACTCGTCGATCACATAGCGCAGGTTCGGGCTGATTTCCTGAACTTCTTTATAACCCTGGCTGGTGTGGTCAGCGACAACGGTTTTACGTTGACGTGGATATTTGAATTTCACGCTTTTGGCGAAGAACTCACCTTTGTCTTTGCGGAAGTAGATTTTCAGAATGTCGTTGCTGGCTTCCTGACGCAGGCTGTAACGGTCGATGTCGTCAGGGTTGCTGATACCTAAGCTTTTCAGGTTGTCGTACATAGCGTTTATATTCCATCTAAGAGTGGGTGAGCGCGCAGGACTATCATCATCATTCGGGATGCAGCAAAAAACGCGGCAACCGGAACGCTTACGGCATACTTAATCAACTGTAGACACAAAAACCGGGATGAACAGTGCGCGACCGGAGTTAACTGGCGCGGATTATGAACTGTTTGAAAAATAAACGCACCTGTTAATTCGCGGCGCGAAACAGGTAATTGTCATCTGAGTGTAAACAAAAAATTACGGGCCCGAATACGGACCCGTTGGCAGGAGGTTATACCTGTGCGAAAGTTTAGTCGATGGTACGCAGCAACTCGTTGATGCCGGTTTTTGCCAGGGTTTTCGCGTCCACTTTCTTCACGATCACGGCGCAGTACAGACTGTAGCTGCCGTCTTTTGATGGCAGGTTACCTGAAACCACCACAGAACCTGCTGGTACGCGACCGTAATGCACTTCGCCGGTTTCGCGATCGTAGATTTTGGTGCTCTGGCCGATGTAGACGCCCATTGAGATCACTGAACCTTCTTCGACGATAACGCCTTCAACGATTTCAGAGCGTGCACCGATGAAGCAGTTATCTTCGATGATGGTTGGGTTAGCCTGCAGTGGCTCCAGTACGCCGCCGATGCCCACGCCGCCAGACAGGTGGACGTTTTTACCGATCTGTGCACAGGAACCCACGGTTGCCCATGTATCCACCATGGTGCCTTCATCAACGTAAGCGCCGATGTTGACGTACGAAGGCATCAGTACGGTGTTACGTGTAATGAATGCGCCCTGACGCACGGCTGCTGGAGGAACAACACGGAAGCCGGCATTTTTGAAGCGAGCTTCATCCCAGTTGGCAAACTTCATTGGCACTTTGTCGTAGAAACGGGTTTCAGCGCCATCAATGACCTGGTTGTCATTGATGCGGAAAGACAGCAGCACTGCTTTCTTCAGCCACTGATGCGTTACCCACTCGCCGTTGATCTTTTCAGACACGCGCAGCTCACCGCTATCCAGCAGGCCGATAACCTGTTCGATGGCTTCACGGGTCGCGCTGTCTACGCTGGCAGGCGTGATGTCGGCGCGGCGCTCAAAGGCAGATTCGATAACGCTCTGTAACTGTTGCATATTTAATTCCTGAGTCTGTCATAGCGGAATGTCCGTAAATTCGGACATGAGTAATTTATTGCCTACCCTAAATCATTCAGGCTGTAGGAAGGCGGCCACGCAGCGAGTGCCTGGGAGCATACATCAGTATGTGACCAGGCCGAGCGAGGAGAGCCAACGCGCCTACAGTTTGAATGATGACGGGTAGGTCACAGTTTATCGTTTGGATTAAGGGCCTCTGTCAACCTCTCTTTCAGCACATTGCGCATTTCTACATCAAGTGCGCGTCGCTCGCTGTCCGCCAGGATGAAAAGATCCTCAACCCGTTCGCCAATCGTACTGATGCGCGCACCGTGCAGTGACACGCCCAGATCGGCAAACACTTCACCCACACGCGCCAGCAAACCTGGCTGATCCAGCGCCACCAATTCCAGATAACTCCGCCGGTCGGTGTGCGTTGGCAGGAAATTCACTTCGGTATCCACACTGAAGTGTTTGAGGCGTGCCGACTGGCGGCGTGTGCGCGGTGGTACCCATTCGGTTTGGGTGATCGCCTGCTCCAGCGCCTGCATGATCATCGGATGGCGGTCGGCGGCCAGCGGGCTGCCGTCGGGCTCTAAAACAATAAAGGTGTCCATGGCCATGCCATCACGACTGGTGAAGATTTGTGCGTCATGCACGCTTAAATTACGGCGATCGAGTTCGCCTGCCACCGCGGCAAACAGATGAGGGCGATCTGGACTCCAGATAAAGATTTCAGTGCCCCCGCGTGTGGCCTGCGGGCTGACCAGCACCATCGGTTTACTGAGGTCATGATCGATTAAATGGCGCGCATGCCATGCCAGCTGATTCGGCGTATGACGCAGGAAGTAATCTGCACGGCAGCGGCTCCAGATATGATGCAAACGCTCTTCGTCGAGGTTTTCCATGCGCAATAGCGCCAGCGCCTGCAAGCGGTGATGGCGGACTCGCTCGCGCAAATCGGGACTGTTTTCCATACCACGACGCAGCTGTTTTTCGGTGGCAAAGAACAACTCACGCAGCAGACTCTGTTTCCAGCTGTTCCACAAACTCTCGTTGGTGGCGCAGATGTCAGCAACGGTCAGACACACCAAATAACGCAGGCGATTTTCATTTTGCATCACTTCCGCGAATTGCTGGATCACCGTCGGGTCCTGAATGTCGCGGCGCTGAGCCGTCACCGACATCAGCAGATGATGGCGTACCAGCCAAGCCACCAACTGCATTTCACGAGAATTAAGGCCATGCAGTTCGGCAAACTCCAGCGCATCTTGCGCGCCGAGGATGGAGTGATCGCCACCGCGTCCTTTGGCGATATCGTGCAGTAAGGCCGCCATCAGCAGTAACTCAGGTTGTGGCAGGCGCGGCCAGAGTTCCACACACAGCGGGTGCATCGGGCGCGTGGCTTCATTGGCAAAGCTCTCAAGCTTTTGCAGCACGCGGATGGTGTGTTCATCAACGGTATAGGCGTGGAACAGGTCAAATTGCATCTGGCCGACAATATTGCCCCACAGCGGCGTATAGGCCCACAGAACGCTATGGCGATGCATCGGCACCAGCGCGCGTTTCACCGCGCCGGGGTGTCGCAGGATCGCCATAAAGGTTTCGCGTGCTTCCGGAATTTGACACAGCGGTTGTTTCAGGTGGCGTCGCGCGTAGCGCAACTGGCGCAGCGTGGTGGAATAGATGCCGGTGATGTTTTCGTTGCGCACCATCACATAAAACATTCGCAGAATTGCCTGCGGTTCGCGCTCAAACAGGGTGGCATCGCGCAGGTCGATCAAATTCCCGCGCAGTTGAAAATCATCGTCAATACTGCGCGGTTTTTCGGTGGTGGAGAGGGCAAGAATCGCTTCGTCAAACAGCTGCAGGAGCATCTGATTGAGTTCGCCGATACGACGCGTTACACGGTAGAAATCCTTCATCATGCGCTCAACCGGCTCATTGCCTTCGCCCAGATAGTTGAGCCGTTGGGCAACGGTGAGCTGGCGATCAAACAGCAGGCGATTGTCGTAGCGCGTCAGGGTCAGATGAAGGGCGAAGCGAATGCGCCAGAGGAATGTCTGACACTCATTGATTTCGTTGCGTTCGGCTTCGGTGATAAAGCCAAATCCGACCATCTCATCCATAGTGGTGGCACCGAAATGGCGCCGCGCCACCCACTGCAAGGTATGAATGTCGCGCAGGCCGCCGGGGCTGCTTTTGATATCCGGTTCGAGGTTATAACTGGTGCCGTGATAGCGATGATGGCGCTCTTGCTGCTCTTCTATTTTGGCCGCGAAGAAGCGCGCAGATGGCCAGAAGCCATCACTGAAAATGTTCTTTTGCAGTTCAAGGAACAGCGCTACATCGCCGGTGAGCATGCGCGATTCAATCAGATTGGTCGCTACCGTCAGGTCTGATAAGCCTTCCAGCAAACACTCTTCCAGCGTGCGCACGCTGTGACCGACTTCGAGCTTTAAATCCCACATCAGCGTTAACAGCTCGCTGGTGCGCTGCGCGGTGGCGTCATCTAATGGCTGACGACTGAGGATCAACACATCAATGTCGGAGAGCGGATGCAGTTCGCCGCGACCATAGCCACCCACCGCGACCAGGGCGATCTCTTTTAATTTATCGAATCCATAGAAGCGCCACAGTCGGCGTAGCAAGCGATCGATAAACAGCGTACGGACATCAATCAGCGATTCCACATCCGTTCCCGCATCAAAGGCCACGCCCAGATGCTGCTGGAATTGCTCAAGATAGAGTTTTAGTTTGTCACGGGTCAGGGCTTCATCTGGCCAGCTGGCGGGGGAATCGGTCAGGCCTTTGTGTACTGCTTCGGTCACGCTACCACTCATCGACATGCCTCAATCTGCGCCATAAAAAAAGCCGACTCTAAACCTGATACCCATCACTTGCGCGAGGGGTAACAGGCTATTGGCCGGCTTGGTACTGTGTTGGAGAATTTTACGCGTTGTTTTCAAGCACCGCAGGAAGGGTGTCATCGCTACGCAGCGTTAGAATCTCACAGCCGTTTTCTGTCACCACAATAGTATGCTCATACTGCGCGGACAAGCTGCGATCTTTGGTTTTTACGGTCCAGCCGTCCTTCATGGTACGGATGCGGTAATCACCCGCATTCACCATCGGCTCAACGGTAAAGGTCATACCAGCCTGCAACACCACGCCGCCGTCATCCGCATCGTAGTGCAGCACCTGTGGCTCTTCATGGAAGCCTTTACCGATGCCGTGTCCGCAATATTCACGCACCACGGAGAAATCCTGTGCTTCAACGTACTGTTGAATCGCACGGCCCAGCTCGCGTAAGCGAATGCCCGGCTTCACCAGGCGCAAGGCGATATACAGGCTTTCCTGGGTCACACGACACAGACGCTCACCCTGGATGGTGGGTTTGCCCACAATGAACATTTTCGAGGTGTCGCCGTGATACTCGTCTTTGATCACTGTGACATCAACGTTCACTACGTCGCCATCTTTCAATACGCGATCGTCACTGGGGATACCGTGGCATACCACTTCGTTAACCGAAATACATACCGATTTCGGGAAGCCGTGATAGCCCAGACAAGCCGAGATGGCCTGCTGCTTATTGGTGATGTGATCGTGGCAGATGCGGTCGAGTTCACCGGTGGTCACGCCAGGCACAACGTGCGGTGCGATCATTTCCAGCACCTCAGCTGCCAGACGGCCTGCCACACGCATTTTTTCGATTTCTTCAGGGGTTTTGATTGAAATGGCCATTAAATAATCCGCAATCGCCGAAATTTTCGACAATAATGAGTTCTGTGGCAGTCATGTTAGCAGCCAGCAATTAGGCTGCCAAATCGGGATTGTTCACGCCTGACGCCGCGAACTTCTGTTGGCGTATTCCTGCGCATTATGGTATAAAGCGCGCCGACGATTCTCTGTCACCTTCGTGGTTGGCGAGAAACGCATAAAACTCACTTTGTGTACTAAAACACACATGTATCGACACATACGCCGGGGTGCCTTGAAAGAGGTCGGTTGTATGGGATACATGGAGGCCCAACCCCAATCATACTTTAGAGGTAATCATGGCAACTGTTTCAATGCGCGACATGCTCAAGGCTGGTGTTCACTTTGGTCACCAAACCCGTTACTGGAACCCGAAAATGAAGCCATTCATCTTCGGCGCTCGTAACAAAGTTCACATCATCAACCTTGAGAAAACTGTACCAATGTTCAACGAAGCTCTGGCTGAGTTGCAGAAGATCTCTTCACGTAAAGGCAAAATCCTTTTCGTTGGTACTAAGCGCGCTGCTGCCGAAGCGGTAAAAGAGTCAGCTCTGAGCTGCGACCAGTTCTTCGTTAACCACCGCTGGTTGGGTGGCATGCTGACTAACTGGAAAACTGTTCGCCAGTCAATCAAACGTCTGAAAGACCTGGAAACTCAGTCTCAGGACGGTACTTTCGACAAACTGACCAAGAAAGAAGCACTGATGCGTGCTCGTGAACTGGCCAAGCTGGAAAACAGCCTGGGCGGTATCAAAGATATGGGCGGTCTGCCGGATGCACTGTTCGTCGTTGACGCTGATCACGAACACATTGCTATCAAAGAAGCAAACAACCTGGGTATCCCAGTATTTGCTATCGTTGATACCAACTCTGATCCAGACGGCGTTGATTTCGTTATCCCAGGTAACGACGATGCAATCCGTGCTGTAAGCCTGTACCTGACTGCTGTTGCGACTACCGTGCGCGAAGGCCGTTCACAGGATCTGGCTGAGCAGGCAGAAGAAGCTGCTGAAGCTTAATAAGGTTCGCTCTTTCTGAGAGCCCTTAGACATCAGATGTTTTATCCAAAATAGTTCGCGTTGCAGGAAGGCGGCAACCGAGAGAAGCCCACTGAGCTGACTTGAGTCAGTGATGTGGGTGAACGAGAGCAGCCAACGCATCTGCCATGCGAAATATGCTGGATATATCTGTTAAGGGGGCCGCACAGGCCCCTTTTATTTATCTAAGTTTGTCACGCTTCCTTTGGGTAAGCGGGGCAGAGTAAATTTTCCGCAACAAGTTTCTGACAGTGTGAACGCACACAGAGACGAATCGAGGATTCTGGAATGGCTGAAATTACCGCTGCATTGGTAAAAGAACTGCGTGAGCGTACTGGCGCAGGCATGATGGATTGCAAAAAAGCGCTGACCGAAGCAAACGGCGACATCGAGCTGGCGATTGAGAACATGCGTAAATCTGGCGCGATCAAAGCCGCTAAGAAAGCAGGCAACGTTGCTGCTGATGGCGTGATCAAAACTAAAATCGCTGACGGTTACGCGATGATTCTGGAAGTTAACTGCCAGACTGACTTCGTTGCTAAAGATGCTGGTTTCCAGGCTTTCGCTGACAAAGTACTGGATGCAGCCACTGCAGGTAAAGTGACTGATGTTGAAGCTCTGAAAGCGCAGTTCGAAGAAGAACGCGTAGCGCTGGTTACTAAAATCGGTGAGAACATCAACATCCGTCGTGTTGCTATCCTGGAAGGTGCTCAGCTGAACAGCTACCAGCACGGTGCACGTATCGGCGTTGTGGTTTCAACCACCGGTGCTGATGAAGAGCTGAGCAAGCAAGTTGCTATGCACGTTGCTGCAAGCAAGCCAGAGTTCGTTAAGCCAGAAGACGTGTCTGCTGACGTGGTAGAGAAAGAGTACCAGGTACAGCTGGACATCGCCATGCAGTCTGGCAAGCCAAAAGAAATCGCAGAGAAAATGGTTGATGGCCGTATGAAGAAATTCACCGGCGAAGTGTCTCTGACCGGTCAGGCTTTCGTTATCGATCCAAGCAAAACCGTTGGCCAGGCTCTGAAAGAGAAAGGCGCAGACGTCATCAACTTCATCCGCTTCGAAGTGGGTGAAGGCATTGAAAAAGTTGAAGCTGACTTCGCAGCAGAAGTTGCTGCAATGTCCAAACAGTCTTAATGTTCCGAAAGAACCGCCGGAAGGCGGTTCTTTTTTGTCTGCGTTTTGCGTGGACCACTTTTCAGTCTCATCCCAATAGCTTTTCTCGCTTGCTAAGCGGATGATCGATCAGATTTAACTTCTCATTCATCATATCTTCCAGGAAGAATTGACCATGGCGACCAACGCAAAACCTGTATATCAACGTATCCTGCTAAAACTGAGTGGCGAAGCACTGCAAGGTGCCGAAGGTTTTGGTATTGACGCGAGCGTGCTTGACCGTATGGCGCAAGAGGTGAAAGAGCTGGTTGAGCTGGGCATCCAGGTGGGTGTGGTTATTGGTGGCGGTAACCTGTTCCGTGGCGCTGGCCTGGCACAGGCAGGTATGAACCGTGTGGTCGGTGACCATATGGGTATGCTGGCAACCGTGATGAACGGCCTGGCAATGCGTGATGCATTGCACCGTGCGTATGTGAACGCACGACTGATGTCCGCGATTCCGCTGAATGGCGTGTGTGATAACTACAGCTGGGCAGAAGCCATCAGCCTGTTGCGTAACAACCGTGTGGTGATCTTCGCCGCGGGTACGGGCAACCCGTTCTTTACTACCGACTCTGCTGCTTGCCTGCGCGGCATTGAAATCGAAGCGGATGTGGTGTTGAAAGCCACTAAAGTCGATGGTGTTTACTCGGATGATCCGGTGAAAAACCCGGATGCTACGCTGTACGAGCAGCTGTCTTATGGCGAAGTACTGGATAAAGAGCTGAAAGTGATGGATCTGGCCGCCTTTACACTGGCGCGCGACCATCAGCTGCCGATCCGTGTCTTCAATATGAACAAGCCTGGCGCGCTGCGTCGCGTGGTGATGGGTGAAAAAGAAGGCACCCTGATTACGCATTAATACCCGACGCAGGATAAAATAAGGTATATTCTGTGGGCGCGATGCTGGGTCACCGCGCCATTACTTCACATAATTTCAGTGTCAACAATGCGTTTGCAGCTCGAATTATGGTGGGTAACAGGATGATCGATGTTTATCGATACCACTTCTGGAACGCCGGATGTGGCCAGGTCAAACCGAATCCAAGGGTTTTAACGTGATTAACGACATTAAAAAAGATGCTGACACGCGCATGGAAAAATGTGTGGATGCATTTAAAAACCAAATCAGCAAAGTACGCACCGGTCGTGCTTCGCCTTCACTGCTCGACGGCATTATGGTGCCTTACTACGGTACTCCTACGCCACTGCGTCAGCTGGCGAGCGTCACGGTAGAAGATTCTCGTACGCTGAAAATCAACGTGTTTGATCGTTCATTGGGCGCAGCCGTTGAGAAAGCCATTATGGCATCTGACTTGGGGCTTAACCCGAGCTCAGCAGGCAGCGATATTCGTGTGCCACTGCCAGCGCTGACGGAAGAGCGTCGTAAAGATCTGATCAAGATCGTGCGCGGTGAAGCGGAGCAGGGCCGTGTTTCTGTCCGTAATGTGCGCCGTGATGCCAACGATAAGATCAAAGCACTACTGAAAGACAAAGAGATCAGCGAAGACGACGAACGTCGCTCGCAGGATGAGATCCAGAAAATGACCGATGCATACATCAAACACGTTGATGCAGCACTGGCCGACAAAGAAAAGGAACTGATGGATTTCTAATTCCATCAAGTTATCTATACCCGAAATGGTATGAGTCGCAGCCAATCTGGATGTGATTTTTACTATGACGGGTATAAAACGCCGTTCAGAGACGTTGTGCGACTCTGGCGGCGTTTTACATTGTGCCCGGCGCAGTTGCGGGCACGGTTCACAACCTCACAGGGATAGCATGATGAAGCGATTAACTTTGCTGGGTTCCACGGGTTCGATTGGCACCAGCACGCTGGCAGTGGTGGCGGCAAATCCAGACCTGTATCAGGTCACCGCGCTGGTTGCCGGCCAGAATGTGGCGCTGATGGCAGAACAGTGTCAGCAATTTAAGCCGCGTTATGCCGCGATGTCGGATGAGACCTCGGCACAGGCCCTGCGTGAGCGACTGAGAGCACTGAACCTTCAAACTGAAGTGCTCTCCGGCGTTCAGGCAGCCTGCGAACTGGCTGCGTTGGATGAGGTCGATCAGGTGATGGCGGCGATTGTTGGCGCCTCGGGTCTCCAGCCGACACTGGCCGCGATTCGTGCCAGCAAAACGGTGCTGCTTGCCAATAAAGAATCCCTTGTCACATGCGGCCGTCTGTTTATGGAGGCGGTGCGCCATCATCAGGCTCAATTGCTGCCGGTCGACAGCGAGCACAACGCCATTTTTCAGAGTTTACCCGCTTCCATACAGCATCAGTTGGGGTACGCTGATCTGCGGGGAAATGGCATTGATTCCATTCTCCTTACGGGATCGGGTGGTCCTTTTCGTGACACTCCATTAGCCGATTTGGCGGCCATGACGCCAGACCAGGCATGTGCACATCCGAACTGGTCAATGGGGCGTAAAATCTCTGTTGATTCGGCCACCATGATGAATAAAGGTCTTGAATACATTGAAGCCCGCTGGCTGTTTAATGCCACTGACGCACAAATGGAAGTTATCCTGCATCCGCAATCGGTGATTCACTCTATGGTGCGTTACTGCGATGGCAGTGTGCTGGCGCAGTTAGGTTCGCCCGATATGCGAACGCCGATAGCGCACAGCATGGCATGGCCAGCGCGTATCTCAGCCGGTGTCACGCCGCTTGATTTCACCCGAATGAAGGCGTTGACGTTTGATGAACCGGATTATGCGCGCTACCCCTGCCTGAAGCTGGCCATTGATGCGTGCTCAACAGGGCAGGCGGCGACGACAACGCTGAACGCGGCGAATGAAGTGGCCGTGGCGGCATTTTTACAGCATCAGATTCGTTTTACCGATATTGCAGCCATGAATAGCGAAGTGCTGGCCTCTCTGCAGTGCCAGGAACCGAGCAACATTGATGATGTGATGGAAATCGATCGGTTAGCCCGAATCTGTGCCAATGAATTGCTACCACGCTTTCGTTTAGCAGGTTGATACTTACCGCTATTTGTTCGCTCAAGGTGAAAATGGTATAGTCGCTCGCTCGCGTTTCATGGCCCGACATTGTTTCGATGTCATCCGGCAGAATGGCTGGAGTTTGCCGCAGGCGCAATGTATTCAGAAACCACAGCATTTCTGATGAAAGGAATTATTACGCGTTATGTCGTCCAACAATCACAACACAATCGATGACGAGTCGTACTGTACGCCACGTCACGTGGCCATCATTATGGATGGTAATGGTCGCTGGGCAAAAAATCAGGGCAAACTGCGTATTTCAGGCCACAAAGCCGGGGTAAAATCAGTACGCCGGGCTGTCAGCTTTGCGGTTAGCCACAAGCTGGAAGCGCTCACGCTTTATGCGTTTAGCAGTGAAAACTGGAGCCGACCAGTACAGGAAGTGACGGCATTAATGGAGTTGTTTGTTTGGGCGCTCGACAGCGAAGTCAAAAGCCTGCACAAACACAACGTGCGTCTGCGCGTCATTGGCGATATCAGTCGTTTTAACAATCGTATTCAGGAACGCATTCGCCGCGCCGAAGAACTGACTCAGCAAAATAATGGACTGACCCTCAACATTGCTGCCAACTATGGTGGACGTTGGGATATTATCCAGGGTGCCAGAAAACTGGCTGAACAGGTTCAGGAAGGTTTGTTACGTCCTGACCAAATAACCGAAGAAAGCTTAGCTCCTTATCTGTGTATGCAGGAGTTGGCGCCGGTGGATTTAGTGATAAGGACCGGGGGAGAGCATCGGATTAGCAACTTCCTGCTGTGGCAGATCGCCTATGCTGAGTTTTGGTTTACCGATGTTCTTTGGCCTGATTTTGATGAACACGTTTTTGAAGGTGCACTGAATGCATTCTCTACGCGGGAGCGACGCTACGGCGGCGCTGCACCAGGTGGCGCCTGAGCAATCTGGGGGTAACCTTTGCTGAAGTCTCGTCTGATTACCGCGTTTATTTTAATTCCGCTGGTGATCGCTGCACTGTTTTGGTTACCGCTGTCTGGTTTTGCGATTATAACGATCATCATCTGCATGCTGGCCGCCTGGGAATGGGGGCAGTTTGCCGGTATGGCATCGCGTCAGCAACGTATCTGGCTGGCGGTGCTTTGCGGCCTGTTATTGGCGGCGATGCTGTTTACCCTGCAACCCTACCAACGTAATCTGCATCAATACCAGATGGAAGGCTCGCTATGGGTTTCTCTGGGCTGGTGGATCGTCGCCTTGGTTCTGGTGCTTTTCTATCCTGCTTCGGCTGCACTGTGGCGCCATTCGCGCCCGCTGCGCCTCATCTTTGGTCTCCTCACGGTTATCCCCTTCTTCTGGGGCATGATGGCGTTGCGTCAATATCACTATGATACTGACCACTTCGCGGGTGCATGGTGGCTGCTGTTCGTGATGTTCATCGTATGGGGGGCTGATTCCGGCGCCTACATGTTTGGGCGTCTGTTCGGCAAACACAAACTGGCACCGAAAGTCTCACCGGGAAAAACCTGGGAAGGCTTCTTTGGTGGCCTGCTCTCCTCCGCTATTATTGCCTGGCTGTTTGCGATGCTAGCGCCGCTGACGGTGGCGCCAGGCACGCTGGTCATCTGCGCCGTGATTGCCACGCTGGCTTCGGTATTGGGTGACCTGACCGAAAGCATGTTTAAACGTGAAGCGGGTATCAAAGACAGCGGTAACTTGATTCCGGGGCACGGTGGTATCCTCGATCGTATCGATAGCCTGACAGCTGCGGTGCCGGTGTTTGCCTGCTTGCTGCTGCTGGTGTTCCGCACCCTCTGAGGATTAGCAACCATGTTGAGCATACTCTGGAGTTTTGTCGCCTTTATCGTGGCGCTTGGCGTGCTGATTACCGTTCACGAATTCGGCCATTTTTGGGTGGCCCGCCGCTGCGGCGTGAAAGTCGAACGCTTCTCTATTGGCTTTGGTAAGGCGCTATGGCGCCGCAGTGATCGCCAGGGAACGGAATACGTCATTGCGCTTATCCCACTTGGCGGCTATGTCAAAATGCTCGACGAACGTGTCGAGAGCGTCCCTGCCGAGCTACGTCATCAGGCTTTCAACAACAAAACCGTGCTGCAACGCGCTTCCATTATTGCCGCCGGTCCTGTCGCCAACTTCATCTTTGCCGTTTTCGCCTACTGGGTGGTATTCATCCACGGTGTACCTGGCGTACGTCCTGTTGTTGGCGAAATTCTGAACGGTTCGGTGGCTGCAGAAGCGCAAATTACCTCCGGGATGGAACTTAAAGCAGTAGATGGTATCGAAACGCCTGATTGGGATGCTGTGCGTATGGCGCTGATCGGTAAAATCGGCGACAACAATGCCACGCTTACCGTCTCGCAATTTGGTGAAGATGCCACGCAGCAAAAGCAGTTGGATTTGCGCGACTGGCAATTTGAGCCCGATAAGCAGGACCCGGTCGTGGCGTTAGGTATTCGTCCACGTGGGCCGCAGATTGAAACGACCTTAGCGGAAGTTCAGGCAAACTCACCGGCAAGCGTTGCCGGTTTGCAAGCAGGCGACAGGATCGTTAAAGTCGATGGTCAGCCGTTAACGCAATGGCAGGCTTTCGCGGCACAGGTACGCGACAATCCGCGCAAAAACATGGCGCTGGAAGTCGAACGAAACGGCGAATCGGTGGCGTTGACGTTAACGCCGGAAGCGAAACCGGGAAATGATGCGGAAGGCTTTGCGGGGGTCATTCCACGCGTGATTCCGCTGCCAGACGAGTACAAAACGGTAAGGCAGTATGGACCTTTTGCCGCCATCGGTGAAGCCAGTGTCAAAACCTGGCAGCTGATGAAGTTAACGGTCTCAATGCTGGGCAAGTTGATAACCGGGGATGTGAAGCTGAATAACCTGAGCGGGCCAATCTCGATTGCGCAAGGTGCTGGGTTATCCGCTGAGTACGGGGTGATTTACTATCTGATGTTCCTGGCGCTGATCAGCGTCAACCTGGGCATCATCAACCTGTTCCCTCTGCCGGTATTAGATGGTGGACATCTGCTCTTTCTGGCGATCGAAAAGATCAAAGGTGGACCGGTGTCCGAGCGAGTTCAGGACTTCAGTTATCGCATTGGCTCAATACTGCTGGTGTTATTAATGGGGCTTGCACTTTTCAATGATTTCTCACGCCTGTAATAGCTGGAACGCAGACAGGCGCGGGATGTGTTAGGAAAACGCATAACAACGATGGCGATGAAAAAGTTGCTCATAGCGTCGCTGCTGTTTAGCAGCGCCACCGTGTACGGTGCAGACGATTTCGTAGTGAAGGACATTCATTTCGAAGGTCTCCAGCGAGTCGCCGTCGGCGCGGCTCTGCTCAGCATGCCGGTACGTGTCGGTGATACGGTTTCTGATGACGATGTCAGAAACACCATTCGTTCACTGTTCGCCACCGGCAACTTTGAAGATGTCCAGGTTCTGCGTGACGGAAATACCCTGATTGTTCAGGTGAAAGAGCGTCCGACCATTGCCAGCATCACTTTCTCCGGTAACAAAGCGGTGAAAGAAGATCAGCTGAAGCAGAACCTTGAAGCCTCCGGTGTGCGTGTCGGCGAAGCACTTGACCGCACGACGCTCTCTTCTATTGAGAAGGGTCTGGAAGATTTCTACTACAGCGTCGGTAAATACACCGCCAGCGTCAAAGCCATTGCGACGCCGCTGCCACGTAACCGCGTGGACTTGAAATTTGTCTTCCAGGAAGGCGTATCTGCACAGATCCAGCAGATCAATATTGTCGGTAACAAAGCATTTAGCTCCGACGAATTGATCTCGCGCTTCTCATTGCGTGATGAAGTGCCGTGGTGGAACGTAGTGGGCGATCGCAAATACCAGAAACAGAAGTTGGCTGGGGATCTTGAGACCTTACGCAGCTTCTATCTGGATCGCGGCTATGCGCGCTTCAATATCGATTCAACGCAAGTGAGCCTGACGCCAGATAAAAAAGGCATCTATATCACCGTGAACGTGACTGAAGGCGATCAGTACAAAATTGCTGGCGTGATTGTTAACGGCAGCATGGCGGGTCATTCGGCTGAAATCGAAAAAATGACGCGTATTCCATCGGGTGAGCTGTATAACGGCACCAAAGTGACCCAGATGGAAGATGACATCAAAAAATTGTTGGGTCGCTACGGTTACGCCTATCCGCGTGTGGTGACACAGCCAGAAATTAACGATGCGGACAAAACTGTCAAGCTGCACATCAATGTTGATGCAGGTAACCGTTACTACGTGCGCAAAGTTCGCTTTGAAGGTAATGACACCTCCAAAGATGCGGTTCTGCGCCGTGAAATGCGTCAGATGGAAGGTGCGTGGTTAGGCAGCGACTTGGTTGACCAGGGTAAAGAGCGTCTGAACCGAACCGGTTACTTTGAAACGGTCGATGTAGACACCCAGCGTGTACCAGGTTCTCCGGACCAGGTTGATGTGGTCTACAAGGTCAAAGAGCGTAACACCGGTACGTTCAACTTTGGTGTCGGTTACGGTACGGAAAGTGGCGTCAGCTTCCAGGTGGGTGTGACCCAGGAAAACTGGCTGGGCACCGGTAATACCGTTGGCATCAGCGGGACGAAGAACGATTACCAAACCTATGCTGAATTCTCACTGACCGATCCGTACTTTACGGTCGACGGTGTCAGCCTGGGTGGCCGCGTATTCTATAACGACTTTAAAGCCGATGATGCGGACCTGTCAGACTACACCAACAGAAGTTATGGTGTAGACGGTACGCTGGGCTTCCCAGTTAACGAAAACAACACCTTGCGTGTTGGCTTAGGATATGTACATAACGATCTGTCCAATATGCAGCCGCAGGTTGCGATGTGGCGTTATCTTGACTCGGTAGGTCGTCATCAGGGTCTGAATGATGACGGTGATTTCTCAGCAGATGACTTCACCTTCAACTACGGTTGGACGTACAACACGTTGGACCGCGGCTTCTTCCCTACCAAGGGTAACCGCACCAACCTGAACGGCAAAGTGACGATTCCGGGTTCTGATAACGCCTTCTACAAAGCAACGTTGGATTCTCAGCAGTACGTGCCGTTGAACCGTGACGGTACCTGGGTAGTGCTGGGCCGTGGCCGTGTCGGATATGGTGACGGACTCGGTGGAAAAGAGATGCCGTTCTATGAGAACTTCTACGGCGGTGGTTCAAGTACGGTTCGTGGCTTCCAGTCCAACACCATTGGTCCTAAAGCTGCGTACCTGAACGATCACTCATCCACCTGTAATCTGACGGATCCTAACGGTATCTGTAAGTCAGATGATGCGGTGGGCGGTAACGCCATGGCGATTGCCAGCCTCGAGCTGATCACGCCTACGCCGTTCCTGAGCGAGAAGTATGCTAACTCAGTACGTACCTCGGTGTTTATGGATGCCGGTACGGTCTGGGATACGAAATGGCAGAATACCGCAGAAACACGTGCGGCTGGCATTCCGGACTACAGCGATCCGAATAATATTCGCGTCTCTGCAGGTGTTGCCCTGCAATGGATGTCGCCGTTAGGTCCGCTGGTATTCTCATATGCCCAGCCGATGAAGAAAGTCGAGGGAGACAAGTCAGAGCAGTTCCAGTTTAACATTGGTAAAACCTGGTAAAGTTCTGAACAAGGAAGTGAAAATATCGTCTTGCACCCGTGTCGCGCTGACGCGTGACACGCTGCAAACACACACGTTGAGGTAAGGAGTTTATAGTGAAAAAGTTGTTCTGTGCTGCTGCTCTGGGTGTTGCATTAGCTGCTTCTGCGGGTGCCCAAGCGGCCGATAAAATCGCCGTTGTGAACCTGAGCCAGGTTTTCCAGCAGTCTCCGCAGCGTGCCGCTGTTGCTAAGCAGCTTGAGGGTGAGTTCTCAGGCCGTGCTTCTGACCTCCAGGCGCAACAGCAGAAAATCCAGGGCGAAATCCAGGATCTGCAGCGTAATGCGTCAACCATGAAGGCAAGCGACCGTACCAAGAAAGAGAAGCAGATTGCTTCTGAGCGTGCTGCCTTTGAACAGAAAGCGCAGGCTTTCGACAAAGACAACCAGTCTCGTCAGATGCAGGAGCGTAACAAGCTGCTGGCTAAAATCCAGACCGCTGTTCAGTCTGTAGCGAAAAGCGAAGGTTACGACCTGGTGCTGGACTCTCAGGCTGTGCTGTACTCTTCTGCTGATGCTAAAGACATCACTGCTGACGTTGTAAAACAGGTTAAATAATTGATGTCTTCAATTCGACTGGCTGATTTAGCCCAGCAGTTGGATGCAGAATTGCACGGAGATGGCGATATCGCCATCTCCGGCATTGCTTCTATGCAATCCGCCACCACTGGTCAAATCACTTTTCTTGCAAACAGCCGCTACCGCGAGCAGCTCGCTCTTGTCCAGGCTTCAGCCGTGGTGCTGACGGAAGCGGATCTGGAGTGGTGTAAAACGGCCGCCCTGGTGGTGAAAAATCCTTACCTGACCTATGCCCGTATGGCACAACTGCTGGACACAACGCCGCAGCCCGCGCAAAATATCGCGCCTAGTGCGGTAATCGATCCCACTGCGAAGCTGGGTAAGAACGTGTCGGTGGGTGCAAATGCGGTGATCGAATCCGGCGTTGAGCTGGGTGACGACGTCGTGATTGGCGCAGGATGTTTTGTTGGTAAGCAGACGCGTATCGGCCGTGGCTCCCGTTTGTGGGCTAACGTCACGATTTACCATGAGATCCAGATCGGTCAGGATTGTCTGATTCAGTCCGGTACCGTGATCGGTGCTGATGGTTTCGGTTATGCTAACGACCGTGGTAATTGGGTTAAAATTCCGCAGTTGGGTACCGTTGTGATAGGTGATCGGGTAGAAATTGGTGCCTGTACTACCATTGATCGCGGCGCTCTGGATAACACTCTGATCGGCAATGGTGTTATCATAGATAACCAGTGTCAGATTGCACACAACGTTGTGATTGGTGATAACACTGCCGTTGCTGGTGGTGTGATCATGGCGGGTAGTCTGAAGATTGGTCGTTATTGTATGATTGGCGGCGCCAGCGTCATTAACGGCCATATGGAAATCTGTGACAAAGTGACCGTTACCGGTATGGGCATGGTGATGCGCCCAATCACAGAACCAGGGGTTTACTCTTCGGGTATTCCACTGCAACCCAACAAAACCTGGCGTAAAACGGCAGCGCTGGTGATGAACATCGATGAAATGAGCAAACGCTTAAAAGCCATCGAACGTAAGGTCGGCAAAGACGACTAAACGCATCTCCGCGACCCGCTTTCATAATAAAGCAGCGTACTTTGTCTCTTCATCGGCTTAACCCGAACGAAGCAACAAGTCTCTCAAGAAAGCGTTACGCCAACGAACTGATTTGCGGCCTGCGGAGGATCATTTTGATCTGTGCAGGCCGTGTTATTATTGCCATCAGATTTTTTAGGACAGGAAGAGTATTTTGACAACTGAAACGCATACTCTGAAAATCGAAGAGATTTTAGAACTGCTGCCGCACCGCTATCCATTCTTGCTGGTTGACCGCGTGCTGGAATTTGAAGAGCATAAATACCTGCGTGCGGTGAAGAACGTTTCTGTTAATGAACCGTTTTTCCAGGGACATTTCCCTGGTAAGCCGATTTTCCCAGGCGTTCTGATTCTGGAAGCTATGGCGCAGGCAACAGGTATTCTGGCGTTTAAAAGCGTTGGGAAACTGGAACCCGGTGAGCTGTATTACTTCGCTGGTATCGACGAAGCCCGCTTCAAGCGTCCGGTAGTACCGGGCGATCAGATGATCATGGAAGTGACCTTCGAGAAAACTCGTCGTGGTCTGACACGCTTCAAAGGCGTGGCAACAGTAGACGGCAAGATTGTCTGTGAAGCGACCATGATGTGTGCCCGTAGCCGGGAGGCATAATTAGTGATTGATTCAACCGCCAGTATTCATCCCAGTTCTGTTATTGAAGAGGGTGCCGTTATTGGCGCCAATGTTCACATCGGCCCGTTTTGCTTTATCGGTGCTAACGTGGAGATTGGTGAAGGTACGGTGCTCAAATCGCACGTGGTGGTGAATGGCCATACGCGTATCGGTAAAGACAATCAGATCTATCAGTTTGCTTCAATTGGCGAAGTGAATCAGGACCTGAAATATGCCGGTGAGCCAACGCGTGTTGAAATCGGCGAACGCAACCGTATTCGTGAAAGCGTCACCATTCATCGTGGCACCACGCAAGGTGGCAACCTGACTAAAATTGGCAGTGACAATCTGCTGATGGTCAATGCGCACATTGCCCATGACTGCGTGATTGGTAATCGCTGCATCTTCGCCAACAACGCGACCCTGGGCGGCCACGTGACGGTTGATGATTTTGCGATTATCGGCGGCATGACGGCAGTGCATCAGTGGTGCACCATTGGTGCGCACGTGATGGTGGGCGGTTGTTCAGGCGTGGCGCAGGATGTCCCGCCGTATGTTATCGCGCAGGGTAACCACGCGACACCGTTCGGCATTAATATCGAAGGGCTTAAGCGTCGTGGCTTTAGCAAAGAAGCCCTGCACGCGATTCGTAATGCGTACAAATTACTGTACCGCAGCGGCAAAACGCTGGATGAAGTGAAACCAGAGATCGAAGAACTGGCGAAACAACACAGCGAAGTGCAGCCTTTCTACGACTTCTTTGCTCGTTCAACGCGTGGATTGATTCGTTAATCCATGTCAGTGCGTCCCTTAACGATTGCCTTGGTCGCCGGAGAAACCTCCGGCGATATTCTTGGTGCAGGTCTTATTCGTGCGTTGAAAGCGCGCCATCCCGATGCCCGCTTTGTCGGCGTTGCCGGCCCATTGATGCAAGCCGAAGGCTGTGAAGCCTGGTATGAGATGGAAGAGCTGGCGGTCATGGGCATTGTCGAAGTGCTCGGCCGTTTGCGCCGCTTGCTAAAAATTCGCAAAGATTTAACGCAGCGCTTAACCGAACTCAAACCAGATGTGTTCGTCGGCATTGATGCACCGGATTTCAACATTACGTTGGAAGGTAGCCTCAAGCGCGCGGGTATTCGCACCATTCATTACGTCAGTCCGTCAGTTTGGGCATGGCGTCAAAAACGTGTATTCAAGATTGGTCGCAACACCAATCTGGTGCTGGCGTTCCTGCCGTTCGAAAAAGCGTTTTACGATCGCTTCAACGTACCGTGCCGGTTTATTGGCCACACCATGGCGGATGCGATGCCACTGCAGCCCGATAAGTCTGCAGCACGCCGTGAGTTAGGTATTGCTGATGATGCTATTTGCCTTGGTTTGCTGCCTGGTAGCCGCGGTGCGGAAGTGGAAATGCTCAGCGCTGATTTCCTGCGTGCGGCGCAGTTGCTGCGCCAACGATATCCGACGTTGGAAATTGTCGTGCCGCTGGTGAATGCCAAGCGTCGTGAGCAGTTTGAGCATATCAAAGCCGAGGTTGCGCCAGAGCTACCGATGCATTTGCTGGATGGCAAAGGTCGCCAGGCGATGATCGCCAGCGATGCTGCAATTTTGGCATCGGGGACGGCCGCCCTGGAGTGCATGCTGGCGAAGTGTCCGATGGTGGTGGGCTATCGCATGAAGCCGTTCACCTTCTGGTTGGCAAAGCGGTTGGTAAAAACACCCTACGTATCATTGCCTAATCTGCTGGCGGGCCGTGAGCTGGTCAAAGAGTTGCTGCAGGATGAGTGTCAGCCGAAATCGCTGGCCGCAGCACTGGAACCTCTGCTTCATGCAGGGCCAGAGCGTGATGCACTGATGCACACCTTCAATGAATTACACCAACAGATTCGCTGGAACGCCGATGAGCAGGCCGCGGATGCCGTGCTGGAGATCGCCAATGGCTGAGTTTATCTATCCCAACGCACAATGTATTGCGGGCGTTGATGAAGTCGGACGCGGTCCACTGGTTGGTGCGGTGGTTACGGCTGCCGTGATCCTCGATCCCGCTAATCCAATCGTGGGTTTGGCCGATTCAAAAAAGCTTTCTGAGAAACGTCGTCTGGCTTTGTATGACGAGATCAAAGAAAAGGCGCTGGCCTGGAGTCTTGGCCGTGCCGAGCCTGAAGAGATTGATCAGCTGAATATTTTGCACGCTACCATGCTGGCGATGCAGCGTGCCGTTGCGGGCTTGTCTGTCACGCCAGATTTTGTGTTGATCGATGGTAACCGTTGCCCGGCGCTGCCGATGCCCTCTCAGGCAGTGGTGAAGGGCGATAGCCTGGTGCAAGAGATCAGCGCTGCATCGATTATCGCCAAAGTGACGCGTGACCGTGAAATGGCAGAGTTGGATCTGCTGTTTCCGGAATATGGGTTTGCCCAACATAAAGGCTATCCGACCGCGTTGCACATGGAAAAACTGGCGCAGTTTGGTGCCACGCCTCATCACCGTCGCAGCTTTGCGCCGGTGCGTAATGCTTTGATTGATGCTGATGTGCTGGCCGCGCGTCAGCCAACTACGCTTTAATAGCCTGACGCTGTTTTAACCGGAAACTGATATGGCTGATCCTCGTTTTATACATCTGCGCGTCCATAGCGACTACTCCATGGTGGATGGCCTGGCGAAAACCAAGCCGCTGGTCAAAAAGGCGGCTGCGCTCGGCATGCCGGCGATTGCCATCACCGATTACATCAACCTCTGTGGTTTGGTGCGATTCTACGGTAGCGCGCACGATGCAGGGGTAAAACCGATCGTCGGTGCGGACTTCCACGTTGCCAGTGAATTGATGGGTGATGAGCTGACCCAACTGACGGTACTCGCCGCCAATAACACCGGTTACCAAAATCTGACGCTGCTGATTTCACGAGCCTATCAACGTGGCTATGGCATCGCAGGGCCGATTATCGATCGTGACTGGCTGGTTGAATTAGGCGAAGGGCTCATCTTGCTTTCCGGTGGACGCCGTGGTGATGTTGGCCGGAGTCTGCTACGTGGTAACAGCGCGCTGGTGGCGCAATGTCTCAGTTTTTATCAGGAACATTTCCCAAACCGCTACTACCTTGAATTGACGCGCACCGGGCGTGCCGATGAAGAGACCTATCTGCATGCCGCCGTTGAGTTGGCGATTGCCGAGGGCGTGCCGGTGGTGGCGACCAATGAAGTCTGTTTCCTCAACGAGGAAGACTTTGACGCGCATGAAATTCGCGTTGCCATCCACGATGGCTATACGCTGGACGATCCCAAGCGTCCGCGCAATTACAGTCCTCAGCAATATATGCGCAGTGAAGAGGAGATGTGCGAGCTGTTCTCGGACATCCCAGAAGCACTGGAAAACAGCGTAGAGATTGCTAAGCGTTGTAACGTCACGGTTCGCCTTGGTGAGTACTTCTTGCCACAGTTCCCCACCGGTGAAATGAGTACCGAAGACTTCCTGGTGATGAAATCGCGCGAGGGGCTGGAAGAACGTCTGGAATTCCTGTTCCCGGATGACAAACTGCGTGCTGAAAAGCGACCAGAATACGATGAACGTCTGGAGATTGAACTTAACGTTATCAACCAGATGGGATTTCCGGGCTACTTCCTGATCGTGATGGAGTTTATCCAGTGGTCGAAGGATAACGGCATTCCGGTTGGGCCGGGCCGTGGTTCAGGTGCAGGATCATTGGTGGCCTATGCGCTGAAAATCACTGACCTTGATCCGCTGGAGTTTGACCTGCTGTTCGAACGTTTCCTCAACCCAGAGCGTGTGTCGATGCCTGACTTCGACGTCGATTTCTGCATGGAGAAGCGCGACCAGGTCATCGATCACGTTGCTGAGATGTATGG
This sequence comes from Pantoea vagans, assembly GCF_001506165.1. NCBI lineage: Bacteria > Pseudomonadati > Pseudomonadota > Gammaproteobacteria > Enterobacterales > Erwiniaceae > Pantoea > Pantoea vagans. The sequence continues at coordinate 3,181,545 of NZ_CP011427.1, read as the reverse complement.
CCGTGAAGCGGTATCACAGATCATCACCTTCGGAACCATGGCGGCGAAAGCGGTTATCCGCGACGTGGGGCGCGTGCTCGGTCATCCGTATGGTTTTGTCGATCGTATCTCCAAGCTGATCCCGCCCGATCCCGGCATGACGCTGGAAAAAGCCTTTGAAGCGGAACCGCAACTGCCGGAAATCTACGAGGCAGATGAAGAGGTCAAAGCGCTGATTGATATGGCGCGTAAGCTGGAAGGTGTCACGCGTAACGCCGGTAAACACGCCGGTGGTGTGGTGATCGCGCCAACCAAAATCACCGACTTCGCCCCGCTTTACTGCGATGAAAACGGCCAGTTCCCGGTCACCCAGTTTGATAAGAATGATGTGGAATATGCCGGGCTGGTGAAGTTTGACTTCCTTGGCCTACGCACGCTCACCATCATTGACTGGGCGCTGAAGATGATTAACCCGCGCCGCGCCAAAGAGGGGCTGGAGCCGATCGATATCGCCGCCATCCCGCTGGATGACAAGAAAAGCTTCGATATGCTGCAGCGTTCGGAAACCACGGCGGTATTCCAGCTTGAATCGCGCGGCATGAAAGACTTGATCAAACGTCTTAAGCCGGACTGCTTTGAAGATATGATCGCACTGGTGGCGCTGTTCCGTCCGGGGCCGCTGCAATCAGGCATGGTAGATAACTTCATTGACCGTAAGCACGGTCGTGAAGAGATATCCTATCCGGATATTCAGTGGCAGCACGAAACCCTGAAGCCGGTGCTGGAACCGACCTACGGCATCATTCTGTATCAGGAACAGGTGATGCAGATCGCTCAGGTGCTGTCGGGTTATACCCTGGGCGGTGCGGATATGCTGCGCCGTGCTATGGGTAAAAAGAAACCCGAAGAGATGGCCAAGCAGCGTTCAGTGTTCCAGGACGGTGCCGAGAGCATGGGTGTTGATGGCGAACTCTCGATGAAGATCTTCGATCTGGTAGAGAAATTCGCCGGTTATGGCTTTAACAAGTCGCACTCGGCAGCCTATGCTTTGGTGTCATATCAAACGCTATGGCTAAAAGCGCACTATCCCGCCGAGTTTATGGCGGCGGTGATGACCGCGGATATGGATAACACCGAGAAGGTGGTTGGTCTGGTGGATGAGTGCTGGCGCATGGGGTTGAAAGTGTTGCCGCCAGACATTAACTCCGGCTTGTATCCGTTCCACGTCAATGATGAAGGTGAGATCGTTTACGGCATCGGCGCGATTAAAGGCGTAGGTGAAGGTCCGATCGAAGCGATTATTGAAGCGCGAAACGAAGGCGGCTACTTCAAAGAGCTGTTTGATCTCTGTGCGCGCACCGATACCAAGAAGATCAACCGACGTGTGATGGAAAAGCTGATCATGTCGGGCGCATTCGATCGTCTGGGCCCGCATCGTGCCGCCTTGATGAGTGCGCTCAGCGATGCGCTGAAAGCGGCGGACCAGCACGCGAAAGCGGAAGCCACAGGTCAGGCGGATATGTTTGGCGTGCTGGCAGAAGAGCCAGAGCAGGTTGAGAAGTCCTATACCAATATTACGCCCTGGCCTGAACAAATTCAGTTGGATGGCGAACGTGAGACGCTCGGGCTGTACCTCACGGGTCATCCCATCAATCAGTATTTGAAAGAGATCGATCGCTACGTTGGCGGCATGCGCCTGAAGGACATGCATCCAACGGATCGTGGTAAAGTAACCATCGCCGCGGGGCTGGTGATTGCCGCCCGCGTGATGGTCACCAAGCGCGGCAACCGAATTGGTATTTGTACTCTCGACGATCGTTCTGGTCGTCTGGAAGTGATGTTATTTACCGATGCGTTAGATAAATACCAGCAGTTGCTGGAGAAAGACCGTATCCTGATCGTCAGTGGACAGGTCAGCTTTGATGACTTTAGCGGTGGCCTTAAAATGACCGCTCGAGAAGTGATGGACATCGACGAAGCGCGGGAAAAATACGCGCGCGGACTTGCTATCTCGCTGACGGACAGGCAAATTGATGACCAGCTTTTAAACCGTCTCCGCCAGTCTCTGGAGCCTCATCGTTCCGGGACCATTCCGGTGCATCTCTATTATCAGAGAGCAGATGCGCGGGCGAAGCTGCGCTTTGGTGCAGCGTGGCGAATTTCGCCCAGCGATCGTTTACTCAACGATTTGCGGTCGTTAGTAGGATCGGAGCAGGTGGAACTGGAGTTTGACTAAAACAGGAACATTATGAGTCTTAATTACCTGGATTTTGAACAGCCAATCGCAGAACTGGAAGCGAAAATCGACTCGCTGAAGTCAATTGGCCGTTCAGATGAGAAACACGATATTAATCTGGATGAAGAAGTGCAGCGTCTACGTGAAAAAAGCGTTGAGCTGACCCGTAAAATCTTCTCCGATTTAGGTGCCTGGCAGGTTGCGCAGCTCGCGCGTCACCCGCTGCGCCCTTACACGCTGGACTATGTCCGCAACGCGTTTGATGATTTCGATGAGTTGGCAGGCGACCGCGCCTATGCCGATGACAAAGCGATTGTCGGCGGTATTGCCCGTCTTGATGGTCGTCCAGTGATGGTGATTGGCCATCAGAAAGGTCGTGAAACCAAAGAGAAGATCCGTCGTAACTTTGGTATGCCCGCTCCAGAAGGCTATCGTAAAGCGTTGCGACTGATGGAGATGGCTGAACGCTTCAAGATGCCACTGATTACCTTCATCGACACGCCGGGTGCATATCCGGGCGTGGGCGCAGAAGAGCGCGGTCAGTCCGAAGCTATCGCGCGTAATCTGCGTGAGATGTCTGGCCTGAAAATCCCGGTCATCTGTACCGTGATTGGTGAAGGCGGTTCCGGTGGTGCGCTGGCGATTGGCGTGGGCGATAAAGTGAACATGCTGCAGTACAGCACCTACTCGGTGATCTCACCGGAAGGTTGTGCGTCGATTCTGTGGAAAAGCGCCGATAAAGCGCCACTGGCTGCGGAAGCGATGGGCATCACTGCCGATCGTCTGAAAGAGTTGAAGCTGATTGACTCAATCATTCCAGAGCCACTGGGCGGCGCGCATCGTCATCCAGTCGACATGGCTGGGGCGTTGAAGAAACAGCTGTTAGCCGATCTGGCCGATCTCGACGTGCTGAGCACCGAAGAGTTGCTTAACCGTCGCTATCAGCGTCTGATGAGCTACGGCTACGCATAAAGCAAGCTGTAATGAGTGAAGAGAAGCGGACTGAGGTCCGCTTTTTTTATGTCTTTAGTTTAGGTGTCGTTGCTATGCGCTCATTGCGTGGTCCAGTAAAGGCCAGTCCGAAGTGCAAGGCGTCCATTTACTCCTTGAACTGTCCTAAATGATGAGGGGCTCAAACAGACGACTGTGGATTGGGCAGCAATAACAATCTAACCGGCCAGAGAAGGCCAGCCCGAATAGCAAAGCGTCCGGGCCATGGACGGCCCGGCAGATCTGCATGGATGCGTGTTTCCTTTGCGATCGGGCTGGCCTACTCTGGACCTTGCACACGACTTACAGCGAAACCTCTCATTAACAGCACACCTTTCCAGAACATTCACCCGCCAGTTTTCGCTATCCTTATTCAGTGCCATAACACCACAGGAGGTGAGCATTGAATATTATTGCGATCATGGGACCGCACGGCGCGTTCTACAAAGATGAACCGATTCGCGAACTGGACGCAGCGCTCAAATTACAAGGCTTCCAGACCGTTTATCCCAACAATGCCAGCGACCTGCTCAAGCTTATTGAACACAATCCGCGCATCTGTGGCGTGATTTTTGACTGGGACGATTACAGTCTGGCGCTGTGTAGCGACATCAATCAGCTCAATGAATATTTGCCGCTCTACGCCTTCATCAACACCCATTCGCAAATGGATGTCAGCATTAATGAAATGCGCATGGCGTTGCAGTTCTTCGAGTACGCGCTCAATGCGGCTGACGATATCGCCTTGCATATCCGCCAATACACCGATGAATACATCGACAAAATCATGCCGCCGCTGACCAAGGCGCTGTTCACCTATGTGAAAGAGGGCAAATACACCTTTTGCACACCTGGCCACATGGGCGGTACCGCGTTCCAGAAAAGCCCGGTGGGCAGTCTGTTTTATGATTTCTTTGGTGCCAATACCCTCAAGGCGGATGTGTCGATCTCGGTAACGGAACTCGGTTCGCTGCTCGACCACACCGGTCCGCATCTTGAAGCAGAAGAGTATGTGGCGCGAACTTTCGGCGCAGAACAAAGCTACATGGTGACCAACGGTACATCGACGTCGAACAAAATTGTGGGGATGTATGCCGCGCCAGCGGGTAGCACAGTACTCATTGACCGCAACTGCCATAAATCACTCACGCATTTGCTGATGATGAGCGACATCATTCCGATTTGGCTCAAACCGACCCGCAATGCGCTCGGTATTCTCGGCGGCATTCCACAGCGTGAGTTCACCCGTGACAGCATTCAGCAAAAGGTAAACAACACGCCACGCGCCAACTGGCCGGTGCATGCGGTGATCACCAACTCTACTTATGATGGGCTGCTGTACAACACGCAGTACATCAAACAAACGCTGGATGTCCCATCGATCCACTTCGACTCTGCGTGGGTGCCCTATACCAATTTCCATCCGATTTACGCCGGTAAAAGTGGCATGAGCGGGGATCGCATTCCCGGTAAGGTGATTTATGAGACCCAATCAACACACAAACTGCTGGCCGCTTTCTCACAGGCTTCGCTGATTCACATCAAAGGCGATTACGATCATGACACCTTTAACGAAGCCTACATGATGCACACCACGACATCGCCGAGTTACGCGATAGTCTCATCCATCGAAACCGCCGCGGCGATGCTGCGTGGCAATCCGGGCAAACGGCTGATTAATCGCTCGGTAGAGCGAGCCCTGCATTTCCGGCGTGAAATACAGCGTCTACGCGAAGAGTGTGACGGCTGGTTCTTTGATATCTGGCAACCGGAACAGATTGATGAAGCCGAGTGTTGGCCGATCCAGCCGGGCGAAGAGGAGTGGCACGGCTTTACGCATGCCGATCGCGATCACATGTATCTCGATCCGATTAAAGTCACCATTCTGACACCGGGCATGAGTGAACTGGGCCACATGGCGGAAGAGGGCATTCCGGCCTCGCTGGTGGCGAAATTCCTCGATCAACGTGGGGTAGTGGTCGAGAAAACGGGACCATACAATTTATTGTTCCTGTTCAGTATTGGCATCGATAAAACCAAGGCCATGAGCGTACTGCGCGGTTTGACCGAGTTTAAACGCGCCTACGATCTCAACCTGCGGGTAAAAAACATGTTGCCGGATCTGTATGCGGAAGATCCCGACTTCTACCGTAATATGCGCATTCAGACCCTGGCGCAGGGCATTCACCAACTGATCCTACAACACGATCTGCCGCGCCTGATGCTTAAAGCCTTCGATGTGTTGCCAGAATCGAAGATGACACCTCACCAGGCATTTCAACGTCAGGTGCAGGGATTCGTTGAAACGGTGGATATCCGCGAGTTGGTGGGACGCATTTCCGCCAATATGATTCTGCCTTATCCTCCGGGCGTGCCGCTGGTGATGCCAGGGGAAATGGTCACCGAGGAGAGCCGGGCCGTACTCGATTTCCTGTTGATGCTCTGCACTATCGGGCGGCACTATCCTGGATTTGAAACCGATATTCATGGGGCAACGCTCACCGAAGATGGCCGTTACCTGGTTCGTGTGCTACGGGAGGAGAACGTTGACTAAGTTCGGATAATTGCCTCTTTTCAGCGCCGCGCAGAGCACGTAGGGTATGCGGCTAACGTGAAAACCGGAGCCGCTATGCTGCAGATAAAACAGATCCACCACATTGCCATTATTGCCACCGACTACCAGCGCAGTAAGGCGTTTTACTGTGACGTGTTAGGCTTTGAATTGTTGGGCGAATACTACCGAGCCGAGCGCGACTCGTGGAAAGGGGACCTGGGGCTGAATGGCGTATACACCATTGAACTGTTCTCGTTCCCCACTCCTCCTGCGCGCGTCAGTGGCCCGGAAGCCTGTGGTCTGCGCCATCTGGCTTTTTGTGTTGATGACGTGGAGCTGTCGATTGCCGCCCTTGCGGAGAAAGGCGTGGTGTGCGAACCGATCCGTATTGATGCCTTAACCGGTAAAGCCTGCACGTTCTTCCCCGATCCAGACGGTTTGCCGCTGGAGCTGTATCAGGCGTAAACTAGCGTCCGCTGTGGGTCGCAATCAGGCGGCCCGCTTTGATGGAACGCGCTATGTCTTTTTCCCATCTTGCTTCGTTGCTGACACCCGACGCCCGCTGTGTGCTGGCGTTCAGTGGCGGACTGGACTCCACGGTCTTGCTGCATCAGTTGGTCAGTTGGCAACGCCAACTGCCGCAGCTTTACGTGCGTGCGTTACATGTTCACCACGGATTAAGCCCGAATGCCGATAGTTGGGCCGCGCACTGCCTGCAGATCTGTCAGCAGTGGCGCATTCCCTGCGAAGTGCTGCATGTACAGGTTGACGGTTCCGCTAAGGGTATCGAGGCTGCAGCGCGTGAGGCGCGCTATCAAATCCTGTTTCAACAGCTGCAACCCGGTGAGTGCTTACTGACTGCTCAGCACCTCGACGATCAATGCGAAACGCTGCTGCTGGCACTCAAACGTGGCAGTGGTCCGGCTGGATTAGCCGCGATGCCGGTGCAGCGCGAAATTGAGGGGCATCTCCATCTGCGCCCGCTACTGGATGTAAGCCGTGAACAGCTTGAAGCCTATGCGGCAGAACAGCAGTTAAGCTGGATTGAAGACGAAAGTAACGCCGACAGCCGTTATGACCGCAACTTTTTGCGTCAGCAGATTCTGCCGTTGTTGCAGGCGCGCTGGCCGCATTTCAGTGCAGCCAGCGCGCGCAGTGCCGCCCTTTGTGGCGAGCAAGAGCAGTTGCTGGATGAATTGCTGGCGGAGCAGTTAACACAACTTACCGACGGCCAAGACGCACTGCATTTTACTCCGCTGTTAGCGATGAGCGAAGCGCGACGGCATGCGCTGCTGCGGCGCTGGATTGCATTGCAGGGGGGCACAATGCCTTCACGTTCAGCGTTAAAACGTATTACCGACGAGGTAATGCTCAGCCGTGGAGATGCGAATCCTTGCCTGCGTTTTGGCCTGTTTGAACTTCATCGTTATCGTGAACGACTCTATTGGCTCACTTCACAGCCATCGCTAAGTCAGCACTCGCTAACCTGGCATGACCGCAGCTACTCGCTGCCATTACCCGGTGGTATAGGAGAATTGCAGGCCGATACGGCAATGGCCCTTTTACGACAACCTTCCGCAGGCGAATCGATCAACATTCGTTTTCAGGCGCGCGGCTATTATCATCTGCAAGGGCGTGCAGGTGGCCGCGACATGAAAAAACTGTGGCAGGAATTAGGTGTGCCGCCGTGGCAACGTGAGCGTATCCCCTTGATTTATTACAACCAGACGCTGATTTGCGCACCGGGAATCTTTGTTACCCGTGAAGGTGCTGCCAGCAATGAGCGAGGCTGGCAGGCGATCTGGTCAAAACAACAATAAGATGGAGAGCAATGATGAAATACTGGATGGCAACCGCGTTGCTGGCTGCTGCGTTGCCGGTTTTTGCCGACGGCGATGTGAATGCGGGGGCGCAGAAAGCGGCCACTTGTCTGGCGTGCCATGGCGCGGAAGGGAAAAGTGCGGTGCCACTGTATCCTAATCTCGCGGGACAACATGCGCCCTATCTACTGCATTCGTTGCAAGCCTATAAAAAGGGCGAGCGCAGTGGCGGACAGGCCGAAGTGATGAAAGCTTTTGTTGCGGGACTGAGCGATCAGGATATGGAAGATTTGGCGGCTTACTATGGGTCGTTAAAGCCTTAAATGAGGAGGGCGGGAAGGGCTCCCGCCCAGATGCAGGGGACTATTCGTCTTCGCTGACGATGACGGTGCCCAGTTCGGGATGGCTAAAGCTGGCGATGTGATCCAGCCGAAGTTCGCGGATTTCACCGGAAAGATCGACTGTCAGGTACTCCACGTTTTTACGTGAGACCATGTCCACGGCTTTCGCCTTGAGCTGATCGCCGCTTTTTAACTCCAAAGACAGCGTCCAGTGTTTGGTGCAGGCGAGTTCGAGGCTATCGTAGTCATCGCAGTTGATGGGTTTGTAGGCTTCATTCGTCAACATAGTCGCTCACCAATAAGTTTGCAGCAGCGTAAGCTGCTTGTTCCCTGACAGAAGAGTTTAGCGCAGAATTAGCGGCAATATCGTTGAGTGCGTTTAGCGCGCAACCTATCGCGTCTGGCACATACCCCAGGTCGCCACTACCAATTTCGGCATACTTCTGGCGAACTAACTCACAATACTTTTGCACATACACCTCCTCAGCAGAGCTTAAATACTCTGGTTGATACGCGACTATATCACAGGATTTTCATGGAAATCAGCCAGGGGGGCGCGGGATGTTTGCAAAGAAAAGTGTAAAAGTGACAGATAGCGCTGGTCTTAAGCATTTAGACGGCGCACAAAAGGTTAAGTTGATGAATAGCTTATTACACGACACAACGTCGTACCTAACGGCAGGTGACAGATGATCGTGCTGTTTCGAACGGTTTCACTTGCCGATAATGAAGTCGAGCTCAGTGCCATCCGCGCACAGGGCGCGGGCGGCCAGCATGTGAATAAAACATCCACCGCCATTCATCTACGTTTCGACATTCACGCATCGTCGTTGCCGCCGTTTTACAAGGAGAGACTCCTTGCGGCAAGCCACCATTTGATCACTGCAGAAGGCGTGGTGATTATCAAAGCACAGGAATACCGCAGCCAGGAAATGAACCGCGAGGCGGCCCTGCAGCGGTTAATCAATCTGATTCGTGAACTTACTACGGTTGAAAAGGCTCGGCGGGCAACGCGTCCGACACGCGCATCAAAAGAGCGCAGGCTGGAGAGTAAAACACGACGCAGTAATGTGAAGGCGATGCGTGGGAAGGTGCAATAAAAAACGCCTCCCAAAGGAGGCGCTCACTGTTACTTATTCAGGGCTGTTGCCAGGAAGTTGACGATGTCGTGTTGCTTAATCATCTGCTTCTCGCTGGCTGAACGCGATTTGTACTCGATCTCTTGATTATCAAGGTTACGATCGCCAATCACGATGGTGTGCGGCACGCCAATCAGTTCCATATCAGCGAACATCACGCCAGGGCGCTCTTTGCGATCGTCCAGAATCACATCGATGCCTTTAGCACGCAGTTCGTTGTACAGCTCTTCCGCCAGTTCTTTCACGCGGAAAGATTTGTGCATGTTCATTGGCAGAATCGCGACTTCGAACGGTGCCAGTGCGGCTGGCCAGATGATACCGCGCTCGTCATGGTTCTGCTCAATGGCTGCCGCCACAACACGGGTGATGCCGATACCATAGCAACCCATGGTCATAATCTGGTTACGGCCATCTTCACCTTGTACTGCCGCTTTCATCGCATCTGAGTACTTGGTACCCAACTGGAAGATGTGACCAACTTCGATACCGCGTTTGATCTGCAGCGTGCCTTTGCCATCTGGGCTTGGATCGCCTTCCACCACGTTACGAATATCTTCCACGCGTGCTTCTGGTAAATCACGGACCCAGTTGATGCCGGCAAAGTGCTGACCATCAATGTTAGCGCCCGCTGAGAAGTCGCTCATTTTGGCCACGGTGCGGTCAGCAATCACGGGCATGTTCAGGCCAACAGGGCCGAGAGAACCGAAACCGGCACCGATTGCGGCACGAATGGCTTCTTCGCTGCCCATTTCAAGTGGAGAGGCAACGATATCCAGATGTTCTGCTTTGATCTCATTAAGTTCATGATCGCCGCGCACCAACAGCGCAACCAGCGAATGGCCACTCTCTTCAGTTGCTTTGACAATCAGCGTCTTCACGGTTTTTTCAACCGGGATCTGATGCTGCTCAACCAGCTCTGCAATGGTCTTGGCATTTGGCGTCGCGAACTGCGTCAGTTCCTGCGTAGCAGCTGGACGATCGCCTGCTGGCGCAACCGCTTCTGCTTTTTCAATGTTGGCAGCATAATCGGACTCGCTCGAGAAGATCACATCATCTTCACCGCTCTGTGCCAGAACCTGGAATTCGTGAGAGCCGCTACCGCCAATGGAGCCGGTGTCAGCCTGAACCGCACGGAAATCCAGACCCATACGGCTGAAGCTCTGGCTGTATGCGCGGTACATCGCGTCATAGGTTTCCTGCAGCGATTCCTGCGAGGTATGGAACGAATACGCATCTTTCATGATGAACTCGCGCGAGCGCATCACACCAAAGCGCGGGCGAACTTCATCACGGAATTTGGTCTGGATCTGATACAGGTTCAGCGGCAGCTGTTTGTAGGAGCTCAGCTCGTTGCGGATCAGATCGGTCACTACTTCTTCATGGGTTGGACCCAATACGAATGGACGGTCGTGGCGATCTTTAATGCGCAGCAGTTCCGGGCCGTACTGCTCCCAACGACCGCTCTCTTCCCACAAATCGGCAGGCTGAACCACCGGCATCGAGATCTCAATCGCGCCCGCATTGTTCATCTCTTCGCGTACGATGTTTTCAACTTTTCGCAAGACGCGGACACCGGTCGGCAACCAGGTGTAAAGGCCAGAAGCGAGTTTACGGATCATCCCGGCGCGCAGCATCAGCTGGTGGCTGATCACTTCCGCATCGGAAGGCGTCTCTTTCTGAGTAGAGAGCAGATATTGAGTAGTACGCATTGATTACGATTCCAGTTGTACGGAAGGACACTGACAAAAATTTTTCTGGCGGCTAGTGTACCAGCGAGACCAATCACTCAAAAGCTTGTTTTAGCGCGGATCGAGGGCGATCACTTCGGTGCCGGCCTCATCAATACGCCAACGCACATTAAAGTCGAGTAGCCAGGCGGCATACTCACGATCTTCCGCTTCACCTTTTCGATAGGCAGGGCGGGGATCTTGCGCCAATACTTCAGCAATAAATCGCGCCAGCTGTGGGTGCTTTTTCTGCTGCTGGATTTGGCTTTGCGCTAACGCGGAGAAGCGCACCGGCATGTTCGCATCCGGAGCGCTTTGGGCAAATCCTGCGCGTGCATCGGGAAGGGCTTCAGCAAATGGCAAGTAGGGTTTGATATCCACTACGGGTGTGCCATCAACTAAGTCCAGACTGCCAAGCTGCAAAATCACCTGCTGCTTTTCACACCGGATGCCTTTTAACTCGACCAGCGACATGCCGATGGGATTGGGGCGAAACGTTGAGCGCGTGGCAAATACTCCCATGCGGGCGTTGCCGCCTAAGCGAGGTGGGCGCACGGTTGGACGCCAGCCACCTTCCATGGTTTGGTGGAAGACAAACAGCACCCAGAGGTGACTAAAGTCTTCAAGCCCGCGCACCGCCTCCGGCTGATTATAGGGCGGCAGCAAGTGCAATTCGCCGCTACCATCCTGCACTAAGCCGGGCTGGCGTGGCACGGCAAATTTCTCTTTCCACGGCGAACGAATAACGCCGATTTGCGCAAAGGCAAAATCACTCATTGATTGGAAACTTTCAGTGCAGAGCCTTGGCAAATCGCCTGGCGATAGCAGCCCGGCGTGCTGGTGACGATTTCGCACTTGTGCAGCAATACCGCATTGGCTTTCATGTTCGCCGCTTTGATCTGCAGACGCTTGCGCGCGGTGTTGATGTTGGGTGGCGAATCCTGGCTGCTGCTCTGGCAATCATCAGCGGAAACTTCACCCAGATCGCGGAACGGGTTGCTGACCAGATCGGTAGCGTCGGTATAAATTTTCACCGGCGCAGGGCGTGGAGTGGGTTTGCGTTCAGGTTCGCTGGATGACGCCTGTGGACGAACTGGGGCGCTGCTTATCGGGTGATATTCACGTACACACCCTGTTAGCATTAATGCCAACAAGCAGAGCGGTAAAAAACGCATATCAACATCCTCATAAATAAAAAGTGGCGTTATTGAATCAAGGACCGGATTAAATAACAAGTCAGCAAAAAGAAAGGGCGGCCGAAGCCGCCCTGCATGGCATGAAAGGAGAAAATTACCAGCCTTTCACTGCACCGCCGTTGAAGATTTTATTCGCGGCTTCTGAAACTTCATCAGACTGATAAGCCTGAACAAATTTCTTCACGTTCTCCGCATCTTTATTATCTTCACGGCTGACGATCAGGTTGACGTATGGAGAATCTTTATCTTCCACAAAGATGCCATCTTTCGCTGGCGTCAGGCCAATCTGGCTAGCGTAGGTGGTATTGATCACGGCCAGGGCGATTTGTTGGTCGTCCAGTGAACGTGGCAGCTGCGGCGCTTCCAGCTCAACAATCTTCAGGTTTTTCGGGTTCTCAACGATATCCAGTGAGGTTGGCAGCAGGCCAACGCCATCCTTCAGTTTGATCAGGCCCACTTTCTGCAGCAGCAGCAGAGAACGACCAAGGTTGGTTGGATCGTTAGGGATAGCAATCTGCGCACCGTTTTGCAGTTCATCCAGAGATTTGATTTTTTTCGAGTAGCCAGCAATCGGGTAAACAAAGGTGTTGCCGACTGGAACCAGCTTATAACCACGATCTTTGATCTGCTGGTCCAGGTACGGTTTGTGCTGGAAGGCATTAACATCAATATCGCCTTTGCTCAGTGCTTCGTTTGGCAGCACATAGTCGTTGAACGTCACGAGTTCGACATCCAGGCCATATTTCTCTTTGGCAACTTTAACAGCGGTTTCTGCAACCTGCTGCTCAGCACCGACAATCACACCCACTTTGATGTGGTTTGGATCTTTAGCTTTCTGATCGCATCCTGCCAGCGCAATTGCGCCAATCAGAGCACCCACAGCGGCAATCTTTTTAAATGTGAAAGACATATCCTTTCCTTAATAGAGGACTATTGATGTTGTTTGCTTATTTATGGGACACAGCACGTACAATGCGGTCGCCACAGAACTGAATTAAGTACACCAGAACAACCAGTAAAATCAGTACGGTATTCATCACGGTGGCGTTATAGCCAATGTAACCGTACTGATAACCAATCTGACCCAGACCGCCAGCACCCACGGCACCGCCCATGGCGGAATAGCCGACCAGCGTAATCAGGGTAATTGTAGCGGCATTCACCAGACCCGGCAGGGCTTCCGGCAGCAACACCTTACGCACGATTTGCAGCGGGGTGGCGCCCATGGCGCGTGAGGCTTCAATCAAACCGGTAGGCAGCTCCAGCAAGGCGTTCTCAACCATACGTGCAATAAAGGGAGCCGCGCCGACCGTCAGTGGCACAATGGCGGCCTGTAGACCAATCGAGGTGCCCACAATGGCGCGCGTGAACGGAATCATCCATACCAGCAGAATAATGAAGGGAATTGAGCGGAAGATATTCACCAGCGCAGACAACACGCGATAAAGCGCACCATTCGCCAGAATCTGTCCTGGGCGCGTAACGTACAGCAACACGCCTACTGGCAGGCCAAGAACAAAACCAAAGAAACCGGAGACAAAGGTCATCATCAGCGTTTCCCAGACGCCACGCGTCAGTAACCACATCATCGCTTCAGACATAACCCAGTACCTCTACTTTCACATGATTTTCTTGCAGCCAGGCGATCGCTGCCTGTGTATCTGTTTCACTGCCATCCATTTCGGCCAGCATGATGCCGAACTTCACGCCACCGGCGTAATCCATTTGGGCACTGATGATGTTGTTATTCACATTAAAACGGCGAGCGGCTTCAGAAAGCAGCGGCGCATCTACCGATTTGCCGGTGAATTCCAGGCGCAGCAGAGGCACACTCTCGGCGGTGGCTTGTGGTGTCATACGCTGCTGATAATCGTCCGGGATATCCAGATGGAGCGTGGACTGAATGAATTGCTGAGCCAGCGGAGTTTTAGGGTGCGAGAACACTTCGCTGACGCTGTCTTTCTCAATCAACTCACCATTACTGATTACCGCAACCTGATCGCAGATGCGTTTTACCACGTCCATTTCGTGCGTGATCAACAGAATGGTAATACCAAGACGGCGGTTGATGTCTTTCAGCAGTTCGAGGATTGAACGCGTGGTGGCCGGGTCCAGTGCACTGGTGGCTTCGTCACACAGCAGAACTTTCGGGTTACTTGCCAGTGCACGCGCAATGGCGACACGCTGCTTTTGACCGCCAGAGAGATTGGCTGGCCAGCTGTCGTGTTTATCCGCCAGTCCAACTAACTCTAACAGCTCAGTCACACGTTTTTTAATCTGGTCACGTGACAGATTGCCCAACTCAAGCGGGAGTGCGACGTTGCCAGATACAGTACGTGAGTTCATGAGATTAAAATGCTGGAAGATCATGCCAATTTGGCGGCGAGCCAGCGTGAGTTGCCCGGAGGAGAGGGCGGTTAACTCTTGGCCATCAACCAATACGCGGCCAGAAGTTGGACGTTCTAATAAGTTAACGCAGCGAATGAGCGTGCTTTTACCGGCACCGGAAGAACCGATGACGCCATAAATCTGCCCAGCAGGCACATGCAGGCTGACGTTTGACAGCGCCTGAATAGTGCGTGAACCTTGCTGGAACACTTTGGTAATATTTTCGAGTTTAATCATTAGTTTAATAGTTATCGTGTTGCGTTGTCCGTGGTGTATCGGGTTTCATGCTGTTGTGCAGCGTGAAATTTGGATGGATGTTAAGGCATCCAGACGGCTAAATCAATCGAAGTCATTCAATCTGCCATTCTCTCGCTATACGCAATCATGCGATACTGAGCGGCACTATTTGCAGCAGGAGTTTCTACGTGACGAACAAAGTCCCGGCTATTTTCCTTGATCGTGATGGCACCCTGAATGTCGATCACGGCTATGTCCATGAAATCGATAATTTTGAATTTATTGATGGCACCATTGAAGCGTTACAGGCGCTTAAAAAGATGGGTTACGCATTGGTGCTGGTGACCAACCAATCTGGTATTGCGCGCGGCATGTTTACTGAAGACCAGTTTATGCAGCTCACCGAATGGATGGATTGGTCGCTGGCGGATCGCGATGTCGATCTCGACGGTATCTATTTCTGTCCGCATCTCCCCGATGCAAAAGTAGAAGAGTATCGCCAGGCGTGTGATTGTCGTAAGCCGCAACCCGGCATGCTGCTGTCTGCACAGAAGCATCTGAACATCGATATGGCTGCTTCTTATATGGTAGGTGACAAAATAGAAGATATGCAGGCTGCGCAGGCGGCGGGTGTGGGTACAAAAGTGCTGGTGCGCAGCGGAAAACCGGTAACTGCCGAAGGTGAGGCTGCGGCCGATTGGGTGCTTAATAGTCTGGCAGAGTTACCTGGACGACTGAAAAAGGCCTAAAAACGGGCCTTTTGCACAAAACTTAATCGAACAGTAAAAAAGTTGAAATTTACGCTTGCGCTTCCTCAGAGTCTGCCTATAATGCGCCACCACTGAGACGGCAAAGCGGCAACGCAGACGGCTCAGCAGGGAGTGAAGTGATTCACCCCGCCAGATGAAAAACGCTGAAAAAAGTGTTTGACTCTGAAGGAGGAAAGCGTAATATACGCCACCTCGCAACAGCAGCTTAAGGCGCTGATTGCACCGCTCTTTAACAATTTATCAGACAATCTGTGTGGGCACTCGCAGGATTGATATCAACGTCTCCGGACGTAAAAAATATCAAGTCTCACGAGTGAACACATAATGAAATTCATTATGACGTTTTACAGATGAGCATCGCTGCACTTGTTGCAGCAAATCAAGCTTTAAATTGAAGAGTTTGATCATGGCTCAGATTGAACGCTGGCGGCAGGCCTAACACATGCAAGTCGAACGGTAGCACAGAGAGCTTGCTCTCGGGTGACGAGTGGCGGACGGGTGAGTAATGCCTGGGAAACTGCCCGATGGAGGGGGATAACTACTGGAAACGGTAGCTAATACCGCATAACGTCTTCGGACCAAAGTGGGGGACCTTCGGGCCTCACACCATCGGATGTGCCCAGGTGGGATTAGCTAGTAGGTGGGGTAATGGCTCACCTAGGCGACGATCCCTAGCTGGTCTGAGAGGATGACCAGCCACACTGGAACTGAGACACGGTCCAGACTCCTACGGGAGGCAGCAGTGGGGAATATTGCACAATGGGCGCAAGCCTGATGCAGCCATGCCGCGTGTATGAAGAAGGCCTTCGGGTTGTAAAGTACTTTCAGCGGGGAGGAAGGCGGTGAAGTTAATAGCTTCATCGATTGACGTTACCCGCAGAAGAAGCACCGGCTAACTCCGTGCCAGCAGCCGCGGTAATACGGAGGGTGCAAGCGTTAATCGGAATTACTGGGCGTAAAGCGCACGCAGGCGGTCTGTCAAGTCGGATGTGAAATCCCCGGGCTTAACCTGGGAACTGCATTCGAAACTGGCAGGCTAGAGTCTTGTAGAGGGGGGTAGAATTCCAGGTGTAGCGGTGAAATGCGTAGAGATCTGGAGGAATACCGGTGGCGAAGGCGGCCCCCTGGACAGAGACTGACGCTCAGGTGCGAAAGCGTGGGGAGCAAACAGGATTAGATACCCTGGTAGTCCACGCCGTAAACGATGTCGACTTGGAGGTTGTTCCCTTGAGGAGTGGCTTCCGGAGCTAACGCGTTAAGTCGACCGCCTGGGGAGTACGGCCGCAAGGTTAAAACTCAAATGAATTGACGGGGGCCCGCACAAGCGGTGGAGCATGTGGTTTAATTCGATGCAACGCGAAGAACCTTACCTACTCTTGACATCCAGAGAACTTAGCAGAGATGCTTTGGTGCCTTCGGGAACTCTGAGACAGGTGCTGCATGGCTGTCGTCAGCTCGTGTTGTGAAATGTTGGGTTAAGTCCCGCAACGAGCGCAACCCTTATCCTTTGTTGCCAGCGGTTCGGCCGGGAACTCAAAGGAGACTGCCAGTGATAAACTGGAGGAAGGTGGGGATGACGTCAAGTCATCATGGCCCTTACGAGTAGGGCTACACACGTGCTACAATGGCGCATACAAAGAGAAGCGACCTCGCGAGAGCAAGCGGACCTCATAAAGTGCGTCGTAGTCCGGATTGGAGTCTGCAACTCGACTCCATGAAGTCGGAATCGCTAGTAATCGTAGATCAGAATGCTACGGTGAATACGTTCCCGGGCCTTGTACACACCGCCCGTCACACCATGGGAGTGGGTTGCAAAAGAAGTAGGTAGCTTAACCTTCGGGAGGGCGCTTACCACTTTGTGATTCATGACTGGGGTGAAGTCGTAACAAGGTAACCGTAGGGGAACCTGCGGTTGGATCACCTCCTTACCTGAAGATACCTTCCCGCGCAGTGCTCACACAGATTGTCTGATAGAAAAGTAATGAGCAAGACGGCTGCGAAGTCGTGACATGTATGTGTCCCCTTCGTCTAGCGGTTAGGACTCCGCCCTTTCACGGCGGCAACAGGGGTTCGAATCCCCTAGGGGACGCCACTTGCTTGGTGACAGGTGAAAGGTGTCTCCACGAAATATCTCAAAACTGACGGTAACGTCGAGTTTGAGATATTGCTCTTTAACAATCCGGAACAAGCTGAAAATTGAAACGACGTGTCGGTTCATTTCTCCGTAATAAGAAATGAATGATGACATGTTCGAGTCTCTCAAATGCTTGCAGCTTGCATGCGTTGTAAAACGCCTGTGGGTTGTGAGGTTAAGCGACTAAGCGTACACGGTGGATGCCCTGGCAGTCAGAGGCGATGAAGGACGTGCTAATCTGCGTAAAGCGTCGGTAAGGTGATATGAACCGCTACAGCCGACGATGTCCGAATGGGGAAACCCGGTGCACTCTGTGCATCATCGTAACATGAATACATAGTGTTACGAGGCGAACCTGGGGAACTGAAACATCTAAGTACCCAGAGGAAAAGAAATCAACCGAGATTCCCCCAGTAGCGGCGAGCGAACGGGGAGCAGCCCAGAACCTGAATCAGCTGGTGTGTTAGTGGAAGCGTCTGGAAAGTCGCAGGGTACAGGGTGATACTCCCGTACACAAAAGCACACCTTCTGTGAGTTCGAAGAGTAGGGCGGGACACGTGGTATCCTGTCTGAATATGGGGGGACCATCCTCCAAGGCTAAATACTCCTGACTGACCGATAGTGAACCAGTACCGTGAGGGAAAGGCGAAAAGAACCCCGGCGAGGGGAGTGAAACAGAACCTGAAACCGTGTACGTACAAGCAGTGGGAGCCTACTTGTTAGGTGACTGCGTACCTTTTGTATAATGGGTCAGCGACTTATATTCTGTAGCAAGGTTAACCGTATAGGGGAGCCGCAGGGAAACCGAGTCTTAACTGGGCGTTAAGTTGCAGGGTATAGACCCGAAACCCGGTGATCTAGCCATGGGCAGGTTGAAGGTTGGGTAACACTAACTGGAGGACCGAACCGACTAATGTTGAAAAATTAGCGGATGACTTGTGGCTGGGGGTGAAAGGCCAATCAAACCGGGAGATAGCTGGTTCTCCCCGAAAGCTATTTAGGTAGCGCCTCGTGAACTCATCTTCGGGGGTAGAGCACTGTTTCGGCTAGGGGGCCATCCCGGCTTACCAACCCGATGCAAACTGCGAATACCGAAGAATGTTATCACGGGAGACACACGGCGGGTGCTAACGTCCGTCGTGAAGAGGGAAACAACCCAGACCGCCAGCTAAGGTCCCAAAGTCATGGTTAAGTGGGAAACGATGTGGGAAGGCACAGACAGCCAGGATGTTGGCTTAGAAGCAGCCATCATTTAAAGAAAGCGTAATAGCTCACTGGTCGAGTCGGCCTGCGCGGAAGATGTAACGGGGCTAAACCATGCACCGAAGCTGCGGCAGCGACGCTTAGGCGTTGTTGGGTAGGGGAGCGTTCTGTAAGCCGTTGAAGGTGGCCTGTGAGGGTTGCTGGAGGTATCAGAAGTGCGAATGCTGACATAAGTAACGATAAAGCGGGTGAAAAGCCCGCTCGCCGGAAGACCAAGGGTTCCTGTTCAACGTTAATCGGAGCAGGGTGAGTCGACCCCTAAGGCGAGGCTGAAAAGCGTAGTCGATGGGAAGCAGGTTAATATTCCTGCACTTGGTGTTACTGCGAAGGGGGGACGGAGAAGGCTAGGTTATCCGGGCGACGGTTGTCCCGGTTTAAGCATGTAGGCGGGAGTTTTAGGTAAATCCGGAACTCTTTTAACGCTGAGGTGTGATGACGAGTCACTACGGTGATGAAGTAACTGATGCCCTGCTTCCAGGAAAAGCCTCTAAGCTCCAGGTAACACGAAATCGTACCCCAAACCGACACAGGTGGTCAGGTAGAGAATACCAAGGCGCTTGAGAGAACTCGGGTGAAGGAACTAGGCAAAATGGTGCCGTAACTTCGGGAGAAGGCACGCTGTCGGTAGGTGAAGTCCCTCGCGGACGGAGCTGAAGGCAGTCGAAGATACCAGCTGGCTGCAACTGTTTATTAAAAACACAGCACTGTGCAAACACGAAAGTGGACGTATACGGTGTGACGCCTGCCCGGTGCCGGAAGGTTAATTGATGGGGTTATCCGCAAGGAGAAGCTCTTGATCGAAGCCCCGGTAAACGGCGGCCGTAACTATAACGGTCCTAAGGTAGCGAAATTCCTTGTCGGGTAAGTTCCGACCTGCACGAATGGCGTAATGATGGCCAGGCTGTCTCCACCCGAGACTCAGTGAAATTGAAATCGCTGTGAAGATGCAGTGTACCCGCGGCAAGACGGAAAGACCCCGTGAACCTTTACTATAGCTTGACACTGAACATTGAGCCTTGATGTGTAGGATAGGTGGGAGGCTTTGAAGCGTGGACGCCAGTCTGCGTGGAGCCATCCTTGAAATACCACCCTTTAATGTTTGATGTTCTAACGTAGACCCGTAATCCGGGTTGCGGACAGTGTCTGGTGGGTAGTTTGACTGGGGCGGTCTCCTCCCAAAGAGTAACGGAGGAGCACGAAGGTTGGCTAATCCTGGTCGGACATCAGGAGGTTAGTGCAATGGCATAAGCCAGCTTGACTGCGAGAGTGACGGCTCGAGCAGGTGCGAAAGCAGGTCATAGTGATCCGGTGGTTCTGAATGGAAGGGCCATCGCTCAACGGATAAAAGGTACTCCGGGGATAACAGGCTGATACCGCCCAAGAGTTCATATCGACGGCGGTGTTTGGCACCTCGATGTCGGCTCATCACATCCTGGGGCTGAAGTAGGTCCCAAGGGTACGGCTGTTCGCCGTTTAAAGTGGTACGCGAGCTGGGTTTAGAACGTCGTGAGACAGTTCGGTCCCTATCTGCCGTGGGCGCTGGAGAATTGAGGGGGGTTGCTCCTAGTACGAGAGGACCGGAGTGAACGCACCACTGGTGTTCGGGTTGTCATGCCAATGGCATTGCCCGGTAGCTAAGTGCGGAAAAGATAAGTGCTGAAAGCATCTAAGCACGAAACTTGCCCCAAGATGAGTTCTCCCTGAGCACTTGATGCTCCTGAAGGGACGTTGAAGACGACGACGTTGATAGGCCGGATGTGTAAGTGCAGCGATGCATTGAGCTAACCGGTACTAATGACCCGTGAGGCTTAACCTTACAACGCCAGAGGCGTTTTTGAAGAGACGCAAAGTAGATTTTCAGCTTGATTCACCGGATTTTAGATTTAGTTTTGTTCTGCGGACATGAGTCCGAAGGATTTTGCGCTGAAGCAAGGCGGCAAGCGAGACGATGTGAAGGAGCATACATGAGTATGTGACTGAGCAGCGCGAACGCAGCCAACGCAGCAGCAGTGCAAAAGACACAGGACAGAACACCAAGATTTGCCTGGCGGCTTTAGCGCGGTGGTCCCACCTGACCCCATGCCGAACTCAGAAGTGAAACGCCGTAGCGCCGATGGTAGTGTGGGGTCTCCCCATGCGAGAGTAGGGAACTGCCAGGCATTAATTTAAGACTCGTTATCGGGTCGTGACCTTTCAATTGACACTGAAAGGGCGAAACACCTGAAATCAGAACGTTTTTCTGACTTCAGTACAGTATCGGTGGAGCGGTAGTTCAGTTGGTTAGAATACCTGCCTGTCACGCAGGGGGTCGCGGGTTCGAGCCCCGTCCGTTCCGCCACTTAATTGATAAGCCCTGACTTAATAAGTCAGGGCTTTTTCATGTCCAAAATTCCCGCCCTATTGTTGACGGAAATGCAATATTCTTGTGCTTATAAGCGGATTTTTCAGCAATAGTAAAACTGCCACAATGCATCCCATCGAAACATTACATTCTACGATGAGGACATTATGACTATTCCTGCCTTTGGTTTAGGCACCTTCCGCCTGCAAGATGATGTAGTAATCCATTCGGTTAAGACCGCGTTGGAACTGGGATATCGTGCGATCGACACGGCTCAAATCTATGAAAATGAGGCTGCTGTTGGTCAGGCTATCGCAGAAAGCGCTATTGATCGTGCTGAGCTCTTTATCACGACGAAGATTTGGATCGAAAATCTGTCAGCAGACAAACTCATACCCAGTCTTCAGCAGAGCCTGGCTAATCTACAAACCGATTATGTTGATCTTACGCTGATTCACTGGCCTTCGCCTGGCGCTGCAGTCTCGGTCAAAGAGAGCATGCAGGCATTGATGGCGGCTAAAGAAGCGGGTTTGACACGCCAGATTGGCATTTCAAACTTCCCGATTGCGCTGATGAAAGAAGCCATTGCAACGGTAGGTATTGAGAACATCGCTACCAACCAGATTGAACTGCATCCATTCTTACAGAACAGAGAAGTGGTTGCGTTCGCGAAGCAGCAAGGATTGCATATCACGTCTTATATGACGCTGGCATACGGGGAAGCGTTGAAGGATGCCACTATCCAGGACATTGCCAATAAGCATCAGGCTACATCGGCACAGATTGTGCTCGCCTGGGCGATGCAATCAGGCTATGCGGTCATTCCTTCTTCAACAAAGCGAGAAAATTTGGCCAGCAATATGAAATCGTCTGACTTGTCTCTGGATGCTGATGATATGGCGCGCATTTCGGCACTGGATCGCCAGCAGCGTTTGGTTAGCCCAGAGGGACTGGCTCCAGACTGGGATTGATTCCCTCAACATTCAGCCCTGGATTCGCCAGGGCTGTTGCTTGACCCACTCGCTAAGAAAGTCGATAAATGCACGCACGCGCTGACTGACGCCCAGGTCGCTGTAGTAGACCGCATTAAAAGGCATCTCGACTGGCACTCGCCGTTCCGCTAACACTTCTATAAATGTCCCGTCAGCAATTTCACTGTCTACCATATAATCCGACAGGCAAGCGATACCCTGATCATCCAGACACAGTTGTTTGATTGTTTCACCGCTGTTCGATGACATTCCCGGCTCAATATCATAAAGATCACGGCCGTTGTCTGAGAGTGGCCAACGGTTCAAACGTAATGGTTCGACAAACCCGAGACATTCATGATGAGCCAGATCGGCGGTGGAGTGGGGGATCCCGTATTTTGCTAAGTAAGCCGGGGTAGCGACCAGTTTGCGATAGCTGATAAACAGCAAGCGCGCGCGTAACGTTGAATCTGTCAGATTACCGGCGCGGATCGCCACGTCCACTTTGCGCTCAATCAGATTGATAAAACTCTCCGAGGAGATAAGCGATAGCGTGACGTCTGGATAGCGTTCGCGAAACGGCTTAATCATCGGAAGGATCAAATGCAGGATGACCGGCGTAGCAGCATCAATGCGTAAGACGCCTTGCGGTGCCAGCTGGCGTTCCACTAACTCATTTTCTGCTGTCGACATCTCCTGCATCAGTTTTTGTACGCGTCGGAAGTAATGTTCTCCTTCATGCGTGAGTGCCAGCTGACGTGTTGTGCGCGTCAGCAAGGCAACCCCCAGTTTACTCTCCAGCTTTTTTACCGTACGACTGACTGCCGAATTCGCCATCTGTAATTGCTCTGCAGCACGGCTGAAACTGCCACTTTCGACAACGGCAATAAACACCTTAAGTTCATCCGACGATGCCTTCATTATGCTCTCCACAGCAAAAGTCTATTGTTACTTTGCACCTTTTTGTCATTAAAGCACGAGTCGATAATGGCGCCCATCAAAACATTATTGGGAGTCAATCATGCCACTTGCACTCTGGGCGCTGACCATCAGCGCCTTCGCTATCGGAACCACTGAATTTGTCATCGTCGGACTGATTCCGACGATTGCTGAACAACTTAGCATTACGCTGCCCTCAGCGGGAATGCTGGTCTCTATCTATGCACTCGGTGTGGCAGTGGGGGCACCGGTGCTAACGGCCTTAACGGGTAAACTGCCGCGTAAACAACTACTGATGGGCCTGATGGCGCTCTTTACGATAGGCAATCTGGTCGCATGGCTGGCACCAAACTATGAGACGTTGATCATTGCTCGGTTGTTAACGGGTTTAGCCCACGGTGTCTTCTTCTCTGTAGGCTCGACGATTGCGACCAGCCTGGTCAGCAAAGAGAAAGCGGCCAGCGCCATCGCGATTATGTTTGGTGGTCTTACCGTGGCGCTGGTGACAGGTGTGCCATTAGGCACGTTAATTGGACAGCATTTTGGCTGGCGTGAAAGCTTCCTCGCGGTTTCGCTACTGGGCGTGATCGCCTTGGTCAGCAGCATGGTGCTCATACCGCGTAACATTGCCCAGCCTCCGGTAACCACATTGTCGCAACAAGCACGCGTGATGCTGAACCCTCGCCTGCTGTTGATTTACGCGATTACGGCACTGGGCTATGGCGGTGTGTTTACCGCTTTTACTTTCCTGGCACCCATGATGCAGTCATTGGCTGGATTCTCTCCTTCAGCGGTAAGTATGATTTTGTTGGGGTATGGGATTTCAGTGGCTATCGGCAATATCTGGGGCGGTAAACTGGCCGATCGCCGTGGGGCAGTACATGCCTTGACGCTGATTTTTACTGCACTTGCGGCGTTGCTACTGGTGTTCCAGTTCACGGCGAGCATGCACTATCTGGCGCTGGCGACGGTTTTGGTGATGGGAATTTTTGCCTTTGCCAACGTGCCAGGTCTGCAAGTGTATGTGGTGCAAAAGGCGGAGCACTATGCACCTGGCGCGGTGGATGTGGCTTCAGGGCTGAATATCGCGGCCTTTAACATCGGTATCGCGCTGGGGTCTTTAGTGGGAGGTCATATCGTTGAGCATTATGGTTTGGCACAGACGCCCTGGGTTGGCGCGGTCATCGTGTTTGCAGCGCTCCTACTGGTTCGACTGAGTGGTCAACTCGATAAACCTCGGATGGAATTAGCAACGCAATAACACGCACCACAACCCGCTATCTGGCGGGTTGTGGTCTCTCCATGCTGTGAAACGCATAGCGACAATCAACAACACCAATTGAAACCCCGCGTCAAAGTCCCTATAACTGTCAGGTGAAGTCGTAGTCGTCAATCAGCCAGGCGGGAAAGTGCGAAAGAAAACTTATGCAATGCGTTACGTGGCGGGTCAGCCTGCTGAGCGGATATTTCCGCCAGGGGCGATGTTGCATCTGGGGCAGGCACTGCCGCCCGGTGCGCCATTACCTGCGGATCCGGCGTTGCGAGTTTTAGTGTGGAACATCTTTAAGCAGCAGCGGGCAGACTGGATGTCAGTGCTGCAAGGTTTTGGTAAAGATGCACACCTGGTCTTACTGCAAGAAGCGCAGACGACGCCTGAGTTGGTCAAATTCGCCACCAGTAACTATCTGGCGGCCGATCAGGTCCCCGCCTTCGTCTTACCTCAACATCCTTCTGGCGTCATGACGCTGGCTTCTGCGCACCCTGTGTATTGCTGTCCACTGCGAGAGCGCGAACCTTTACTGCGTTTGGCAAAATCGGCGTTAGTCACCGCATATCCATTACCGACCGGGGAAATGCTGATGGTGGTGAACATTCATGCGGTGAATTTTAGCCTTGGCGTGGATGTTTACAGCAAACAGCTCGGACCCATCGGCGAACAGATCCAGCATCATCGTGGGCCGGTCATCATGGCTGGTGATTTCAACGCGTGGAGCCGCCAGCGTATGAATGCGCTTTATCGCTTCGCTGAAGAGATGACATTGCATGAAGTGAACTTCACGGACGACCACCGCCGTAAAGCGTTTGGCCGTCCGTTAGACTTTGTCTTCTACCGAGATATGAAAGTCAGTGAAGCCTCGGTACTGGTGACACGGGCCTCGGACCACAATCCGCTTCTTGTGGAATTTAACTCCACTCATCATATCGGGCGCTGATGCCGCACCTGGCGGTGAAGAACAAGTTTGATGGGATAATCCTGACGCAGAAAATGAAAAAGGCTGACAAAAGTCAGCCTTTTCGGCGCATTAAGTATCAGGTGTTGCGCTATTCTTAACAAACAGCGTGAGCTTGTCGCCCGGCTGAATGTCTTTAGCGTCACTGTTCCAGCGCATCACGTCTTGGGTATTCACGCCATGACGTTTTGCAATACTGGCAAAAGAATCACCCTTACGTACACGGTAGGTGATGCTGTTGCCGTTATCTGCCAACTGCGTTGCTTTGCCGCCTACGGTCAGAGTCTGACCGATACGAACTGAAGCGCTGCGCAGATTGTTCTGCTGTTTCAGTGCACTGACGCTTACGCCGAGCTTGTTAGCAATTGCCGACAAGGTGTCGCCTTTACGTACCGTATAGCTGTTTCCTGCCGCGCTGACTTTCGCCATCTCGGTAGGCTGCACGGAAGCAATATCACCGGATGCCAGTGAATTGCGAAGCTGAGCAACGTTGGACTTCGGCACCATAATGTAGTGCGGTCCATTTGGCGCAGTGGTGCCGTTTTTATATCCGGCGTTGAAGCTCTTCAACTTGCTGAGCGACAATCCGGCCATATCGGCGGCCTGCGTCAGTTCAATTTGCTGTCCCACTTCCACGCGCGCCAATGCTCGGCTCTCGTTCGGGGTCGGCAATTTGATACCGTAACGCTTGTTGTTCTTGAGGATATCACTCAAGGCCAACATCTTAGGTACGTAGACCGTGGTCTCGCGGGGGAGCGATAAGTGCCAGAAGTCAGTCGGCTTGCCGCGCGCCTTATTCTGTTTAATCGCTTTCAGCACACGTCCTTCACCGCTGTTATAAGCAGCAACTGTTAACAACCAGTCACCGTCAAACATGCCGTTCAGACGCTGCATCATATCCAGCGCAACCTTGGTCGAGGCCACCACATCGCGGCGTCCGTCGTACCATTGGTTCTGTTTCAAACCATAGTTTTTGCCCGTTTGTGCAACAATCTGCCAGATGCCAGCGGCATTCGCAGAAGATGTTGCATGTGGGTCAAAAGCGCTCTCCACTATGGGTAGCAGTACCAGTTCCATCGGCATTTTACGTTTCTGTATCTGCTCGACAATCCAGTACATGTACGGCTCTGCCCGTAATGTTACATCGTGGAGATAGCTCTTATTTCTTAAAAACTTTGTTTTTTGTTCGCGGATCCGGGGGTTTTCCGGAATCCCCATCTTCAACTCGTCACTAATGTGATTCCAGAGATCAGTATCTTCTGCGAGGCTTGTTCCATCATCCTGCCATCGCGGCGACAACAATCGATCTCCGTACTTTCCATTTTCACCTTGACCAGCTGAAGACAGGCTCTGTGCATGCTGTACGGGGATATTGGCGTCATTCCTTGATGCCTGACATCCTACCAGCAAGACCGAGGCGAGTAATATCGCTTTAGCCTTCATGTGTGTGTCAATAGTTCGCTTAAAAGACGAGCAACTATACGTTAGGGGTCCACACAACACAACCAGAAATATCAAAAACGGTCTTTCTTCTCGCGTAGATCGGCAAATGTTTGCCATAAGGGAGCGGATGTCACATTAGTCCCTAAAGCCTTTTGCAAATCAGCATCTTGCGTGCGCAAAAATAAATTTATTTCCCGCTCAAGTGCCAGTTTTGTGGGTAAAGTAATGCGATTTTCTGCACGTAAGTCCTTAATTTGCTGATACCTTGCCAAAATTTTCGGGTCATGAGGCAGAATAGCCGCAGCAAACTTCATATTGGATAAAGTGTACTCATGTGCACAGCAAACCAGGGTATCAGCGGGGAGCTGATTAAGCTTCTGAAATGACTCAAACATTTGCTCAGCGCTGCCTTCAAAGAGTCGCCCGCAGCCGCCTGAAAACATCGTGTCACCACAAAAAAGATAAGGTGAACTGAAATATGAGATATGTCCTAAAGTGTGTCCGGGTGTTGCGATGACACGGAAATTTAGCCCCAGCAGCGTAAATTCATCACCTTCGGCGACAATCTGTTTTGCCTCTTTATCTGCGGTTTCTTCTGGCCCGAAAACCGCCAAATCGGGATAGTGCTGCAATAAATCTGCGACACCGCCAACATGGTCGTGATGGTGGTGGGTGAGCAAAACGGCCACCGGATTCCAGTGGTTTACCCTGAGTTTGTCCAGTACCGGTTGGGCCTCGCCAGGATCGACAATCAGACAATTTTTGTCATCGTCCGTCAGTGTCCAGATGTAGTTATCCTGCAATGCGGGAATACTGGTAAGATTCATAAACACCTCTCAGGTCGTAGAAAAAGGATGATGGTAGAGCATGAAGCCAGCTAAAACACGCCAAGTTCTGACTGCACCACGCTCCTGGCGCGATATGCCTTGGGGAGACTACTTCCGCGATGCGCTCAGCCAGCAATTACAGCCATATCTTGGAAAGGTGTATGGCTTTCATATGCTTAAGCTTGGCAGCCTCAGCGCCGAAATCAATACCAGCCAGTGTGCCATATCACATCAGGTGAATGTGGGCATTGAGGGCGATGACCTGCAGGTTATTGCTAATACCACACAGTTACCCTTTGAAGCGAAATCGATTGATGCCTGTTTAATGGCGCATACGCTAGCCTGGAGCCAGGATCCCCACCGTGTCTTGCGTGAGGTGGATCGCGTGTTGATTGATGATGGTTGGATGATTATCAGCGGCTTCAACCCGTTCAGTCTGCTGGGCGTCAGCAAAGCCATACCCGGCCTGCATTCGCGCGCGCCCTGGAGCGGACGCATGTTCAGCCAGACGCGGCTGCTCGACTGGCTGAGCTTACTCAACTACGAAGTGGTGTATCGCACCCGTTTTCAGGTGGTGCCATGGCATCATCAGGGGGGTAAGGTGATCAGTGCGCACCTGCCAGCGCTCGGCTGTTTGAATATTGTGGTGGCGCGTAAAAGGACTTTCCCGTTAACGCCCACCAAAATGAAGAAAAGCCTGAACAAAGCGCAACTGCGACAAACGGTCAACGCCACGCGCCAGTTTCGTGAAGTGAAGGATCAGGATTCAACCTGATAGCCGATGTCATCCAGCGTTGGGTTACCGGCTGCTTTGCGGGCTAATTCGTCACAGCGTTCGTTTTCAGGATGGCCCGCGTGGCCTTTGACCCACTCCCATTTGATTTCATGGTTACTGAGTGCCAAATCCAGCCGCTTCCAGAGATCGACATTTTTAACCGGTTTTTTATCGGCAGTTTTCCAGCCACGTTTTTTCCAGTTATGGATCCAACTGGTGATGCCCTGACGCACATACTGACTATCGGTGCTGAGCACCACTTCACAGGATTGCGTCAGCGCTTCCAGAGCCACAATCGCTGCCATCATTTCCATACGGTTGTTGGTGGTGAGGCGATAGCCGGTGCTGAACTCTTTTTCATGGGCACCATAGCGTAAAATCGCGCCGAAGCCGCCAGGGCCCGGATTGCCGAGGCAGGATCCATCGGTGAATATTTCTACCTGTTTGCGCATCTCTGGTAGACTTCCTTCTGACAAAACGCCAAGTCTGACATAAAACGAGTCCTATGAGCACTGCAAATAACCGCCAGATCGTCCTCGATACTGAAACCACCGGCATGAACATGATCGGTGTGCACTATGAGGGGCATCGCATCATCGAAATCGGTGCTGTTGAAGTGATCAACCGCCGCCTGACCGGTAACAACTTCCACATGTATCTCAAGCCCGATCGGCTGGTGGATCCGGAAGCGTTTGGTGTACATGGTATTGCGGATGAATTTCTCGCGGATAAACCGATGTTCGCCGACATTGCCGATGAGTTCCTGGCGTATATCCAGGGGGCGGAACTGGTGATCCACAACGCCTCGTTCGATATCGGCTTTATGGATTACGAATTTGGCATGCTGAACCGGGGTATCGGTAAAACGGATACCTTCTGTCAGGTCACCGATAGTCTGGCGATGGCACGTAAGATGTACCCGGGCAAGCGTAACAGTCTTGATGCGTTGTGTAATCGCTACGAAATCGACAACAGCAAGCGTACGCTGCACGGCGCATTACTCGATGCCGAGATTTTGGCTGAAGTGTTCCTGATGATGACCGGTGGGCAAACGTCGCTGGCATTTTCCGTCGAAGGGGAGCAAAGCAGTCAAAGCTCAGGTGACAATATTCAACGGATTGCGCGCCCCAGTTCGGGCTTACGTGTGGTGAGTGCGAGCGATGAAGAAATTGTCGCACACGAGAGTCGCCTCGACTTAGTACTGAAAAAGGGCGGAAGCTGCCTGTGGCGTGCCTGAAGCAGATGATTTTGCGTGGAAAAGCGGCGTTAAGATGAAAAAAACAACAAACGAACTTTTCTGGCAGAAAAATCGTTGACGGGTGATGAGGCGACCATTAATATCCGCCTCGTTCTCGACGGGGAACAAAGCGCGGAGCGGTAGTTCAGTTGGTTAGAATACCTGCCTGTCACGCAGGGGGTCGCGGGTTCGAGCCCCGTCCGTTCCGCCAATCATTAAAGAAGCCGATGCAGAAATGCATCGGCTTTTTGCTTTTCTCAACCCGTTCGAAACACCTGACGTCTCTTGGGGACGTAGGGTCGCCATTCATGGCGACCACCTTATCAATCTTTCTGCACCGCCACTTCCTGACGATAGGCCGCCACTGAGACTTCACGATCGGCACGCGCCAGATAACGATAACAGCCCGCACCCAGTGCCACGCCGATAAACCAGCTAAAATTCGCCACTGCATGCAGCGAAGGGATAAAGCTGATCACCAGACAGATACCCACTGACGGCAACAAAGCTGCAATCGCTTTCGGGTTAAAGCCACCGCGATACCAGTAACGACCTTTAGGCGTGTCATCGAACAGATCATCTACATACACCTTGCTGCGTTTAATCAGGTAAAAATCCGCAATCAGGATGCCAAACAATGGGCCGATGAATGAGCCCAGTACATCCAGCGTGTAGTGAATCAATTCAGGTGACTGGAACAGGTTCCACGGGGTCAACAGCACAGAGCCCACCGCAGCAATCATGCCACCGGTGCGGAAGCTAATCTTCTGTGGTGAACAGTTCGAGAAGTCAAATGCCGGTGACACAAAGTTCGCCACGATATTGATGCCGATGGTCGCAATAATCATCGTCAGCAAACCAATCGCCACCGCAACATCGTTACCGACCATACTTACCGTCTCAATCGGATCGGTAATCATGCGGCCAAACAGGGACTGCGTACCCGAGACGATCACCACCGTCACAATCGAGAACAGCAGGAAGTTGAACGGCAGGCCCCAGCGGTTACCCCGGCGGATCTCGCCCATGCTTTTACCGTAGCGGGAGAAGTCACCAAAGTTGAGCAACGGACCCGAGAAGTACGAGACCACCAGCGCGGTGGCGGTGATCATCTGCCAGGTTTGCTCACCGGTACTCAGTTGCTTGCTGGCCAACGTGAAGGAGATACCGTCAAAACCGGTTTTGTATACAATCCAACCGGCTAATGCCACCATCACCACGTACACGGCCGGACCCGCCACATCAATAAAGCGTTTAATCGCGCTCATGCCATGCCAGAACACCATAGCCTGCAGGAACCACATCACACCGAAACAGCACCAGCCGAGTTGTGACAAACCGAGCCAGCTGCTTTGCGTCATGCCGCTCAGGGAAGGGAAGAACTTCAGCAGCACCAGCATCAGCGCATTGGCCGCCAGATAGGTCTGAATCCCGTACCAGGCGAAGGCGATCAAGCCGCGAATCACCGCCGGGATATTGGCTCCAAACACACCAAACGCCTGACGCGAAATCACCGCGTAAGGCACACCTGCCATCTGGCTGGGTTTTGCCACCAGATTCGCGCACAACTGCACAATACAAATGCCGACCAGCAGGCACAACAGCACCTGCCAACTGGCCAGGCCCAGAGTAAAGAAGCTGGCAGCCACCACGTAACCGCCCATGCTATGCACATCGGACATCCAGAAAGAAAAGATGTTGTACCACGACCAGTTCTGGTCGCGGGTGGGCGCCAGATCCTCATTGCACAGACGTGGACTGTAATGGGCGTTGACCCCAGAGGTCACTTCAGACTGATTTGGCATGAAACCTGCTCCTCTAACAACATGGGAAGAATAATCACTGCGTGAAACGGTATTGCAGGATCCAGGCCAGAATTGATTTCTTGTATACAAAAAATTAATTTCACGTATACGATGTGCTATGCACAGTCACTTGCCGGAGCAGGTAATGAAGAGCGAAACAGGCCAGAAAACGGCTGCCGATCTGAATGATCGCGACGAACCCATCTATCAGGCGTTGCTGAACGCCATTGTGGAACATCAACTGCCGCCGGGCAGTAAATTGCCAGAAGAGGCACTTTCTGAAGTATTTGGTGTGAGCCGCACCGGTATCCGTAAAGTGTTACAACGCCTCGCGGCGGTGCAAATGATCACGCTTTCGCCCAGGCGTGGTGCACAGGTCGCCACGCCTGGTGTGGAGGAGGCGCGCGACATCTTCGCTACGCGCAGTTTGCTGGAGTGTGCAAATTTACCGGCGGTACTGGCGCATGTGCAGCCTCCGCACCTTGCTGCGCTCAACAGCTTGATTGAGGAAGAGCAGCAGGCGCATGAACAGCACGATGGTGCTGCTGCCATTCGTTTATCTGCCGCTTTTCATATTCAGCTGCAGGCGATTTCCGGCAATCAGGTACTCACTGACATGGTGACGCGCCTGACGCAGCGTTCTTCATTGGTGATTGCCGCCTATGGTGCGCCCTGGCAGCGAGGTTGTCGCTGCGATCACCACGATCGACTGGTGGAATTGTTGCGAAAGAAAGATCTGCAGGCGCTTACTGAGGCCTTACAGCATCATTTTGAACACATTGTTTCCAGCCTGCACTTTGAACGCAGTGGCGAAACGCTGCCTGATTTCACCCGGTTATTTTCCGGTCACAAAGGAGCCGCATCATGACAGTGATTCAGGTGATCAACCCCAATACCAGCCAGGCAATGACAGAAACCATCGGCGCCGCGGCGCGTGCGGTGGCCGCACCGGGCACGGAAATTTTGGCGGTGTGTCCAAGCCAAGGCGTACCGTCCATTGAAGGCCACTTTGATGAAGCGATTGCCGCGGTGGGCGTACTGGAACAGGTCAGGCTCGGAAAAGCACAGGGTGTGAGCGGCCATGTGATTGCTTGTTTTGGCGATCCGGGATTGCTGGCGGCGCGTGAACTTGCCAGCGGTCCGGTGATCGGGATTGCGGAAGCCGCAATGCATACCGCTACCCTGGTGGCAACGCGTTTTTCCATTGTCACCACGCTGCCACGCACTTTGGTGATCGCGCGTCATTTATTACAGCAGTATGGTTTTACCCATCACTGTGCAGCATTACACGCGATCGATTTACCGGTACTGGCCCTGGAAGATGGCAGCGGTGTGGCGCAAGAGAAGGTACGCCAGCGCTGTATTCAGGCGAAACGCGAAGACGGCAGTGGCGCGATTGTATTGGGCTGCGGGGGCATGGCGTCACTGGCTCAGGAACTCACTAAAGAGTTAGGTATGCCGGTCATTGATGGCGTCAGTGCCGCGGTAAAAATGGTGGAGTCGCTGGTGGCACTGGGCTTCGGCACCAGCAAACACGGTGATTTGGATTACCCGATTGAAAAACCGCTCAGCGGTGCATTTCAGCACCTAAACTAAGGGCTGGTTGAGGACTGACTAAGGAATTTGCAGAATGAGTGATGTATCTGAAAAGAAAGAGTACAGCTTCAACAAAAACTATCCGCGTGACCTGATTGGTTATGCGGGTCACCCCCCGCATGCACAATGGCCAGGTAAGGCAAAGGTGGCGGTGCAGTTTGTCCTCAATTACGAAGAGGGTGCGGAAAATAACGTGCTGCACGGCGATGCCGGTTCGGAGCAGTTCCTTTCGGACATTATCGGTGCAGCCAGCTATGCCGATCGCCACATGTCAATGGATTCACTGTACGAGTACGGTTCACGTGCCGGTTTCTGGCGCATTCATAATGAGTTTCAAAAGCGTGGTCTGCCGTTAACGGTATTTGGCGTTGCGATGGCGCTGGCGCGTCATCCCGAGATCGTCGAGGCGATCAAAACCGCCGAGTACGATGTGGTCAGTCATGGCTGGCGCTGGATTCATTATCAGGGGATGGATGCCAAAACTGAGCGCCAGCACATGCAGCAGGCGGTGGATGTGTTGCGCGATCTGTTCGGTAAAGCGCCTACGGGCTGGTATACCGGGCGCGACAGTCCAAACACTCGCCGTCTGGTGGTGGAGCAGGGCGGCTTTAGTTATGACAGCGACTACTACGGTGACGATTTACCGTTCTGGACGCAAGTGACCTGCCAGGATGGCACCGTCAAACCGCACCTGATCATTCCCTACACGCTGGAATGTAATGACATGCGCTTTGCCTCGCCGCAGGGTTTCAATACCGCGGAGCAATTCTTTGTCTATCTGCGCGACACTTTTGATGTGCTGTATGAAGAGGGTGACACTTCGCCGAAAATGATGTCGATTGGCATGCACTGTCGTTTGTTGGGGCGTCCGGGCAAATTCCGTGCCCTGCAACGCTTCCTCGACCACATCCAGCAGCATGAAAATGTGTGGGTGTGTACGCGCCAGCAGATTGCGGAGCACTGGATGAAAACGCATCCTGCCCCGAACGTGTAATCAGATAGGTTTGTAGGGTGCGCACTAACGCGCACCAGGACTTTCAGGTCAGCATTCATGCTGACCCTGCAATCAACTCATCAAACTCACCTGCGCAGCCACAATACGCCAGCCATAAGGCATGCGGATCCACGTCTGCTGCTGGCGGCCAATCTTCTCCACGCCCTCGCGGGTGAATTCGGTACTGCACACCGCGTAGTCATCGCCAAAGGTGGTGATCACGGTGTTACGCAAGGTGCGATCCAAACCTTTAGAGGGGCGTGCGGCGCGAAACGCACGAATCTCATCAATACCATAAAGATTCTCACCGGCACCTAAGCGTACGGTACGCTCATCGTGCCAGAACAACTCATCCAGCACCTCAACATTGTTACTCACCAGCGCCTCTTCGTAGCGGTAAAACGCGGCGGTCACTTCGGCGAGCACGGCCGGACGGTCAATATGTTCAGCTTTCATGGTTAAGCGTCCATTAAGGTGGTTTGTGGCAGGGTCAGCCCCTGCTGCTGGAGTGCCCAGGCTGCGCGCAGCGCCAGGTGTTCTTTAAACGGAGCCGCAATCAGCTGCAGGCCAATCGGCAATCCACTGGCGGTTTGCAACGGAACGGTACACACCGGCAGACCGAGGAATGAAATTGGCTGGGTTAACATGCCCATGCTGGCGCGCGTTGGCAAATCGTGACCGTTTATATGGATGGTTTCTTGTCCGATAGTGGTGGCCGTGCAGGGCGTGGCAGGTGCGATCAGCACATCAAACTGCTCAAACAGCGGTAAGACTTGCTGCTGGAAGTGGCGACGGAAACGCTGAGCCTGCACATACCAGGCGGAAGGCAACATGGCACCTGCCAGCAGGCGCTCGCGCGAGTTAGGTTCAAATTGCTCTGGCATCCTCCGCAGCGCCGGCAGATAGTGATTTCCGCCTTCCACACCGGTCATGATAAAGGCCGCTGAGCGGGCGATTTCCGCATTCGGCATGGTCACCTCTTCACTGGCATTGAGCGCTTGCGCCACCGCCGTGACGGCAGCACGTGCTTCATCGCTGCACCAGGTAGAGAAGAAACCGCCCAGCACCGCACTGCGTATGCCTTCAGCGCCTTTGCTTAAACCATCACTGGCCGGAGCCAAAGGCTGTTCAGACTGGAAGGCATCAGCAGGGTCACGACCTTGCAGCGCGTCATACACCAGTGTCAGATCCTCGACTGAGCGGGCAAAGGGACCGATATGATCGAGACTGGCAACAAACGGATGGCTGCCGCTTCGTGACAAACGACCAAAGGTCGGCTTCAGGCCATAGATACCACACAGCGAGGCAGGCACACGGATCGAACCGTTGGTATCGGTGCCCAGCGAGAAGTGCACTAAGCCCGCCGCCACCGCTGCAGCAGAACCACCTGAAGATCCGCCAGCGATCCGAGTCAGATCGCGGGGATTATGGGTGGCACCGTAGTGGGTATTTTCAGTGGTAAAACCGTATGCGTAGGCATCCATGTTGAGCATGCCGGAGAGCAGGGCGCCAGACTGACGCAACTTGCTGACGGCCCAGGCATCTTCGCGTGCCGCTGCGCGCTCACTGAACAGGCTGGCACCGGCCAGGGTGCTGTGCCCGGCAACATCAAACAGGTTTTTCACCGCATAAGGAATGCCAGCCAGAGCCGGTAACACTTCACCGCGTTGGCGTTGCCCATCAACCTGTTCGGCTTCACGCAGCATGCGCTGCCCGGTGACTTCGGTCCAGGCGTTGATCGCCGGATTATGCTGCTCAATGGCATTCAGCGTTTGTTCAGCCACCTCACGGGCGGAGATCTCACCCTGATTCAGGGCCTGGTTTAAGGCTTTGATCGATAGCGAGGCCAGTTTCATGGATGGAATACTCCTGCCACTTCCAGTCGATCATCAAGCGGGAAGGCCATCAATGGCTCGGCCATGGCCGCGATACGGTTAAACTGGATGAGCAGTTCGGCACGGCGTGCGTCATCTAACTCCAGTGCCAGGATCTGTTCCATTTGGGCGATATAGGTGGCCCAGTCCGGTTGTGTACTCATCGTTATCTCCTTAGAAACCGGCGGCGCTGCCGTTGCTGCGTGGATCGAACGCACCTTCCAGCATGCCGTTATTGTGTCTGACTATCGCCCCTGCATGGCCGACCACTTCGCTGAAGTCGGGCAATAACTCCACTTCGTGACCGAGCTGACGCAGTTGCTCTACCGTTTCAGGTGCGATGCGCGATTCCAGTTTGAGTGAGTCAGAGGACTGGCCCCAGGTACGTCCCAGCAACCAGCGCGGCGCACTCACGGCCTGCTGCAATGGCTGGCCCTGGATCACATGACGGGTAAAGATGGCGGCCTGCGTCTGTGGCTGCCCATCGCCGCCCATCGATCCGTACACCATGGTGCGGCCATCTTTGAGACGAGCGGCTGCGGGATTGAGGGTGTGGAACGGTTGTTTGCCGGGTGCCAGCGCCAGCATGTGGCCTGGCTGCAGGCTGAATGCG
This sequence comes from Pantoea vagans, assembly GCF_001506165.1. Lineage (NCBI taxonomy): Bacteria > Pseudomonadati > Pseudomonadota > Gammaproteobacteria > Enterobacterales > Erwiniaceae > Pantoea > Pantoea vagans. The sequence continues at coordinate 3,145,125 of NZ_CP011427.1, read as the reverse complement.
GCACCGCGGTTCTGCCAGGTGATGCCGGTGCCGGGTAGCACCACGCCGCTGCCAAATTCATGGTAGATACTCTGGATAAAGGAGACCGCCAGACCGCTGCTGTCCATCACGCCCATCCACACGGTATCGCCAGGCCCTTTTCCGGTGCCCCAGGGTGCCGCTTGTTGATCATCAACCTGTGCCGCCAGTGAGGCGAGGTGTTCAGCATCCAGCAGATCCTGCACATTGAAGTCGATGTGGCGGGGATCGGTGATGTGTTTGTCACGCAGCGCAAAGGCTTTTTTGGTGGCTTCAACGATGCGATGCACAGTTTGGGCTTCATCCGCCTCTGCCATATTCAGGCGATCGGTGATGCCCAGGATCGCCAGCGATACCAGTCCTTGCGTGGGCGGCGTCATATTCCAGACATCACCCTCGCTGTGTGCCAGATGCAGTGGCGTACAGCGACGCGCCTGCTGCTTTTGCAAATCTTCCAGCGTGATGGGCATACCAAGCGCGGTCATTTCACGCGCCAGATGATGTGCCAGTTCGCCGCGATAGAAACTCTCTAAACCCTGCTCACTGAGGAGGCTGAGCGTATTGGCCAGCGCAGGCTGGGTGAAGCGACTGCCTGCCGCGGGCACGGTGCCGTCGGGTAAGAAGGTGGCAGCAAAACCAGGCTGGTGCAGCAACTCATGTTGCTTGGCAGCGGTGGCGGCAGCTTGTGAGGTGGTGACGGGAATACCGTCGGCGGCATAACGGATAGCGTCGCGCAGTAAACGCGAAAGCGGCAGTGGAGTAGCACCCAGTTCAGCCGCCAGCGTTAACGCTTCCTGCCAGCCACTCACCGTGCCCGCGACGGTTAACGCCGCTTTCGGGCCACGATGTGGGATGTGACTTTCACCATGATAGAAGTCGAGATGCGCCAGCGCACCAGCTGCACCACTGGCATCAATGGCAATCGGGTCGCCATTTGGCGGAACGACCAGCCAAAAGCCATCGCCGCCTAAGCCGTTCATGTGCGGATAAACCACCGCGATAGTCGCAGCGGCAGCGACCATCGCTTCAATGGCGCTCCCGCCTTCGCGCAGCACCGCGAGAGCGCTTTCACTGGCGAGATGATGTGGGGTGACGGCCATTCCAAGCGGGGCCATGTTGCTCTGTATCATAATCAACTCTTCTCAAATATTGCTTTGTAGGGTGCGTATTTGCGCGCGCATTGTTAGCGATCGCCATTAATGGCGACCCTACGGTTGCACAGTCTTTTTTGTAGAGTACGCATTTATGCGCACCAGCCGACTTAGCCCGTTGGTGAAAAGATTCAAGCAAGAGCTGTTCCAGTTTTAGACGAACACCTAATCTGGATCGATTTATGCTAGCTTGTGGTGAAACGAAAGTTACAGGACCAATGATGAAACAGCTTGATGAACGCCTTCGCAGTCACTATCCGCAACTGTCGCCGCAAGAGCAGCGCATTGCTGATTTTGTGTTTGACCATTTTGATGACCTGATTAGCTACAACAGCGCAGAGCTGGCAAGGCTTAGCGGGGTATCTAAGGCCACAGTCAGCCGCCTGTTCAAACGTTTGGGCTATGAGAAATACAAGGACATGCGCGACGAGTTACGCGTGTTGCGCCAAAGCGGCATGCCACTGACCGATAACCGTGATGCGGTGCAAGGTAACACGCTGTTGTCACGTCACTATAAGCAGGAGATGGCTAACCTGACGCAGTGGGTCAACAGCATCGATCCCCAGCAATTTGGCGAGGTGATTCAGGCGCTGGGGGCGGCAAAACGGGTGTTTATCATCGGTATGCGTAACGCCTATCCGGTGGCCTTGCACCTGCGTCAGCAGCTGATGCAGGCGCGCCCGCAGGTGCACGTGTTGCCGCAGCCTGGTCAGACGCTGGGCGAAGAGCTGGTGGATATCACCCCAGAGGACATGGTGGTGGTGATGGCGTTTCGCCGGCGACCACGCATTATTCGCCCGCTGATGCAGCAACTGCAGCAGAGCAATATTCCCGTGCTGGCGCTGTGTGAGCCGCAGGCGCAGGGCATCATCACGCTGGCGTCCTGGCAATTATGCGCGCCACTGGATAGTGTCTCCGCCTTTGATAGTTATGCCTCAGCGATGAGTCTGATCAATCTGCTGGCCAATGCGTTACTGCATGAAATGTTGTCTCAGGGTCGCCAGCGTATCCATCAGATAGCCGACCTTTATCAACACCTTGATGAATTAGAACACCGATAAGGGGCACCATATTGGTGCCTTGCACCTTTTTTGATCGTAAAAGTTTGCGGGCTATAAGCCCGTTTTTTTTACCCAAAACTCAGCGGTTATTCGATTTTTCGGACATTTACTCCTCTTGCGTTCGGTTGGCACATTAGTTGCAAATCGATTTATCAAGAATCTTTTGTTTCACGAAAACTCACCGGGGTGCATAATGAAGAAAGTTTTACTGGCAGTGGCAGGCGCAGCATTGTTGATGGCTCAGGTTGGCAGCGCCATGGCGGATCAGCTGCAGGATATCCAAAAGCGTGGCGTGATCCGCGTTGCGGTGCCTCAGGACTTCCCGCCGTTTGGTTCAGTGGGTACCGATTTGCAGCCACAAGGCTACGACATCGATATGGCCAAATACCTCGCGAAGCAGATGAAACTGAAGTTGCAGCTGGTTCCCGTATCCAGTGCCAACCGTGTGCCTTATCTGCAAACCGATAAAGTCGATCTGGTGATTTCGAGCATGGGTAAAAACGCCGAGCGCGAGAAAGTGATCGATTTCAGCCGTGCTTACGCACCGTTCTTCCTCGGCGTATTCGGTCCGAAAGGTGAGCCACTGAAGGATGCCGCAGCATTGAGCGGCAAATCCATCGGCGTCACCCGCGGTGCGGTAGAAGACATGGTGTTAAGCGATATTGCTCCGAAAGATGCGCAGGTGAAACGTTATGAAGATAACAACACCACGCTCTCGGCTTACCTGTCTGGACAGGTGCAATATGTTGCCACTGGCAACCTGGTGGTTGCTGCGATTGCCCGCCAGAACGCGGAAAAAGCGCCAGTGCCACAGTTCATGCTGAAAGATTCACCGTGCTTTATCGGCCTGAAGAAGGACGAGCCGGCGCTGAAAGACAAAGTGAATGCGTTGATTGAGCAGGGGATCAAAGACGGCACCCTGAACAAGCTGTCGGAAGAGTGGCTGAAAGCACCACTGCCAGCCAACCTCGGCGCATAACACGATGATTGGGCAACTCAATTTTGCAGATCTCTGGCCGCACTGGCCAGAGTTGCTGGCCGGGCTGTGGGTCACGATTCAGATAACAGTATTAGCCACGGTAGGCGGCGTTAGCCTGGGCATTCTCGGTGCGGCGTTGCGCAGTGGCAAACCGAGTTGGGCAAGCCGTATCTGGAGCGTCTATGTCGAGCTGATTCGTAACACGCCATTCGTGGTGCAGCTGTTCTTTATCGTCTTTGGTTTGCCCAATCTTGGTCTGAAACTGACGGCGGGCGAAGCTGCTTTGCTGGCGATGTTGATTAACCTCGGCGCCTACAGCACCGAAATTATTCGTGCCGGAATTCAGGTGACGCCGCGCGGGCAGTGGGAAGCGGGCCGGGTATTGGGTTTAAGTCGTACCCAGACCTTTATTCGCGTGGTGTTGCCGCCCTCGCTGCAGCGTATTTATCCAGCGTTGGTGAGCCAGTGCATCATTGTGATGCTCGGCTCTTCGGTGGTGTCTCAGGTGTCTTATGAAGAGTTGACCTTCGCCGCCAACCTGATTCAGTCGCGTACCTTTTTGAGTTTTGAAGTCTATCTGGTGACCACGTTGATCTATCTGGCGTTGTCGATTGCCATGCGACAGCTGCTGCTGGCGCTGGGACGTAAATGGTTTGGAGCGCAGCCCGCATGACAACGTTTACCGACTGGGACATCCTGCGCAACCTGCTGCTGGCGGCGCGCTGGACGATTTTACTGTCGCTGGTGGCCTTCTTTGGCGGCACGCTGGTGACCTTACCGCTGCTGTTTTTACGCCTGTTGAAGCGCCACTGGCTGACGCGCGTGATTCGCTGCTACACCGAGCTGTTTCAGGGCACCCCGCTGTTAATGCAGCTGTTTCTTGCCTTCTTTGGCGTGGGCTTGTTCGGCATTGACGTGGCACCCTGGACCGCAGCCTCACTGGCGTTAACCCTCTACACCAGCGCATTTTTGGTGGATATCTGGCACGGCAGTATTCGTGCCTTGCCGAAAGGCCAGTGGGAAGCTTCACGCTGCCTCGGCCTGAATTTTGGACAGACGTTGTACCGCGTTGTGGCGCCGCAAGCGATTCGTATCGCCATCGCGCCCACCGTGGGGTTTGCGGTGCAGGTGATTAAAGGCACCGCACTGGCGTCGATCATCGGCTTCGTTGAGCTGACCAAAGCCGGCACCATTTTGAACAATGTGACGTATCAGCCCTTCAAGGTGTTTGGCCTGGTGGCGCTGGGTTACTTCCTGATGTGTTATCCGCTGTCGCGTTACAGCCAGTACCTGGAGAAAAAATTCAATGCCGCTCATCACCATTAATCAGGTACAGAAGTACTACGGCGACAACCATGTGTTGAAAGGCGTCGATCTCGACGTCGATCACGGTGAAGTGATCTCGATCATCGGCCGCAGCGGGTCAGGCAAAAGCACCTTGCTGCGCTGCATGAACGGGCTGGAAGGCTATCAGGAAGGCAGCATCAAACTCGGCGGGATGACCATCACTGACCGTGAATCACAAGCGCGCGAAATTAGCCGCTCGGTAGGGATGGTGTTCCAGAACTTTAACCTGTTCCCGCACATGACCGCACTGGAAAACGTGATGCTTGCCCCGCGTCGCGTGTTGAAAAAGAGTGAGGCCGAATGCCGTGAACTGGCGGCACAGATGCTGGAAAAAGTCGGCCTCGGCGAGCGTCTGAATTATTACCCGGCCAATTTATCGGGCGGCCAACAGCAGCGCGTGGCGATCGCCCGTGCGCTGGCGATGCAGCCGAAAGTTTTATTGTGTGACGAAATCACCTCGGCGCTCGATCCCGAGCTGGTGGGGGAAGTGCTGAAAGTGCTGGAGCAACTCGCTGCCGAAGGCATGACGCTGATCCTCGTTACCCACGAAATGAACTTCGCCCGTGATGTGGGCGATCGCGTGGTCTTTATGCATCAGGGGCGCGTTTGGGAGCAGGGCGACAGCAAAACGTTGTTCGCTAACCCGCAAACCGCTGAGCTGAAGCAGTTTATTTCGACCGTGCGCCTCTAAGTTTTCAATAAGGAATACACCATGGATATCAGTCAGTTTTCGCAAATCAATCCGCCGCAGCGCCTGTTGATGGGGCCTGGCCCGATTAATGCCGATCCGCGCGTGCTGCGCGCCATGTCGAGCCAGTTGCTGGGGCAGTACGATCCGGCGATGACGCACTACATGAATGAAGTGATGGCGCTCTACCGTGGCGTATTCCGTACCGAAAACCGCTGGACCATGCTGATTAATGGCACGTCACGCGCAGGCATTGAAGCGATTTTGCTCTCCGCCATCCGACCGGGTGACAAAGTGCTGGTGCCGGTATTTGGCCGCTTTGGTCATCTGCTGTGTGAGATTGCCCGCCGTTGCCGTGCTGAAGTGCACACCATTGAGGTACCGTGGGGCGAAGTCTTCACGCCGGATCAGATCGAAGATGCGATCAAAAAGGTACAGCCGCGTCTGCTGTTGACAGTGCAAGGCGATACCTCCACCACCATGCTGCAACCGCTGGAGCAACTGGGTGCGATCTGCCAGAAATATGGTGTGCTGTTCTATACCGATGCTACCGCGTCACTGGGCGGCAACGCACTGGAGACCGATGCGTGGGGACTGGATGCGGTTTCCGCAGGTATGCAGAAATGCCTGGGTGGCCCCTCTGGCACCTCGCCGATCACCCTCAGCCCGCAAATGGAAGCGGTGATCCGCAAACGTAAGTGTGTCGAAGAAGGCATTCGTACGGCGGATCATCAGGATGGCGACGACGAGATGATCTACTCCAACTATTTCGATCTCGGCATGATCATGGATTACTGGGGACCAGAACGTCTCAACCACCACACTGAAGCCACCACTGCCCTGTTCGGTGCACGTGAATGCGCACGTCTGATGATGCAGGAAGGTCTGGATAACGGTATCGCGCGTCATAAACTGCACGGTGAGGCGTTGCTGAAAGGCATTCAGGGCATGGGTCTTGAGACTTTTGGCGATCTGAAACACAAGATGAATAATGTGCTCGGCGTGGTGATCCCGCAGGGTGTGAATGGCGATCAGGTGCGCAAGCTGGTGCTGGAAGATTTCGGCATTGAGATCGGTACCTCATTTGGTCCTCTGCACGGCAAAGTGTGGCGTATCGGCACCATGGGTTACAACGCGCGTAAAGATTGCGTGATGCAAACGCTGAGCGCGCTGGAAGCCGTGCTCAATCACGTTGGTTTCCGTTCCACTCAGGGCGCAGCATTGCAGGCCGCGTGGGCTCATTATGGGAGCCACGCATGAGCAACAGCCTGATGACCGCCAGCGAGGCGCAAGCCGCCGCCGCTCGTGTCATGACGCGCTGCGATGCACTGGCTGAGATCAGCGAAAGTGAAGAGGGCCTGACGCGCGTCTATTTGTCCCCTGAGCAGGTTCGCGCCAACGCCCGTGTTGCAGAGTGGATGCAGGCGGCTGGCATGACCACCTGGCAGGATGCGGTCGGCAACATCTGCGGCCGATATGAAGCGGCAGAACCGGGGGCGAAAGCGCTATTGCTGGGCTCCCATCTCGACACCGTACGCAACGCGGGGCGTTATGACGGCATGCTGGGCGTGCTGAGTGCCATCGAAACGGTACAGTGGTTACACGACCATCAACAGCGGCTGCCGCTGGCGATTGAGATCGTCGGCTTCGGCGATGAAGAGGGCACGCGTTTTGGTATCACGCTGCTGGGCAGTCGCGGTATTACCGGCACCTGGCCAGAAAGCTGGGTGACGCACCCAGATGGAAACGGCATTACGGTTGCAGAAGCGATGCAGGATGTTGGGCTGGATGCGGCAAAGATTATGCAGGCGGCACGTGACGTGAACGATATTGCTGCTTACCTTGAACTGCATATCGAACAAGGGCCTTGTCTTGAGCAGGAAGATCTGGCGCTGGGTGTGGTCACCGCCATCAACGGCGCACGCCGCCTGAACTGCAGCTTTATCGGTGAAGCGGGTCACGCAGGCACCGTGCCGATGGCACATCGTAAAGATGCGCTGGCCGCTGCGGCGGAATGGATGGTGTTTGTTGAGCAGACCACACGTGAGCAAGATCCACAGCTGGTCGCCACCGTCGGCACCTTAAACTGTTTACCGGGCGCCGTGAACGTTATCCCTGGCGAGGTTCAGCTGTCGCTGGATGTCCGTGGTCCAGTGGATGAGCCGCTGGAGCGTTTGCAGTCGATGCTGTTAACCCAGGCACAAGCGATTGCCTTGCGCCGTGGCCTGACGTTTACCTCGAACGAGTTTTATCGCATTGCTGCCACCACCTGTGATGCGCGCTTACAGCAGGCCTTGAGCCACGCCGTCGAAACCGTACAGGGCCGCAGTGTGTCGTTGCCGAGCGGTGCCGGTCACGATGCGATAGCGATTGCAGAACGCTGGCCGGTTGGGATGTTATTTGTGCGTAATCATCGCGGCATCAGCCATCATCCGGCGGAGTCCGTACAAACGGTTGACGTGGCCTATGGTGTGCAGGCGTATCTGCAAGCGGTGTGCGATCTGGCGCGTAGTTGAGGGAGTGATGGCATGGATCTGGCAAGTTTTAATCAGGCCGCTGACGCCGATGCGCTGGCAGCCATCGCGCACTGCGTGGCGATTCCCAGCTGGCAACGGGCGGTGGTTGCTGCACGTCCTTTTGACGATCTGGCCGCGCTGCACAGCGCCGCCGATCGCCTGGCGCAGAATTGGCAACGTGCAGAACTGGAGCAAGCGCTGAATGCTCATCCACGCATTGGTGAAAAAGCGCAAGGTGCGGGTAAAGAGGCGTCGTTGTCGCGCAATGAGCAGTCAGCGATGCAGCAGGCTAATGGCGCATTACAATTTGCCATGCTGGCGGGCAATCAATCCTATGAGCAGCGTTTTGGTCGAGTGTTTTTGATCCGTGCCAAAGGACGCAGTGGCGAAGAGATGCTGGCGGAGTTGCAGCGCAGGCTCAACAATGATGATGAAACCGAGCAGCAAGAAGCGCTGACGCAGTTGCGGGAAATCACCCTGTTACGCTTAAAGGAGAGCATCGTATGAGCACAATTACTACGCACATTCTGGATACCGCGTTGGGCAAACCCGCGATTGGTGTGGCCATTTCACTGGAGCAGAACAGTCCAGAAGGCTGGTTGCCGCTAGCGGAAGGGGAAACCGACAGTGATGGTCGCCTGAAAGATCTCACGCCAGAACCCTTGGCACCGGGCCATTACCGACTCACCGCCGAAATTGGTGACTACTTTGCCGCGGATGGCCGCGATGCCCTGTATGTCAGCGCGCAAATTGATTTCGTGATTAGTACAGCGGGTAGCCATTTTCATCTGCCGTTCCTGATTTCGCCGTGGTCGTGGTCGACGTATCGCGGGAGTTGATCGGTCTCTGTATCACCAGCGGTCGCCAAAAATGGCGACCGCTGGTGCGGGACTGTAGGGAGCACCTTTATGCGCACCTCGCCATCAACAAGCCGATGTTATGTGTGGCACTTCACACTCTTCTTTTGAAAGACTAAAACTATCAAAATCTTCGGTTATTCCAAGTTTAAGCTATCATTATGTGCGGTTATCTTAATTGCACAACGAGAAGCTAACGGAGCCGAAAATGAGCATGTCAAATGATAACGATAATGTAGCAGCCTCAGGTAAATGTCCCTTCCATCATGGGGCATCCGAAGAAAAAAGCGTACTGGCACGCGGCGCAGGAAACGGGACATCCAACCGTGACTGGTGGCCAAATATGTTGCGTGTCGATCTGCTGAATCAACACTCCAACCGTTCCAATCCCCTAAATGAAAACTTCAACTATCGCGACGAGTTCAGCAAGCTGGACTATTCAGCGCTGAAAGCCGACATTCGTGCCATCCTCACCGACTCTCAATCCTGGTGGCCAGCCGACTGGGGCAGCTATATTGGGCTGTTCATTCGCATGGCGTGGCACAGTGCCGGTACCTACCGTACCGTAGATGGTCGCGGCGGTTCGGGCCGTGGTCAGCAGCGCTTTGCACCGCTTAACTCATGGCCGGATAACGTCAGCCTCGATAAAGCGCGTCGCCTGCTGTGGCCGGTGAAGCAAAAGTATGGCCAGAAAATCTCTTGGGCCGACCTTTACATCCTGGCGGGTAACGTCTCGCTGGAAAATGCGGGCTTCCGCACCTTTGGTTTCGGTGCAGGTCGTGAAGATGTATGGGAACCGGATCTGGATGTGGATTGGGGTAATGAGACAGAGTGGCTGGCGCATCGTCATCCAGAGAGCCTGGCGAACGCACCGGTCGGTGCTACCGAAATGGGCCTGATCTACGTTAACCCGGAAGGACCTGAAGCCAGCGGCGATCCAAAGTCAGCGGCACCGGCGATTCGTGCCACTTTCGGTAATATGGGCATGAACGATGAAGAGATCGTCGCGCTGATTGCCGGTGGTCATACCTTGGGGAAAACGCACGGTGCGGCGGCTGCCAGCCACGTCGGTGCCGATCCTGAAGCATCACCGCTGGAAGCGCAGGGCTTAGGCTGGAACAGCAGTTACGGCAGTGGTGCCGGTGCTGACGCCATCACTTCTGGTCTTGAAGTGGTCTGGACGCAGACGCCAACCCAGTGGAGCAACTACTTCTTCGAGAACCTGTTCAAATACGAATGGGTACAGACTCACAGCCCGGCGGGTGCGATCCAGTTTGAAGCGGTGAATGCTGAAGCGATTATCCCCGATCCCTTTGATCCGGAGAAGAAGCGCAAACCCACCATGTTGGTGACCGACCTCACGCTGCGCTTTGATCCTGAATTTGAGAAAATTTCACGCGGTTTCCTTAACGACCCACAATCGTTCAATGAAGCCTTTGCCCGCGCCTGGTTCAAACTGACCCACCGTGATATGGGGCCAAAAGCGCGTTACATCGGTCCAGAAGTGCCGAAGGAAGATCTGCTGTGGCAGGATCCGTTACCGGCGGCCACGCATCAGCCAACAGCGGACGATATCACCGATCTGAAAGCAAAAATTGCCGCATCCGGCTTAAGCGCCAGCCAGTTAGTCTCTGTGGCCTGGGCTTCAGCCTCAACCTTCCGTGGCGGTGATAAGCGCGGTGGTGCTAACGGTGCACGTCTGGCACTGGCACCACAAAACAGCTGGGCGGTCAATGCCAGCGTGATCAACGATGTGCTGCCAACGCTGCAAAACATTCAGCAAACGTCTGGCAAAGCCTCACTGGCAGATGTGATTGTGCTGGCGGGAAGTGTCGGCATTGAAATGGCGGCTGCCGCCGCTGGCGTGGCGGTGCAGGTACCGTTCACGGCGGGGCGTGTGGATGCGCGTCAGGATCAAACCGATGTCGAGTCGTTTGATGTGCTGCAGCCAATGGCCGATGGTTTCCGCAACTATCGTCGTATCGCTGGTGGTTCTTCTACCGAAACCCTGCTGTTGGATAAAGCACAGCAACTGACGCTGAGTGCACCGGAATTAACGGTGCTGATCGGTGGTTTACGCGTGCTGGGTACCAACTTTGATGGCAGCCAGCATGGCGTGTTCACCGATCGTGTCGGCGTATTGAGCAATGACTTCTTCGTTAATTTGCTGGATATGCGCACCGCGTGGCGCGCCACGGATGAAAGCAGCGAGCTGTTTGAAGGCCGCGATCGTGCCAGTGGTGAAGTGAAGTACAGCGCAACACGTGCAGACCTGGTATTCGGTTCCAACGCCATCCTGCGTGCGCTAGCCGAAGTGTACGCCAGCAGCGATGCCAAACAGAAGTTTGTGAATGACTTCGTCGGCGCCTGGACCAAAGTGATGAACCTGGACCGCTTCGATTTGTAATGCTGTTTCGACAAATAAAAAACCCCGGCTAGCCGGGGTTTTTTATTACTTCAACGTATATGCATCGGCATCGCGCCACGCCGGGAAGCGTTCGCGGTAGGCTTGCAGATCATCCAGTGACAACTCAGCGTCCAGGCGGGTGCGGGCGAAAGGTTCGCCTGCGGCCAGAATCTCACCCAATGGCGAAATAATCCGGCTATCGCCACTGTATTGATGGCTGTTGCCGTCGCTACCAACGCGGTTACAACCGGCCACGTAAGCCTGATTTTCAATGGCACGGGCTAACAGTAGAGACTGCCAGTGCAGGGCACGCGGTGCAGGCCAGTTGGCGACATAGAGTGCCAGATCGTAATCGTTGTGATTGCGTGAGAACACCGGGAAACGCAGGTCGTAGCAAATCTGCGGCAGAATACGCCAGCCGCGCCAGGTAAACACTTCACGCGTCTCACCCGGTACATAGTGCTGATGCTCATTCGCCATGCGGAACAGATGGCGCTTATCGTATTGATGCAGCGTGCCATTCGGTTCCACCAACAGGAAACGGTTAACTGCCCCTTTTTCCGTTTGAATGGCTGCACTCCCGCCGACAAGCGCATTGCTGGCTTTGGCATGATTGTGCAGCCACTCGACCACTTGCTCTTGTGGCAGCGAACTTTCAGCGGCTTCCATAGCAAAGCCGGTGGTGAACATTTCCGGCAGCAGAATCAGATCGCGGCCTTCAATGCCTTTCAGCACGCCGTCAAAATGGCGCAAGTTAGCCGTGCCATCCATCCAGCTCAGGGTTTCCTGCAGAACGGTAATTTTTAAAGCTGACATAAACGCTCCGCAGCGGCGATAAGCGTCGCTTCTTGTTTAGCAAAACACAGGCGAATCAGCTTGTGCGGGAAAGCATCGGCACAGAATACCGACAGCGGGATGGCTGCCACGCCGACTTCTTTAGTCAGCCACTGGCAGAAACTGACGTCATCCAGATCGGAAATCGCGCTGTAGTCCAGCAATACAAAGTAGGTGCCCTCGCACGGCAGCACTTTGAAGCGGCTGGAGGACAAGGCATCCACCAGACAATCGCGGCGTGCACGATAAAACGTCGGTAAATCGCGATAGTGTTCCGGCTCCTGACGCAGCATGTCGGCAATTGCTAACTGTGCCGGGGTGTTGACCGAAAACGTCAGATACTGATGCACTTTACGGATTTCCGCGCTGATAGCCGCAGGCGCGATACAGTAGCCCACTTTCCAGCCGGTCATGTGGAAGGTTTTGCCGAAAGAGGAGACGGCAATGGCGCGCTGACGCAGTTCAGCATGGGCTAATACGCTGGCATGGCCCTCTTCATCGAAGCAGATATGTTCGTAAACTTCATCGCTCAGCACATAGATTTCCTGCTCGGCGATGGCCTGCCACAGCTCGGCATAATCACTCTTACGCCACACCGTGGCAGAAGGATTGTGTGGCGTGTTCAGGATCACCAAGCGGGTTTTAGCGCTTAACAGGCTGCGGAAGGCAGGCCAGTCAACGCGAAACCCTGGCGGCTGCAATGCAATACGTTTTAATACGCCGCCAGCCAATTGCACCGCAGGCGCGTAGCTGTCATAGCTGGGATCAAAACAGATCACTTCATCGCCCGGACGCACCAACGCCGTAATCGCGGCATACAGCGCTTCCGTTGCACCGGCAGTGACGGTGATATCGCTGTTAACATCGGGTTTATGGCCGTAAAGCTCAACGGTTTTATCGGCAATCGCTTCGCGCAGTGGTAACGCACCGGTCATCGGTGCATATTGGTTTGCGCCCTGGCTGACATGATAGGCCAGGCGCTCCTGCAAATAGTGTGGGCCATCAAAGTCCGGGAAACCTTGTGACAGATTGATGGCGTTGTGCTGCGCGGCAAGGGCGCTCATTTGGGTAAAAATCGTGGTGCCGAGCGCCGGTAATTTGCTCTCGGGGATCAGGTTGAGCTGCGTCATTATTTAGTGGCCTTAAGCGCGAATGTCGATGCGGAGAAACCCTGTGTTGCTGCCACTATAAACAGGATGGTAATATTTGGCAATCGAGACGCTTAGACGTCTAAATCTAACCTGCGGAGCCTGTACATCGCTATGACGGATTTTCTCCCACTGGAACATTTAGTGGCCGCCTGCCACTGGATTGGCGCCAAAGGCTGGGCGCCTGCCACCGGCGGTAATATGTCGGTACGCCAGGATGCGGAATACTGCTTATTGAGCGCATCAGGCAAAGACAAAGGTAACCTGACGCGTGAAGACTTTATTCAGGTAGAAATTGCCAGCAATCTTGTGCCTTCGGGACGTAAACCTTCAGCAGAGACCGGGCTGCACACTTTAATCTATCGTCTGTTCCCGCAAGCGGGGGCCGTGCTGCATACGCACACCGTTAATTCCACCGTGCTGTCACGGGTCGAGAAGGGCAGTGCGCTGTTGCTGAGTGGCTACGAGATGCAGAAAACCCTCGCCGGTCAAGACACACACCTCAATACCGTCTCGATTCCCTTGTTTGATAATGACCAGGATATCGATGCGTTGGCACAGCGCATTGAAGCCTTTGCCGCGGATACGCCGCTGCAATACGGATTTCTTTTGCGTGGCCATGGTTTAACCTGCTGGGGGAAAGACGTCAATGAAGCGCGTCGTCATCTGGAAGGTCTGGAATTTCTGTTCGAATGTGAACTACACCGTCGCCTGCTGGAGGCCAAATGATTCGCGCGATTGTTACGGATATTGAAGGCACCACCAGCGATATTCAGTTTGTGCACAACGTTCTGTTCCCCTATGCGCGCCAGCATCTGGCAACATTTGTCCGCGAGAATCAGGCGGATGAACAGGTGATTGCGGCACTGAATGCGGTACGCACCGAGTCCGACGCGCCACAGGCGACGCTGGAAGAGGTGATCACTACGCTGCTGGGTTACATCGATCAGGACCGCAAATCCCCCGGCCTGAAAGCGCTACAGGGCATGATCTGGCGCGCAGGCTATGTTGAAGGTCAGTTCACCGGTCATCTCTATCCGGATGTGCTGCCCGCATTTGAGCGCTGGCAGCAGCAGGGGATTGCTTTGTACGTTTATTCCTCGGGATCGGTCCCCGCGCAGAAACTGTTATTTGGCTACAGCGACGAAGGTGATTTAACCTCGTTGTTTAGCGGCTATTTTGATACGGCTGTCGGTGCCAAACGTGAAGTGCAATCGTATCGCAATATTGCCGAACAGATTGGCCTTGCCCCCTCTTCCTTGTTGTTCCTGTCGGATATTCATCAGGAACTCGATGCGGCAGCAGAGGCGGGTTGGCACACATTGCAGTTAATTCGTGGCGAGGCGGATAACGCCAGCCGTCATCATCAGGTGAATGATTTTTCCCAGATTAAACCGGAGTCGATTTAACATGAGTGCACTGACCATTTTTAGCGATACCGAAGCCAGCCAGCCGGTGTGGCACAGCACCGATGCTGAAGCCATTCGCGAGCGACTGAATGCCAAAAACGTTAGATTTGAACGCTGGGAAGCGGATCGCGATCTGGGTAACGATCCTGACGCGGAAACGGTGATCAAAGCGTATCAACATGCGATTGATCGTCTGGTGGCTGAGAAGGGCTATCAGAGCTGGGATGTGCTGAGCATGCGTGCGGACAATCCCAACAAACAGGTACTGCGCGAGAAGTTCCTCAATGAACACACCCACAGCGAAGATGAAGTGCGTTTCTTCGTTGAAGGATCTGGCCTGTTCTGCCTGCACATTGGCAATGAGGTGTATCAGATTTTGTGTGAGAAGAATGACCTGATCTCGGTGCCAGAGGGAACCGCGCACTGGTTCGATATGGGTTCTGAGCCGCACTTCACGGCAATCCGTATTTTTGATAACCAGGAAGGTTGGATCGCCAACTTCACCGGCGACAAGATTGCTGACGCCTATCCGCGCCTGGCGTAATTATCGGTGCGCATGAATGCGCACCCTACAGGCCATTGTAAGGTCGCCATTTATGGCGACCTTGTCCTCAACGGCAAAGATTACGGCTGAAAAATCCCCTCCTTTACCTGCGCAGGCGTCACCACGCCAGTATCCAACACCCAACCGCTAATCAACGCCGCAGGCGTGACATCAAATGCCGGGTTATACACGGCGGCATTCTCTGGTGCCCACTGGACGCTACCAAAACTGCCTGACACGCCGGTGACTTCACTGGCGGCGCGCTGCTCAATTGGAATCGCTTCGCCGTTCGGGCAAAGGCGATCCAGCGTGGTGTGCGGTGCTGCAACATAGAAGGGAATACCGTGATAGTGCGCCAGCACGGCCAGGCTGTAGGTGCCGATCTTGTTGGCCACATCGCCGTTAGCCGCGATGCGATCGGCACCGACCCAAATCGCATCGACCACGCCGCGCGCCATCAGGCTGGCCGCCATTGAATCGGTGATCAGTTGATAGGGGATATTCAGTTCGCCCAGCTCCCATGCGGTTAAGCGGCCGCCTTGTAACAGAGGACGGGTTTCATCCACCCAGACATTGCTCACCAAGCCTTGCTGATGCGCATGGGCGATCACCCCCAACGCAGTACCGACGCCCGCCGTGGCGAGGCCGCCGGTGTTGCAGTGCGTCAGCAGTTGGCTGCCAGGCTTAACCAAGGCAGTACCCGCGCGGGCAATGTTGTCACACAGTTGCTTATCTTCCGCCACCAGACGCAGCGCCTCGGTACTCAGCGCCGTCACGTGATCGCTCTCCGACAGCGCGTTCTTCATGCGATCCAGATTGTTCATCAGGTTCACCGCCGTTGGGCGTGCTGCCCTGAGCACTTCAAGCGCTTCGGCTAACTCTGCGCGTGCCACGCCTTGTTCACCCAGCAGCGCCAGCAGCAGGCTGGCAGACAGACCGATTAACGGCGCACCGCGTACGCGCAGCGCATGGATATGGTCGACCAACTGGGCAACGGTGTGCGCAGGCAGCCAGTTCTGTTGTTGTGGCAGCGCCTGTTGATCGAGGATCCACAGTTGGTTATCGCGGACCTCAAGGCTGGTGGTACGAAGTGTTTGCATGGTGTGAAATCCCTGTTGCGTTAATAGCGGCTATTGTGCCAACATGCGTGACGGATGTATAGACGTCCAAACGGCTTATTACTATCGAATGTCGAGGAACAGGCAATGTCGCAATACCGTACCTTCACCGCTGCTGATGCGGTGGAATATGCTAAAAAATTTGGCGGTGTGGACGATCCGTCAGCGCTGGTCAGCGCAGAGGAGATCGGCGATGGCAATCTCAACCTGGTCTTTAAAATTTTTGATAATCAAGGTCAGAGCCGTGTGGTGGTTAAGCAGGCATTGCCCTACGTACGCTGCGTTGGTGAGTCCTGGCCGCTAACGCTGGATCGCGCGCGTCTGGAGGCGCAGACGCTGGTTGAGCACTATAAACACTGCCCAGCGCACACCGTCAACGTCACCCATTACGATGCCGAACTGGCAGTGATGGTGATGGAAGACCTCTCCAGCCATCGCATCTGGCGCGGCGAACTGGTGAAAGGGGCTTACTATCCTCAAGCCGGTCATCAGCTGGGAGAGTATCTGGCGCAGACGCTGTTCCATACGTCTGATTTCTTCCTGCATCCGCACAAGAAAAAAGCCGAGGTGGCGCGCTTCATTAACCCGGAAATGTGCGAAATCACCGAAGACCTGTTCTTCAACGATCCCTTCATCGATCACGAACGCAATAAATACCCCGCTGCGCTGGAGTCGCTGGTGGTCAGCCTACGCACTGACGATGCGCTGAAAATTGCCGTTGCCGGTCTGAAGCATCGTTTCTTCGCGGATGCCGAAGCCTTATTACACGGCGATGTGCACAGCGGATCGATCTTTGTGGCAGACGGCAGCCTGAAGGTGATTGACGCTGAGTTTGGCTATTTCGGCCCGATCGGTTTTGATGTTGGCAGCGCCATCGGCAATCTGCTGATTAACTACTGCTGCCTGCCGGGCTTGCTGGCACCGCGTGAAGCCGCGGAAGGGCGTGAGCGTCGCTTAAGTGATGTGCATGAAGTGTGGAGCCAATTCTCTCGCCGCTTCCTGGAACTGGCACAGGCGAACACCACTGACGTTGCGTTGGCCTATCCGGGCTATGCTGAAGCCTTCCTGCGCAAAGTGTGGAGTGACACCATCGGCTATTGCGGCACGGAGCTGATTCGCCGCACGGTCGGGATGTCACACGTGGCTGATTTCAAACAGATTGCTGATGACACGATGCGCACGGAATGTATTCGTAGCTGCATTACGCTGGGTCGTACTTTGATTTTGGCAGCAGACCATATTGCGGATGTTGATGCGTTGATCGCGCGGATTCGTCAGGCAGGATAAAATTGAGGGCGGCCCGAGGGCCGCCGGTTAGGCTTACGCGGCTTCATTCTCGTGTGTTTTGGCGGATGTTTGTGGCTTCGGGGCCGCCAACGCTTCAGGTGCAAAATCATCCACATTAATCGCTTTCAGACGACTGGCTTCGGCTCGGGTTAACACTTTCGCCTCGCTCTCATCAATCCAGCCCTCTTTCAGCGCACGCTGCGCCAGTGCATCCAGTCGGGTAAAGGACAGATGTTTTTTCTGCTGCTGGCAGAGACGTTCATGAATCACTTCTGCTGCCATGACATCCTGCAGCGCCTGCTCCAGTTGGCCTGCCGGGTTATGCTCGCTTGGCGTCAAATACATACCGCGTCCCAGACGGGTGCGCGTAGCGGATGGCAGTTGCAGCAGTTTCGCCAGTTTATGGTCCAGCTTGTCTGACGGCGCCGGGCAGTGTTTACCTCCGGCGAAGATCACCATGCGCAGTGCGCCCGCGACCCAGCGATTCGGGAAGTTACGCAGCAGATCCTCCATCGCCACTTCCGCCTGATGCAGCGCATCCTGGACGCCCCAATGCACCAGCGGCAGATCCGCTTCGTTGCGGCCTTCGTCGTCATAGCGTTTCAGCGTGGCGGACGCCAGATACATCTGACTCAGCACATCGCCTAAGCGCGCAGAGATACGCTCACGGCGTTTCAGGCTGCCGCCTAACACCGCCATTGAAACATCTGACAGCAGCGCGAGGTTGGCGCTGAGGCGGTTGAGTTGCTGGTAGTAGCGACGCGTCACATCACGGGTTGGCGCAGCGCTGGTGCGGCCGCCGGTTAAGCCAAGCCACAGGCTGCGTACTTTGTTACTACCGACATGGCCGATATGGCTGAAGAGTGCGCGGTCAAAAGCAACCAGATCATTTTTGGCGGCCGCGTTCATCTCTTCCAACACCCAAGGATGGCAGCGAATCGCCCCCTGACCAAAGATGATCATGCTACGGGTCAGGATATTGGCCCCTTCCACTGTGATAGCAATCGGCGCGCCCTGGTAAGCACGTGCCAGGAAGTTGTTCTCACCGAGCATGATGCCTTTACCGCCTGCGATATCCATCGCATCAATAATCGCGCGCTGACCACGATGGGTGCAGTGATACTTCACGATGGCGGACAGCACCGCCGGTTTTTCACCGAGCATAATGCCGCTGGTGATCAAGGTTGCAGCGGCATCCATCACGTAGGCGTTGCCCGCAATGCGCGCCAGTGGCTCTTCGATCCCTTCCATCTTGCCGATGGAAACTTTGAACTGGCGGCGAATGTGCGCATAAGCCCCGGTTGCCAACGCAATGCTTTTCAGGCTGCCGGTCGAGTTGGATGGCAAGGTGATGCCACGACCCACAGACAAGCACTCAACCAGCATGCGCCAGCCCTGACCGGCCATGGCTGGACCACCGATGATGAAATCGATCGGTACGAAAATATCTTTGCCGCGCGTTGGACCATTCTGGAACGGCACGTTGAGCGGGAAGTGGCGTTGACCAATTTCCACGCCGGGAGTTTGAGTCGGAATTAATGCACAGGTAATGCCTAACTCTTCGACATCGCCCAGTAAGTGATCGGGATCGGACAGTTTAAAGGCTAAGCCCAGCACGGTCGCAATCGGTGCCAGAGTGATATAACGCTTGTTCCAGGTCAGGCGCATACCCAGCACCTGCTGACCCTGCCAGTCACCCATGCACACCACACCGGTATCGGGAATGGCACCAGCATCCGAACCCGCTTCCGGGCTGGTTAACGCGAAGCAAGGAATTTCATCACCACGCGCCAAACGCGGCAGATAGTGATCTTTCTGCTCATCAGTGCCGTAATGTTGCAGCAATTCGCCTGGGCCGAGTGAATTTGGTACACCAACGGTAATCGCCAGAATGCCCGATACGCCCGCCAGCTTTTGCAGGACGCGCGCTTGTGCATACGCCGAAAATTCGAGGCCGCCATACTCTTTCTTGATGATCATGGCGAAGAAACGATGCTGTTTCAGATAGGCCCACAGCTCGGGTGGCAAATCAGCCAACTCGTGGGTGATCTGGTAATCGTTGGCCATGCGACAGGCTTCTTCAACCGGCCCATCAATAAAGGCTTGTTCCTCTTCCGTTAAACGCGGTTGAGGATAGTTATGCAGTTTCTGCCAGTCTGGTTTGCCGCGGAACAGGTCGCCTTCCCACCATGTGGTACCGGCATCGATGGCCTCTTTTTCCGTACGAGACATCGGCGGCATCACTTTCTGGAAGCTGTGCAGCGCCGGTTTTGAGAACATGCTGCGGCGCATGGCTGGCAAATTGAAAGGCAGCAGGATAATCGCCAAAGGCAGAAGCAGCCAAGGCGTCCAGAGGCCTGCAGCGGCGAGTCCTGCCGTCCACAGCAGAAGAACCACGCTGCTGATGCGCAGCGACACTTGATGGTAGAAGAGGGCGCTAATCAAAATCAGCGTTGCGACAATCGAGGCAAGCAACATAATGAACTGCTCCGTAAGTTGTAAGAGGTCTGACCTGTTATGCATTAAGGTTTAGAGCAGCGGACGAGATTTAGCAATCTGTTTACATCGCAATTACAACGGAACTCACAAAATCACCGCTTGCCGTCAAGAACACGCGAAACGGTTAGCTCACAAGGTGTTTTTACTCGATGCGGGCGCTTTGCGGCTTTGCCCCATTCCGTTAAACTTGCAGGGTCAATCTTTCCTCTAAAGGACATCCCTATGTATCAGGACATTATTCGCTCGGAACTTAATGAAGCAGCCGATACGCTCAACAAGTTTCTGAGTGATGAAGCGAACATTCACGCAATTCAGCGCGCCGCGGTGCTGCTGGCTGATAGCTTCAAGGCCGGTGGCAAAGTGCTCTCCTGCGGCAACGGTGGCTCACACTGTGATGCGATGCACTTCGCTGAAGAGCTGACCGGGCGCTACCGTGAAAATCGTCCTGGCTACCCGGCAATTGCCATCTCTGATGTCAGCCATCTCTCCTGCGTGAGTAATGATTTCGGCTATGACTACGTCTTTTCACGCTATATCGAAGCTGTGGGCCGTGAAGGCGATGTACTGCTCGGTCTGTCGACCTCCGGTAACTCCGCAAACATCATCAAAGCGGTGGAAGCGGCACGTGCTAAAGGCATGAAAGTGATTACCCTGACCGGTAAAGATGGCGGCAAAATGGCTGGCACGGCGGATATCGAAATTCGTGTACCGCACTTTGGCTATGCCGACCGCATTCAGGAGATTCACATTAAAGTGATTCATATCTTGATGCTGCTGGTCGAAAAAGAGATGGTTAAGTAATGACGTGTCCCTCCCACCCGCGTGGGAGGTTCTGACTTAAGGCGGTTGCTATGTGCGAATTGCTCGGGATGAGCGCCAATGTCCCTACGGACATCTGTTTCAGTTTTACCGGTCTGGTGCAGCGTGGCGGTGGAACCGGGCCGCACAAAGATGGCTGGGGCATTACCTTTTATGAAGGGAAAGGCTGCCGCACCTTCAAAGATCCACAACCCAGCTTTAACTCACCGATTGCCCGCTTAGTGCAGGAATACCCGATCAAATCGCATTCGGTTGTGGCACATATCCGCCAGGCGAACCGTGGTGAAGTGTCGCTGGAAAATACGCATCCCTTTACCCGTGAGCTGTGGGGCCGCAACTGGACTTACGCGCACAATGGGCAGCTAAAAGGCTATCGCCAACTGGAAACCGGCCATTTTCGACCCGTGGGTGAAACGGACAGCGAGAAGGCATTTTGCTGGATCCTGCATAAACTGGCTGAGCGCTATCCGCGTACGCCGGGCAACTGGCCAGCGGTGTTTCGCTATATTGCTGAGCTGGCAGGCGAACTGCGGCAGAAGGGCGTGTTTAACATGCTGCTGTCTGACGGGCGTTACCTGATGGCGTTCTGCTCAACCAACCTGTATTGGATTACGCGCCGTGCGCCGTTTGGCAAAGCCACCTTGCTCGATCAGGATGTAGAGATTGATTTTTTGCAGCAAACCACGCCAAAAGATGTGGTGACAGTAATTGCGACACAGCCGCTGACGGGGAATGAAACCTGGCACCGGATAGTGCCAGGCGAGTGGGCATTATTTTGCCTGGGTGAGCGCCAGGAATGACTTCGAGGCAGCATCCGGTGTTGAAATCACCGGCGTGCTGTTGACCGCATATTGCCCGGTGGTGGTCACATTCACCGTCGGCGGCACATGGTACTTTTCAAAGTACGCATAGCCCGGCTGCAGTTCACGCCAGAAGTTGATGTACGTCGAGTAACGATGACGCTGCATGTTGCTGTCGGTCATATGGAACGGGAAGATATTAATCTGCACGTCCTGCTGACCGTTACGCAGCGCGGCGTTAACGTAAGTGAAGATCTCATCCATCGATGCATTGGTCATGGCGTAGCAGCCAATCGATACGCAATCACCATGGATCATCAAATAGTTACCGTCATAACCTTTATCGCGATCATATTGATTCGGGAATCCGGTGTTAATTGCGCGGTAAAAACGGCTGTCCGGTTTTAGCTGGTTGAGCTTAACGTTATAAAACCCTTCCGGACTCTTAAAATCGCCCTGACGACGTTTAGGCCCTAAACCGCCAGAGAAATTACAAATGCGATAGCTGTCCAGCAGACGATATTCATTACCGATTTTGCCGTACAGTTCCAGCGTACGCTCTTCCTTGAAAATCTGAATAAAAACGGGGGTGCCAAGTAACTGTTTCTTTAACTCTTTGCTCACCGGAGCCGACGGTTGGGTTGGCTCTGGCGAAATTGCCCAGCTAAGGACTGGCATAAGAATCATCGCAAGCAACAATGCGATTCTGCCCATTCTGTGTATACCTTGAAGTGAAGAGAGACGATGACGCTGAGCGTCTTGGTATTGCATTATCGGAAATATCCGCTACCGCAGCGCAACATTAACATTGTCTGACGTTTAATCAAGTCAGTGTCGGTGAAAATGGTGCATTCCTAAAGGGATTACGACCAGAATTTTGTAAACTTTAATTCGTCGCACAACATTTATTGCCGATATTTTTCGCTGCTGTATACTTATCCAGTATTCGGAGGGCGTATGCGTAAAATCATTCATGTTGATATGGACTGCTTTTTCGCAGCGGTGGAAATGCGCGACGATCCCTCATTACGTGATATTCCCATCGCCATCGGCGGCAGCCGCGTGCAGCGCGGGGTGATCAGCACCGCCAACTATCCAGCGCGTAAATACGGCGTGCGCAGCGCAATGCCAACCGCAACGGCGCTGAAGCTGTGTCCGCATCTCAGGCTCTTGCCTGGGCGTTTTGATGCTTATAAAGAGGCGTCACGCCAGATCCGCGATATCTTCTCGCGCTATACCGCACTGGTTGAACCGCTCTCACTGGATGAAGCCTATCTGGATGTCACCGACAGCGGGCATTGCCAGGGTTCAGCTACGCTCATGGCGCAGGCGATCCGTGCTGATATCCTGCGTGAAACCGGCTTAACCGCCTCGGCGGGTATCGCACCGATTAAATTCCTCGCCAAGATCGCCTCGGATCTGAATAAGCCCAATGGGCAATATGTGATTACGCCGCAGGTCATGCCTGACTTTTTACTGACGCTGCCGCTGAGCAAAATTCCCGGCGTTGGCAAAGTGGCCACCAAAAAGCTGGAAGAGATGGGATTGCACACCTGCGCGGATGTACAGCGCAGCGATCTGGCGCTGCTGCTGAAACGCTTTGGCAAGTTCGGGCGTGTGTTGTGGGAACGCAGCAACGGCATTGATGACCGCGATGTGGTGGTGGAGCGTGAGCGCAAATCACTGGGGGTCGAACGGACGTTGATGGAAGACATTCACAGCTGGGAGCAGTGTCTGGCGATTATCGATTTCCTCTATGAGGAGTTGGATCGTCGGCTAACCAACATTCGTCCCGATAAGCAGATCGCGCGACAGGGTGTGAAGCTTAAGTTCAATGATTTCCAGCAGACCACGCAAGAGCACGTCTGGCAGGTGTTAAACAAGGATGACATGATCGCCGTCGCTCGCCAGGCGTGGGATGAGCGGCGCGCAGGGCGTGGTGTACGGCTGGTGGGATTGCATGTGACGCTGGTGGATCCCCAGCTGGAACGGCAGTTAGTGCTGGGGTGGTAATCGTGCTGATGTTTTCCCTCACCCTCACCCTAACCCTCTCCCAAAATGGGAGAGGGTACCGATCAAGAGATGGTGAGGAATGTATTCACTTTGCCAGACCGCTCTGACTGCACCCTCTCCCGTTTGCGGGAGAGGGCTGGGGTGAGGGGGGGAAGGCCGCTATTTCTTACCGTATTTCGCTTCCAGCGTGGCAAACCATGGCGCGACGAAATCGTTGTTCTCACCCCAGCCTGGTATGATCTTGTTCAACGATGCCACGTTGACCGCACCTTGCTGGCTGCTCAGCAACTGCTGAGAAATGGAAGAGGCTTTAAATTCGTAGCTGGTCGGTGTGGCCTCGCCCGCAATCTTATTCGCGACCAAACGCATGTTCACTGCGCCGATGGTTTTCGGATCGACAGCCACCGTCTGCACCCATGGGCTGTTCTTCTCGTGCATCAACTGCAGGTCCTGGTTAGAGACATCGATACTGTAAATCTTGATCTCCGTACGACCATTCTCCTGCAGCGCTTTATACGCGCCCTGGCTGAAAGCATCCCAGGATGCCCAAATCGCATCTATCTTGCCTTTCGGGTATTTCGCCAGAATCGCGCCAACCTTGTTGGCAGTATCACCCTGCACATCGGTAGAAACAGCGCCAATGGATTCCAGCTGATGAATACCTGGATTCTCTTTCAGCAGTTTCTCATACACCACCTGGCGGCGTTCCTGCGGCGGGAAGCCCGCAACCCACAGTTTGATGATGTTGGCTTTGCCATGGAAATCACTGATCAACTGACCCAGAGACGCCTGTGCCAGTGAAGCATCATCTTGCGCCGTGACGGTGACGCCGTTTACTGGCGTATCAACCGGAGTATCAAACACTGACAGTTTAATACCGGCATCGACGATGCGTTTTACCAACGCGGTGGAGTAGGGCTCTTTACCGTGCGACAGAATAATGCCGTCATACTTCTGGCTGATCGCCTGGGCAACAAAATCCTGGAAACGCGCGTCATCACCGTTGCTCAGGAAGGTGCTGACTTTAAAGCCCAACTGGCGACCTTGCTGAATGGCTCCGGCCACAAACTGCGTGGTGTTATCGTCAGAACCCAGGTTACGGATGATAGCGATGCGTACCGGGCCTTCATGATTGGCGATCACGGCAGGCACAGGTGCAACGGTGTCAGCAAAGGCGACGCTGGCGTTCAGCAGGCTTAGCGCCAGCAGCGAAAGGGTGATTTTTTTCATTATGATCTCTTTCTCAGTAAATGCGCCTTAGCGGCGCTGAATGTAGGTAATGGCCAGGGCCAGAGCCAGCACCAGCCCTTTGATAATGTCCATGGCGTAGTAAGGCACGGACAGCATCACCAGCCCGTTCTGCAACACGCCAAGGATCACCGCGCCGACCAAGGTACCCAGCGCGTTAGGTTTGCCGGAACCGGCCAGCGAGAAGCCGATCCATGCCGCGGCAACGGCATCCATCAGGTAGCCGCTTCCTGCATTCACCTGTGAGGAACCAATACGCGATGCCAGCAAAATGCCGCCGACACCCGCCAGCAAAGACGAAATCACATAGGCCAGCACGCGATAGCGTGTGGTGCGAATCCCTGACAGGCGTGCCGCTTCAGGATTGCCGCCCAGCGCGTACATGCGGCGTCCGTGTTTGGTCAGCGAAAGCGCCAACTGCGCAACCAGCGTCACCACCAGCATAATGATCACGATGGTCGGCACCTGACCGAGCAAACCAAATGCCGCTGGGATAGTGCCTTCAGCCATGTCACCGCTCGGCATCACCATATTTTCGGTAATCGAGCCACCAAAGCTGTAGGTCATCGCCACGCCTTGAATCACAAACAGCGTGGCCAGTGTGGCCAGCATGTCGGGAATGCGCAGAATCACGATCAGGAAGCTGTTGAACAGCCCCACCAGGGTACACAACAGCAGCGTGATGATAATCGCTTCCGTGGTGCCAAAGCCGTGCCAGACAAACAGGGAAATCACCAGCGCATTCGCCAGTGACGCCGTGGATCCAACGGACAAGTCGAAGCCGCCAATGGTCAACGAAATCGAGACGCCAATCGCGATAACCGTGACGATGGCAATTGAACGCAGGATGTTGATGATGTTGGTGGGCTCAAGGAAGCTGTCTGACGCAAGGCCAAAGCCGGCGATCAGCAGCACCACCGTGAGCAACATGCCCCACTTGTAGAGAAAATCGAATAATTTATGACGCAGAGAAAGCTGCGGGTTCAGGGATAGTTCTTTGCTGCTCACGCAGGGGTTCCTCCGGTGGAATAAAGCAATAGCGTCTCTTCTGTGGCCTGACTGCCCTCCATCTCTGCCACAATGCGCCCATCCCAGAGCACACAAATACGGTCACATAGCCCAACCAGTTCGGAAAACTCGCCCGAAGCATAAATGATGCCTTTGCCTTCGCGCGCTAAGCCATCAATCAGGGTGAACAGATCGGTTTTGGCCTTGATATCCACGCCTTTGGTTGGCTCATCAAAAATCAGCACGTCAGCGTTATTGCGCAACCATTTGCCGATCGCCACTTTCTGCTGGTTACCGCCTGACAGGCGACGCAGCGTCTGTGCGGGGCCGGTGGTGCGCACGTTGAGGCGCTGAATCACCTCTTCGGCCCAACGCCATGCCTTGCGATGGCCGAACAGGCTCCAGCGTGAGAAACTGTTATCGGCGGTCACGCTCAGGTTCATCGCCACCGGCTCGTCAATAAAGATGCCCTCTTTGCGGCGCTCTTCTGGCACCAGCGCCATGCGGTTTTCCACGGAGTCATGTGGTGAGCGTGGTCGCCACGGTTTGCCGTGCAGCTCGCCTTTCTCCACCCGGCTTTTGCTGGCACCAAACAGCGCTTTGCAGAGTTCGGTTTTTCCAGCACCCGCCAGACCGGCAATACCAAGAATTTCTCCTTTGCGTAGATGCAGTGAGATATCGGCCAGCAGCTGATCGTCATGCAAACCTTCCACCGACAGCAGCACAGGTTGCTGGCTGCGTTCCCGGCGCGGTGGGTAAACATCGGTGAGCTGATGCCCCAGCATTTTCTCGACGATCTGTTCACCGCTGAGCGCTGCCATTGGGCTGCTTTCAATCAGTCGGCCATCACGCAATACGGTTAAACGATCGCAAATCGCTTTCAGCTCGTGGATGCGGTGGGAAATAAACACCACGCCAATGCCGTTGTTTTGCAGGCGGCGCACCACTTTAAACAGGCGCTCGCTCTCATGCTGATCCAGCGGCGCAGTAGGTTCATCCAGAATAAGGAAGCGGCAGTGGTGGGAGAGGGCGCGCGCCAGCAAGATTTGCTGCTTCTCCGCCAGTGAGCAACGCTCGACCAAACGGTTAACGTCAATATTGACTTCAAGCTGTTCAAGTAGCGCACGCGCCTGGCGGCGAATCTCGCGCCAGCTGTAAGCGTGGCCCGGTTCTGCCAACTGATCGAGCAGGATGTTTTCCGCTACGCTGAGCTGCGGCACCAGTGCCACATCCACTTCCTGCTGTACGAGGTGAATGCCGAGCTTTTTGGCATCACGCGGCGAGCGAATTGAAACCGGCACGTCATCAAGCAATATCTCGCCAGTGTAATGATTGTGCGCACCTGCCAATACTGCCATCAGCGTGGATTTACCCGCGCCGTTGGCGCCGGTTAGCGCATGCACCGAGCCGCCTTCAGTAAGAAAATCGACCTGGGTCAACGCGGCAAATCCGCCAAACGCGATGGAGATATTACGCATCTCCAGGCGGTTAATCGCACTCATTGAGTCAGGCCTTTAATAGAGGTAGTGGGTCGCATTTTTTCTGAAGCCATAACGCGGGGCAACAAACGAAAGCGCATAAGCTAGCACGAAATCTTATTAGCCATCCAGACATCTGGACATAACGGCGTCTAAAACTGGCGATAAGGTAAGAGGTGGTGAAATAGGGTGGTTGTAAAGGTGATTTGTAGAGGAATGTGCTGTGATCTCCGGGTGGCCTGTATGCCGCCGCTACAGATAGTTTGCTGCAATTTGTAGGGGAGTCCCTGGCTATCAGCATAAAAAAACCAGGCCTTAGCCTGGTTCTGAATCGTCGCGGCGGCCTTCAGGCCGCCCGAAAGCGCAAACTTACGCCTTTTCTGGCACTACATTCAGCAACGCGGTCAGCAGTTTCCAGTACAGACCCACGCTCTCAATGTGCACTTGCTCATCAGGCGAGTGCGGCCCGGTGATGGTCGGCCCAATCGATACCATATCCATGTTTGGATAAGGCTTCTTGAACAGACCACACTCCAGACCGGCGTGAATCACCTGAATGTTTGGCGTTTTGCCAAACAGCGCTTCATAGGTTTTACGCGTCAGCGCCATCACTGGCGAATCGGCATCAGGCTGCCAGCCCGGATAGCCGCCTTTCGGTGCGGTTTTCGCGCCAGCCAACTGGCCCAACGAGGTCAGGGTTTCAACCACCCAGTCTTTGCCGGTATCGATCAGTGAACGAATCAGGCAAATGATTTCGGCGTTGTCCTGATCCATGGTCACCACACCGACGTTCAGTGAGGTTTCCACCACACCTTTAGCCACGTCAGAGTTGCGGATCACGCCGTTCGGAGTGCTGTTCAGCAGGTTAATGAAGCGATCGCGGCTGTCAGTGGTCAGCGCCTGGGCCTGATGCGCCAATGGCTCGGTAACGAGCGCAATGTTCTTCTCTTTAATACCCAGTTCATTCAGTAGCGTGGCCTGGAAATGGGCCGCAGCCGATTTCAGCGCATCCACTTTGTGGCTGTCGATTGCCAGGGTCGCAAAGGCTTCACGCGGGATAGCATTGCGCAGCGTACCGCCGGTGAATTCAATCAGACGTACGTCCAGTTCTTGCGCATGAACCGCAAAGAAGCGCGCTAACAGTTTGTTGGCGTTGCCCAGACCGTGATGAATGTCTGCGCCGGAATGGCCGCCTTTCAAACCCTTCAGGGTTAATTTCAGGGTTTCAAAGCCAGCAGGAACGGCCTCACGGCTCAGTGGCAGGGTGGTGATGAAGTCGATACCCCCGGCACAACCCATGTAGATCTCACCCTCTTCTTCCGAATCGGTGTTGATCAGGATATCTGCCTGCAACCAGTTTGGCTGGAGACCAAAAGCCCCGTCCATGCCGGACTCTTCGGTCATGGTCAGCAGCACTTCCAGTGGACCGTGCGTCAGGCTGCTATCAGCCAGTACCGCCAGCGCTGAAGCCATACCAATGCCGTTGTCGGCACCCAAGGTGGTGCCACGCGCTTTCACCCACTCGCCATCAACATAAGGTTGAATCGGATCTTTCGTGAAGTCGTGCACCGTGTCGTTGTTCTTCTGCGGCACCATATCAAGGTGTGCCTGTAGCGCGACCGGGGTACGCTTTTCCATACCGGCGGTGGCGGGTTTACGAATCAGGATATTGCCGACCTGATCGCGCTCAACCCAAAAACCTTGCTCTTTTGCCCAGCTAACAACGTGTTCAGCCAGTGCTTCTTCATGATAAGAAGGATGCGGGATGGAGCAAATTTTAGCGAAAATATCCCACAGCGGTTGGGGGGAAAGTTGCGACAATTCAGACACAACGCGTCTCCTGTGTCAGCGTGGCGGACATACCGCTCGCACGCGGGGTTCCAGTGAAAGATCGCCGTCAGCACATCTGACGTGATGTGGCTGAGAATATCACTGTTTTTCACCGGGTGCGTACTTGCCTGCGCTAAAATCCTGCATCCAATGCGACAGATGCTGGTTTTTAACGCGTCAGATCCTTATAATCTCGCGCAACCTTTTCCCCCTTGCCTATTTTTAAACCAACATTGTTGGTCGGGATTTCTTTTATGAGCGAAAAATACGTCGTCACCTGGGACATGTTGCAGATCCATGCCCGTAAACTGGCCCAGCGCCTGCTTCCTGTGGAACAGTGGAAAGGTATCATCGCGGTGAGCCGTGGTGGTCTGGTTCCGGCATCGCTGCTGGCACGTGAACTGGGTATTCGCTACGTCGATACCGTGTGCATCTCAAGCTATGACCACGATCATCAGCGCGAAATGAAAGTGCTGAAGCGTGCGGAAGGCGATGGTGAAGGCTTCATCGTGATCGATGATTTGGTCGATACCGGCGGTACTGCACAAGCCATCCGCGATATGTATCCAAAAGCGCGTTTCTGTACCATTTTCGCGAAACCTGCGGGTCGTGCACTGGTGGACGACTACATTGTCGATATTCCCCAGAACACCTGGATCGAGCAGCCTTGGGACATGGGCGTGGTGTACATTCCGCCAATCGTCAAAAGCTAATTGATGCATCGCAAACAACGCCCGGTTATGCCGGGCGTTGTGCTTTCTACGCCTCGCACCCATCTTGCGGGTGCAGTACACTCTTAGGCATTGATGCGACTATCGCGGGAGAATGGCTAAGATGTCGGATAAAAACCTCAGCGAAGAGCTTTTTAAGCCCCGCTTTAAACACCCTGAAACCTCCTCACTGGTGCATCGCCAACATCATCACACGATGCAGGTGCACAGTGCCCTTGAAGGCGATACTCAGCGCTGCTGGTATCGTATGCTCAACAAACTGTTGTGGACGTGGCGTGGCCTGACTCCACAAGAGATCAGTGAAGTGCTGGCTCGTATTGCCATCTGCGATCTTGAACACACGGATGATACACAGTTGGACACGGTGATTGGCTATCGCAGCGGCAACTGGAATTACGAATGGTCGAAGCAGGCCGCCCTGTGGCAGCAGCTTGCCATGCAGAATGAAAATCATGACGAAGCAGGCCAGCAGTGGCTTCACGCCTCAAACCTCTACAGCATCGCCGCTTATCCTTATATAAAGGGCGATGAACTGGCAGACCAGGCGCAGGTGCTGGCGAACAGAGCCTACGAAGAAGCCACAAAACGTTTGCCAGGCGAGCTTAAAGCGCTCACCTTTCAGATTGCTGGCGGCAGTCCGGTGACGGGGTTCCTGCATATGCCGGCTCAGGCCGAAGCGCCGTATCCTACCGTGCTGCTGTGTGGTGGCCTGGATTCACTGCAAAGCGACCATTATCGCCTGTTCCATGACTACCTCGCCCCGCGCGGCATTGCCATGCTGACACTGGATATGCCTTCGGTTGGGTTCAGCAGTAAATGGACGCTGAATCAGGACACCAGCCAAGTCCATCAACATGTGCTGCGAGAGCTAAGCAACGTCCCGTGGATCGATCACACCCGTGTCGCGCTGTTTGGTTATCGTTTTGGTGCCAATGTGGCCACACGACTCGCCTATCTGGAAGTACCGCGTCTGCGCGCAGTGGCAACGCTCGGCGCCATGGTGCACAACGTGTTTGTCGATACACAACGTCAACAGCAGTTGCCGGATATGTATATGGATATGCTGGCCAGTCGTCTGGGTATGTCCTCCGCTTCTGACAGCAATTTGCGCATTGAGCTCAATCGCTATTCGCTGAAAGTGCAGGGGCTGCTAGGGCGTCGCACGCCGACGCCGATGCTGGCCGCCTACTGGCCGGATGATCTGTTTAGCCCTGAGGAAGAGGCTCAGTTGATTGCTAACTCCTCCGCGCAGGGCAAGGTGTTGGCGATCCCGACCAAGCCGGTGTTCTCCAGTTTCGAGAAGGCGCTAAATCAAATTTGTGACTGGCTGGCAAAACAATTGGGTGTCTGACTGGCAAAAAACGCGTTCTCTGCTACAACTTATATCCGGGAAAGTTTGCGTTGCGCGCGAAATGAGGGCAACGAGAGCCAATTTACGGTTATTTGAGGGAGAATTAGCATGACGTTACCGAGTGGTCACCCCCGTAGTCGCCTGCTTAAGCGCTTCACCGAATTGGGGCCGTATATCCGTGAAGGAAAATGTGAAGAGACCCGCTTCTTTTTTGATTGTCTGGCAGCCTGTGTCAACGTGAAGCCTGCACCAGAAAGTCGGGAATTCTGGGGCTGGTGGATGAATCTGGAAGCGCAAGAGGATCACTTCACGTACGAATATCACTTTGGTCTGTTTGATAAAGACGGAGACTGGAGTGTGGCGGCGA
Organism: Pantoea vagans; assembly: GCF_001506165.1. Lineage (NCBI taxonomy): Bacteria > Pseudomonadati > Pseudomonadota > Gammaproteobacteria > Enterobacterales > Erwiniaceae > Pantoea > Pantoea vagans. The sequence goes on along the minus strand of NZ_CP011427.1, from coordinate 3,113,617 downwards.
TTAAGGGCAAAGAGAACAACGAGAAAGTGGAAAGCACGCTGCGTAACTTCCACGAGCGCCTGAAAGCTGTGTTAAAAGATCAAAAACTGGATCTCAAACCCGCGGCAGGATTTAAAGAAGAGCCCGTTAAGTTGAGTGCCTGATTTTGCAGGACCTGAAGGCCGCCCGAAACACAAACGAAGAAAGAGCCGGTGATGAGCCGGCTCTTTTTTTATGGACACATTGAGGGTAACGCTAACAACTTAGAACTGGTAAGTCAGACCAACAGCAACGATGTCGTCGTTGTTCAGACCCAGTTTGTTGTTGTCGTCCAGCTGGTTGATTTTGTAATCAACGAAGGTAGACATGTTTTTGTTGAAGTAGTAAGTCGCGCCAACGTCGATGTATTTAACCAGATCCGCGTCGCCGATACCGTTTTCCATATCTTTGCCTTTGGTCTGCACGTAGCCGATAGACGGACGCAGGCCGAAGTCGAACTGATACTGTGCAACCAATTCAATGTTCTGTGCTTTGTTAGCTGCACCAGAAATTGAAGCACCCTGATAGGTTCCGCTGAACGGGGTCATGTTGCGGGTTTCAGTGTAGATAGCGGCCAGGTAAACGCTGTTGGCGTCATACTTCAGACCTGCACCCCATGAATCCGCTTTATCACCGCCGCCATAAACGCGGTTTTTCTGCGCCAGAGTGGTGTTAGAAGAGGTAATTGCCGTCATCAGGCTCACACCGGTATCACCGATGGTGTAACCCAGAGATGCGCCGTAACCGTCGCCGTTCTGGCGAGTACCGTCAGTGGCAGTACCACGGGCGTTAGCGGTTTTGTCATCGTTTTTGCCCTGGTATTGCAGCGCGAAGCGCAGGCCATCAACCAGACCAAAGAAGTTGCTGTTGCGGTAAGTCGCCACACCGGTAGTACGCTGCGTCATGAAGTTATCAGAACGCGCAGTACCGTCACCACCAAACTCTGGGAATACGTCAGTCCATGCTTCTACGTCGTACAGCACGCCGTAGTTACGACCATAGTCGAATGAACCGTACTGACCGAATTTCAGACCCGCAAAGCCCAGACGGGTTTTGTTGCCTGCGTTCGCGTCAGAACCTTCAGAGTTGTTGACGTTGTACTGATATTCCCACTGGCCGTAGCCGGTCATCAGATCGTTGATCTGAGTCTGACCTTTGAAGCCGATACGAACGTAAGATTTGTCACCGTTGTTGGAATCCGCATCGCTGAAGTAGTGCTCAGCTTTAACGCGGCCGTAGAAGTCCAGTTTGTTACCGTCTTTGTTATAAACTTCTGCGGCGTGTGCAGCGGAGGTCAGTGCCAACGCAGAAACGACTAATGCCAGTGTGCTCTTCTTCATTTGCTATCAATCCCAATGAGTAAAATTTGTTGTACCCTTGAAAGGGTTTGTAAAACACGGGACGTTTTACCGTTTAGCGATGAAAGTTTTATGACAGTTTTTCTGATTTCTTGTTAATTGCGAACTTTTGGTCTACCGCATTGTCAGGGGATTTTTGTGCTTTTCCCCTTGCTGCTGTTGGCTTCCTCGCTGACTCCTGATAAAACGTCCCTTCGCAGAATTTTTTCTTACATGGCAGGAAAAACATGAGTGGCAGTCAGACCCTTGTGGTCAAGTTGGGTACCAGCGTCCTCACCGGCGGTTCACGTCGGCTGAATCGGGCGCACATGGTGGAGCTGGTTCGTCAGTGTGCGCAACTGCACGCGGCGGGTCATCGTATCGTTATCGTCACCTCTGGCGCGATTGCCGCTGGACGCGAACACCTGGGTTACCCCGAACTGCCGCCTACCATCGCCTCAAAGCAGCTGCTGGCTGCGGTGGGGCAGAGCCGTTTGATTCAACTGTGGGAACAGCTGTTCTCCATTTACGGCATTCATATCGGGCAGATGCTGCTGACGCGCGCCGATATGGAAGACCGTGAACGCTTCCTTTACGCGCGTGACATGCTGCGTGCGCTGCTCGACAACCATATTGTTCCGGTGATCAACGAGAACGATGCCGTTGCCACCGCTGAAATCAAAGTGGGCGATAACGACAACCTGTCGGCACTAGCGGCGATGCTCGGTGGCGCAGATAAACTGCTGTTGCTGACCGATCAGCAGGGCTTGTTCACCGCCGATCCTCGCACCAATCCGGAAGCCGAGCTGATCAGCGATGTGCATCAGATTGATGACGCGCTGCGTACGCTCGCTGGAGGCAGCGTTTCGGGTCTGGGCACCGGTGGCATGGCCACGAAATTGCAGGCCGCCGATGTCGCCTGTCGCGCAGGTATTGACGTGATCATCGCCGCAGGCAGCCGCCCGGATGTAATCAGCGATGTGCTGTACGGCAAGCCGGTGGGCACCCGTTTTCACGCGCAGCAGTCGCCGCTGGAAAACCGCAAGCGCTGGATCTTCGGTGCACCGCCAGCCGGTGAAATCACCATTGATGATGGCGCGCTGGCAGCGGTGCTGGAGCGTGGCAGTTCGCTGCTGCCGAAAGGCATCCGTGAAGTGCAGGGTAACTTCTCTCGTGGTGAAGTGATCCGCATTCGTAGCTTGCAGGGCCGCGATATTGCACACGGCGTCACCCGCTACAACAGCGATGCGATGCGCATGATTGCAGGTCATCATAGCCAGGAAATTGGCGATATTCTGGGTTACGAATACGGCCCGGTTGCGGTACACCGCGACGACATGATCGTCAGTTAAGGAGCGGATGATGTTAGAAGAAATGGGTAAAGCGGCGCGTGCAGCGTCGTACAAACTGGCGGAACTCTCTACCGAACAAAAAAATCAGGTGCTGCTGACCATTGCCGATCGTCTGGAAGCGGAAAGCGCTGACATTCTGGCGGCGAACGAGCAGGACCTGGCCGATGCACGCCAAAACGGCATGAGTGCCGCCTTGCTGGATCGCCTGACGCTGAATCCTCAGCGTTTGAAAGGCATCGCGGATGACGTGCGCCAGGTGTGCCGTCTTGCCGATCCGGTTGGCCAGTTGATCGATGGCGGCATGCTGGACAGCGGTCTACGTATTGAACGCCGCCGTGTGCCGCTGGGCGTGATTGGCGTGATTTACGAAGCGCGTCCTAATGTTACTGTTGATGTGGCTTCCCTGTGCCTGAAAACCGGCAACGCAGCGATTCTGCGCGGCGGCAAAGAGACTTACCGCACTAACGCAGCCACGGTGCGTGTGATCCAAAACGCATTGACCCAGCATGGTTTACCGGCTGGCGCCGTGCAGGCGATTGAGAACCCGGATCGTGAGCTGGTCAATCAGCTACTTAAGCTCGATCGCTACGTCGATATGCTGATCCCACGTGGCGGCGCGGGCCTGCACAAGCTGTGCCGTGAAAACTCCACCATCCCGGTGATCACCGGCGGTATTGGCGTGTGCCATCTCTATCTCGATGAAACCATGGAGACAGAACCGGCACTGGACGTGATCGTTAACGCCAAGAAACAGCGCCCAAGTGCCTGTAACTCGTTGGAGACGCTACTGATCCATCGCGATCAGGCCGAGCGTTTTATTCCTGCGTTCCTACAGCGTATGGCGCAGGAAAATATTCCGCTACACGGTGATGAAAACGTATTGGCGCTGCTGCAAAGCGGCCCTGCCAGCGTGGTTGCCGTGAAAGCGGAAGATTACGACGATGAGTGGTTGTCCAACGACCTCAACGTCAAGCTGGTCGCCGATCTTGACGAGGCAGTGGCGCATATTCGCGAGCACGGTACACAGCACTCTGACGGCATCCTGACGCGCAGCATTGGCAATGCTAACCGCTTTGTTAACCAGGTCGATTCCTCTGCGGTCTACGTTAACGCCAGCACCCGTTTCACCGACGGCGGTCAGTTTGGCCTGGGCGCGGAAGTGGCGGTCAGCACCCAAAAACTGCATGCGCGCGGTCCGATGGGGCTGGAAGCGCTGACAACCTATAAGTGGATTGGCTGGGGCGACGATACGTTGCGCGGCTAATTTTCGCTCCTGCATCACAATGGGCACCCTTGATGGGTGCCTTTTTTTTGGCTTTCGATCCAGTTATTTCCAGAGCTTTTTGATTTAATTCTGTCATTTATGGCGCGTCAGCGTCTTTTCGCCCATTTTTTCCTGTAAGCGCTGGTCTTAGCGCCACAGAACATTCCTGAAAACCCCTGTCAGAACAAGCTGTCGGGCATTCATTACTGGTTTCCATCGAGCCGAAGGGGATAATGATCATCCAGCTTCATTGATAAAAGCAATTGGGTAGTAAACCAGCGGTAATATAAAATGAACTGGTAGCAAAAACGAAAATAACATTCAGTCTTTTACTGATGGCAGATTATTAACTGATGGTTAAAAAAGAGAGTACGAGACAAGCTTTTACTGCCAGGCTGATTGCCGCGTGTGACAGCGCGGGAATTGTCGGACATGGACGAAACAAACAGGTTGCGCAAGCACTGCAGCAAAGGGGATGCAGGATCTCAACACCGGGGGTCTGGAAATGGTTTAACGCCCAATCGATTCCAGATGACAGTAATTTGCTGGCACTTAGCCAGCTGTTAGGCGTGCGCGTAGAGTGGTTGCAATTTGGCATGGAGAAACCCTCCGCGTTGATTGACCCGCCCGCGCGACGGGATACAAAACCGATATTTCGTGTTGAGAGTCTGGATATTGGGCAGCGTAGCGCCCAAGGCATCGCTGCGCGTGATGAACTGGTCGAAACCATTCAAGCGATTGAGTATGGTCTGGATGAAGCGCGCGTGCTGTTTAACGGTCAGGCTGCGGAGTACATCCGGCTGATCGCCCTGAACAATGATTCGATGGCAGGAACCTTCGCACCGCGTGACCAGCTATTTGTGGACATCAGCGTGCAGCGCTTTGATGGTGATGGCATCTACCTGTTCACGCTGGACAATCAACTCTATCTCAAACGACTGCAACTGCAGCACAAAAAGGTCGCGGTGATCTCGGATAACAAGCGTTATGAAACCTGGTATCTCACGCTGGATGAAGCGGCAACCCTGCAGGTGATTGCGCGTGTCATCATGAGCCAGGCGCGTGATTACCAGATTTTAGGTTAGAGCCAATAGCGCGAAATCAGCCAAAAAAATATTCTGGCTGAAATCATAAATTTAACTGATGGTAAATAAAAAATTAACTGTTGGTATTTGCCAATGCATTAGAACCTGTTAATAATTTGACCATGGAAAGACGAGATCACTGCTCCCGGATGAGCCCGCTCTTAAACAATTGAGGCGCTGCACAAGCGCGATACCGACCACCCAAAGTCAGTGGATTTTGGGATGGGGTGGATACGCACTTTGTAGCGTCGTCAGCTCTCCTCTGACTTCACTCTCCTCTGATTATACCTGGCCGCGAATGCAGCCGGGCTGGCTGATGGCGAATGCTTGCAGCGGTTCAACGGACGCATCGGCCTATGCCGACATGCCGTGCCAGTCACCCCATCGCCAAAGACTCATTCACAGGAGGAGTTATGGCGATTATCCAGTATGGCAAGTCAGTCTTCACCGGGAACGCGCGCACTCGCCGTCACCGACGCCGCCAGTCCCTCAGCCGTCTCAAACGCAGTATCGACAGCGCTTTAGGTCTTGAACCTGATAACGTCACCTTGCGCAGTGCCGAACGAATCTGTCAGCGCCAGACGCACTCGCGTGCTGACAATGCCGTGATGGCCCCCACCCGCACTCAACCCGAAAGCGCCAGCTTCGATAACTGCTGTTTGCCCCATGTTCATCTTTATGCCGTGCGTTAACCCTTCCCAGTTTTAAACGGAACACTTTGGTGTTGCTCACTCTTTAGCCCTGCTTGAGCGTCACGCCGGGTTAGCGTTGCGCTGTAGTGGCTAACCGATCAGCAAACTTTATGTTTTTGGATTTTTTGCGCAGTGATTTTCAGACAGTTGCGCCCGTCAAAGAGGAAACGCTATGAGCCAGATTATTGCCATTTTGAATTTTGAAGAGGGCTATCGTGAGGCGCCTTATCTCGATACCCAAGGATTTCCCACCGTAGCTGGCGGTATCCGCATCGGGCCGAAAGGTGCGTCACTCAGCAACTATATCTTCCAGGTACCGCGACGGGTGGGCGATGTATGGAAACAGTGCATCGTCGAAAACAAAGTGCAAGAGATGAACCAGCGGGTGCTGGTACAGCAGGCGATCAGCAAATGCAGTGATGCGCGCTGTGATGTGCTGATCAGCATGGCGTACCAACTGGGCGTCGATGGACTGGCACTGTTTCGCGGCATGCTGACCTCAATAACGCAAGGTGATTTCAACGGTGCCGCCAACGCCATGCTCGACAGCCTGTGGGCACGACAAACGCCGGGGCGCGCCCGTCGTCATGCCGAAATGATGCGCAGCGGCACCTATGACATCTATCGGGGGCTGTTATGAATCTGAAATGGATGGTGTTTGTCATCGCCGTACTGACGGCGGTGATCGTACTGCTGCTGCTTCAGCGCTTCACCACGCTGGAGTTTGTGAAACATGCAAGGTTGTTGTTCAAAACCTGGTCCGTGTGGCTGGCATCGTTAGGCTCGATGCTCAGCGCCTGGGCGCAATCTTTTCCCTCGTCGGCTCTGGATGCCTGGAACGCGCTGCCGCAGGACATCAAAGATATTTTGCCTCACAACTACCTGGGATTGATTGGCGCCTTCATGGTGGCGATGGGGGTGCTGGCGCAGTTTGTGCGGCAGAAGAACCTGATTGAGCAGCGCAAAACCCTGGAGGAGAAACCATGACTTTTCTTACGGCAATGCTCGGGGGCAGCTGGCACTGGCTTGCTGCGTTGGTGGGCGTCATCGCGGCACTGGCTGCCAGCTACTTCGGTGGCAAGAAAATTGGCAAGGTGCAGCAGCAATCCAAAGCCGCAACCGAAAGCGCGGAAAAAACCGCCGCTCAGGCGGTGGCGGTCAGTCAGCAGCAGCAACAGCTGCGCGAGGAGGCCAAACGTGTGGAAACCAGCAACTTTAATCTTGATGACGCTGCTGCTCGTGACAAGCTGCAGCACTCGAAATACAACCAGCCCTGAATCCCCCGTCGTTATCGACTCCGCTTGTACCCTGTTTTCCCCGATTTATACCCACGGTAATGACGCCCAACGTATGGACGTGCGGACCGTTCGTGCCATTAACAATCACAACGATCTCTGGGATCAGCACTGCGGCCAACAGGCGCACTGAAGCTGATTCCGCTGTTGTATTGCAAACCTGAAAAGGCCGAGGAGGCTATGATGATCGAAGTTAACTCTTATGCTGAACTGCGTACCACCACGCCCACCAAAAACGGCGATCTGGCTTTTCTGCGTCGCTATAACGCGGACTCAACCTTCCGTGGGGGCGGCGACTTCACCGGTTTTATTGGCACCACCACCGCCACAGATGATGGCGGTACGCTGGCAGTGGGTAACGGATTCTATTGGAAGCGCGTGATTAACAATCCCTCTGATATCAACGTCTATCACTTTGGCGCGAAAGGGGATGGCTATGTCAATGACACCGATGCGGTCAATCGTATGCTGGCATGGACCAAGGCCTACAGCACGAATATTGTTGACCTGCCGATTCGTTTTCCTGGCGGTAAATTTTTGATCAGCCCGATCGATATCAGCGGCACGGACAGCGCGTTCTTTGGCCTGCAAGGCGATGATGTGGAACTGGGTTCGTTGCCACGTACCACCATCATTTCCGATAAAAGTACCAGCCCGGTGTTTAAGGTAAAGGCGCGCCGCACCTCGATTCGCGGCATCGCCTGGAACGGCCAGGCGTCCGCCGATATCACCACCAACAAAGGCACCATTACCTCCGATATGTGCAGCAACGTGCAGCCGTTCTTCGAAAATACCTGCATCGAAGGCACCACGGTCAATATCTACTGTTTCCGCGCGCAGAATAACGGCGGTACGGTGATTAAGGTGCTGGATACGCTGGATACCAAATTTGATCAGATCTACACCATGTACACCTATGCACGGGTATTTGATGTCGGCTGGTCAAATTCCCCCAACGGCGCATGGGATCACTCTACCGCGATTGAGATCTGCAACTGTAACTTCCAGACCGGTTATGGTGATGCCACGCTGTACATACCCCGTTGTACGCAGGGGATTCTGCGCAACGTGTGGATTGAACACACGCGCAATCCTGGCGATCTCTCGGACGGTGGCTGGACCATTGATACGCTGAACGTGGAGGATTGCCTGAACCCGTTCAACCTCAACAATGCCCGCGTCACCATGCGCCAAATCAACGTGCAGTCTGGCAGTAAAGTGTCGAACGATCTGGTCACCGGGAAATGGTTATCAACCTTCGAGTATGGCTACCGTCGTGACGAAAGCTATGGCAGTTTCCTGACCGGATCGCTACGCGCGGGTTACTACAGCGGCTACAAGATCACCAACAACACCGCTACCGATAACTGGTATCGCCTTGGGCAGTTGTTCTTCCCGAACGCGAATCAGCAGTGGGTCATGGAGTTTATTGGCAAAGCCGATGCTACCCAGCCGACAGGAACCGCCGGGACGCCAGTTAACGTAGCGAGTAGCGGGAAAACCTGGATTAACCTGCAACGGCTGGAAACCGTATGGGCGGATGCCTTTCATATGGGGCAGCCCGCGATCCTGGATATCCGTTATAACCGTGTGGGCACCACCTATGCCGTGGTGTGGGTCAAGCTGAAAGCCAACAGTGGTGACACCATGCTGAACCTGAAAAACACCGGCCCGACGCGCTTTGATACCGGCTCTTGCTCACTGTTCCAGTCGGACCTGTCCGTGGTCACCGATACCACCACGCTGGGGCCGTATAAACCCGCTGCGCGCTTCGGTATGCACAACGGACTGGCAGGCATTGGTGCCAACGAGAAGGGCGTGCTGACGCTGGCTTCCGCTGCTGGTACACCCACCAATGCTGCTACGCCAACAGGCTTTGTGCTGGTTAATATCAACGGTGTCGATCGTAAACTTCCCTATTATGATTGAGGTCAAACACGTTCAGGCGAGGCTTCGGCCTCGCCTTTTTTGTTTGTCATCACCTGCTCGCCCACTACTCCTGCGCCTGTTCAAAAGTAGCGATAACGCGGTCAATATGCGCCTTCATCGCCGATCGTGCTGCTTTAGCATCGCGTTTTTCGAGGGCAATCAAAATGGTCAGGTGCTCATTTTCCGAAACGTGGGGCATATCACTTGGGGTGTAATGGGCCTGCAGCATTTTAAACATGCTGCCATAGCGATGCCCCAACAGGTGGCCGATGATAAAACCATAAGCGGGGTTGCCGCTGGCCTGAGCAATGCGGATATGAAACAGACGATCGCCGGGGTGGGTGCGTGATTGCACCTGGTTATCTTTGCAATTCTGCAAATAAGCCTCGCGTATTTGTTCCAACTCTTGCTGGCTGGCATGGCGTGCAGCCAGTGCAGCCGCCTCAGGTTCAATCAGCCGCCGCGCCTGTAGCAATGAAAAGGGCGGCAGTTCTGTAGAAAAATCCAGCTTGATGCCTAGCTCATCATCCGGTTCGTTCCATTGGTCGCGTCCGGCTTGCATCATCACCGGCTCCTGCGAACCCGATCGCGCCTTTACGATCACGCCATTACCGACTTTCACATCCACTAAGCCAATCACTTCAAGCGCAATCAGTGCCTCACGCACTGACGCCCGGCTCACCTGTAATTGTTCAGCTAAATCACGTTCAGCGGGCAGGCGGCTGCCAGGCGGAAATTCATTGTTATCAATTAGCTTAATAAGCTGGTCGGCTATCTGTCTGTAAAGCCTTGGGTTTTCCATTTTTTTTATCGGCATGCTACTGCTACCTGTGAAATAAATTAAGTGACCCGATGCACAAAAAAACCTCAACAAACTTGTCAATGTTACGTGTTTGTCAATAAAAAGTAATACGCCAGCGAGGAAGTGACCAGCGCTTTTGTTAGGCATAAACGCTAAAAACTTCGCCCTTAATGGCCTGACCATTAGATCTTTATACCAGAGAGGATGCAATGAATTTACACGGAAAACGCGTGTTAATCACCGCGGCCGGGTAGGGAATTGGTTATGCCAGCGCACGCTATTTTGCCGAGCAAGGGGCAACGGTAACAGGCAGCGATATCAACATCACCGCTCTCCAGGATCTACCTGGCGTTGCAGCTTACCGGCTGGATGTGACGGATCGCGCGGCCATCAGCGCAGCAGTGCAAGAAATCGGTCCGGTGGATGTGCTGTTTAACTGTGCAGGTGTGGTGCACAGCGGCAATCTGCTGACTTGCTCTGAGCAGGAGTGGCAATTCGCACTCGATCTTAACGTCACCGCCATGTTTCACATGATTCAGGCGTTTCTGCCTGGCATGCTGGCGCAGAAAAAAGGGTCAATTATCAATATGTCGTCAGTGGCTTCCAGCGTGAAAGGGGTGGCAAATCGCTTTGCTTACAGTGCCACTAAAGCAGCGGTGATCGGCCTGACACGCTCAGTCGCGGCGGATTTTATTGCTGATGGCATTCGTTGTAACGCCATTTGTCCCGGCACGGTGGATTCTCCCTCGCTGCGCCAGCGCATCGCGATACAGGCACAGTCTGAAGGCAAAAGCGAAGAGGCGGTGTATGCCGCTTTTGTTGCTCGTCAGCCAATTGGACGCATCGGCACGGCAGAAGAGATCGCGTATCTCGCCGCTTATCTGGCCTCGGATGCCAGTAACTACACCACCGGCACTGCACAAGTTATTGATGGCGGCTGGAGCAATTAACACAGGAGTAAGTCATGAAATTAGTTCGTGTAGGTGAAGTGGGCAAAGAACGTCCGGCAATGGTGGATGAGCAGGGTGAACTGCGCGATTTGTCGCAATACATTGATGATATTGCAGGTGAGACATTACTGCCTGCGTCACTGGAAAAGCTACGCCATCTGAACATTCTTGAGCTGCCCAGGATAGCCGGTCAGCCCCGTATTGGCGCCTGTGTGGGTCAGATTGGCAAATTTATCTGTATTGGCTTGAACTACGCAGACCACGCTGCAGAAACCGGGGCTGACATTCCGCAGGAACCAGTGGTGTTTAGCAAATGGACCAGCGCGGTAGTCGGCCCTAATGATGCGGTGCGTATTCCGCGTGGTTCCGTTAAAACCGATTGGGAAGTGGAACTCGGCGTGGTGATCGGTAAAGGCGGAAGCTACATCCGGGAAGAGGATGCGCTGGCGCATGTGGCGGGCTACTGCGTGGTAAACGATGTCTCCGAGCGGGAATATCAAATCGAACGGGGCGGTACCTGGGACAAAGGCAAAGGCTGTGACACCTTCGGCCCTCTCGGCCCTTGGCTGGTCACGGCGGATGAAATCGCCGATCCCCAACAGTTAGATTTGTGGTTGGAAGTGGATGGCAAGCGCTATCAAAATGGAAATACGCGCACCATGATTTTTTCTGTCGCGCACATCATCAGTTATCTCAGCCAGTTTATGAGTCTACAACCGGGCGATGTCATCTCAACCGGCACCCCGCCGGGCGTGGGAATGGGGCAGAAACCGCCGGTCTATTTGCGTCCTGGACAAACCATCACCCTGGGCATTGCTGGCTTGGGCGAACAGCGTCAAATCACCGAGGGTTCAGCACAATGACCAAACTGACGGCAATGCGCGTTGAAGACATTCGCTTTCCCACTTCAGCACATCTGGATGGCTCGGATGCGATGAATCCCGATCCTGATTATTCCGCCGCTTATGTGATTATTGAGACCGATAATGCCGCGATCAGCGGGCACGGTCTGACGTTTACCATCGGACGCGGCAATGAAATTTGCTGTGCCGCTATCCGCGCGCTGGAGCATTTGATCGTCGGACGCCAGCTCGAAACCATTACTGCTGATATGGGGCAATTCTGGCGCGACATCACCAGCGACAGTCAGTTGCGCTGGATTGGTCCCGACAAAGGTGCCATCCATCTTGCCACCGGCGCGGTGGTCAACGCGGTTTGGGATCTGTGGGCAAAATCGCAGGAAAAGCCGCTGTGGCGACTGGTGGCGGACATGTCCCCAGAGGAACTGGTGCGCTGTATCGACTTCCGGTATCTCACCGATTGCATCACGCCGGACGAAGCGCTGGCGCTCCTGACAGCGCAGGCTGCGGGCAAAGCGCAACGCATGCAACAGTTAGAGCAGGAAGGTTATCCCTGCTACACCACCTCAGCGGGTTGGTTGGGCTATGACGATGACAAATTGCGTCGGCTCTGCCAGCAAGCTGTCGATGCCGGTTTCTCGCATATCAAGCTGAAAGTCGGGCGCGATCTGGAGGATGACAAACGCCGCGTCAGGATCGCACGAGAGGTGTTGGGGCCGGATCGTCAACTGATGATTGATGCCAACCAGGTGTGGGAAGTGAATGACGCGGTGGATTGGGTACAGCAACTGGCGTTCGCCAAGCCCTGGTTTATTGAAGAACCGACCAGCCCGGATGATGTGGAAGGCCATCGCAAGATTCGTCAGGGAGTCGCGCCAGTTAAGGTGGCAACCGGTGAAATGTGTCAGAACCGCATTCTTTTCAAGCAATTCATCATGCGTGAAGCGATCGATGTGGTGCAGATCGATGCCTGTCGTTTAGGCGGCGTCAATGAAGTGCTGGCCGTGATGCTAATGGCGGCAAAATATCAACTGCCGGTGTGTCCACACGCCGGTGGGGTGGGGCTGTGTGAATACGTCCAACACCTGTCGATGATTGATTTCATCTGCATTGCGGGCACACATGAAGGCCGGGTGATTGAGTATGTCGATCACCTGCATGAACATTTCTTGCACCCCTGTGAGATTCGCGGGGCTGCCTACTTGCCACCACAGGCGCCGGGTTTTTCCATCGAGATGTTCCCTGCCTCGATCGATAAATACCGCTATCGCGCGCAAGGAGCCTGAGAGTGCGAATCGATGCACATCAGCACTTCTGGCGATATCAGGCGCAGGATTATCCCTGGATCAGCAACCAAATGAGGAAGTTGCAGCGCGATTATCTTGCCGACGATCTGTCCCCTTTGCTGACCGGGCAGCAGTTACAGGGATCGATCGTGGTTCAGGCGCGGCAGTGCCCACAGGAAACGATGCAATTGCTGCAATGGGCGGCTGAATCTCCAGCCACGCAGGCGGTGGTGGGATGGATTGATATCACGGCCAGCGATCTGCATGCACAGCTGAATGCGCTGCAGCATCCGCTTCTGCGAGGGTTTCGTCATCAGGTGCAGGATGAGACGGATCCCGCAGCCTGGCTGCGACAATCCGCGGTGTCAGCAGGCATGGCACTGTTACAGCAGCAGCACTATGTGTGGGACATGCTGGTGACCTGGCGTCATCTGCCGGAATTAACCGCCTTTGCAGCCCAGCATGATCAGCACTGGCTGGTGCTCGATCATCTGGGCAAGCCAAATATCACCTCCGGCGCAAAAGTTTGGGGCGCGCAAATTGCGGAATTGGCCGCGATGCCACACGTGGTGTGCAAGCTTTCAGGCCTGGTGACGGAAGCACCCAGCGGGCAGTGGAAGAGTGCACAACTGCGTCCTTTCATTGAGGAAGCACTGGCGCGATTTGGTCCACAGCGTTTGATGTTTGGGTCTGACTGGCCGGTTTGTCTGCTGGCCGCAGAATATGACGAGGTTGCCCAACTTACTCAGCAGGCCATTGGCACGTTGTCGCAGGATGAACAGGCCAGCATTTGGGGAAATACCGCTGCGCAGGTCTATCAATGCTCAGGAGAAGAACATGAATCTGTTTTTACAGGATAAGGTCATCATTGTAACGGGAGGGGGATCGGGTATCGGTGCGGCGATCTCATCGTTACTGGCTGAAGAAGGCGCGATTCCGGTAATGGTGACCAATACCCCACCAGATGAAATCTGGTTGGCAGCATTACGCCAACGGCAGCCTCAAGCCACAACGGTCATTGTGGATCTCTGTGACGAGGAGAACTGTCGATACGCGGTGGAGACGGTTCAGCAACAGTTTGGCCGGATTGATGGTCTGGTGAATAACGCCGGGGTGAATGATGGCGTGGGCTTAGACGCTGGACGTTCTGCCTTTGTGGCTTCACTGGAGAAAAACCTGATCCACTACTATCAGATGACGCACTTCTGTCAGTCGGCGCTGGAGAGTAGCCAAGGGGCGATCGTCAACATTGCGTCAAAAACAGCGCTAAGCGGGCAGGGCGGCACCAGTGGTTACTGTGCTGCCAAGGGCGCGATTCTTTCCCTGACGCGGGAATGGGCGGTGTCGCTGCGTGCCAGTGGTGTGCGGGTGAATGCGGTGGTGCCTGCTGAAGTGATGACGCCACTGTATGAACGCTGGATTGCCACATTCCCCGAGCCCGAGCAGGCGCTCAACAATATCACGCAACGCATCCCTCTCGGCCAACGCATGACCACGCCGGAAGAGATTGCCAACACCGTAGTGTTTTTACTGTCGGCACGCGCATCCCATACAACCGGTGAGTGGCTGAGTGTGGATGGCGGCTATCTTCATCTTGACCGGGCGCTGTCATGAGCGGCGCCACGCAGTTTCATTACCTGGCGCTGGATCTGGTGGATTCGCCGGAAAAAATCGCGGAGTACCAGCGGCTGCACCAGCAAATTTGGCCTGAAGTCACCACGCACTTGCGCCAGCACGGCGTGGTGAACATGGAAATCTATCGGCTGGGCAACCGCCTCTTTATGGTGATGGAGGTGCATCAACACTTTGATGCAGAGCAATTTGCCGAGGCTGCTCAGCGTAATCCTGATATTCAGCGCTGGGAGGCGTTGATGTGGCAATTTCAACAACCTACACCCTGGACACCCGCAGGTGAAAAATGGGTGGCGATGGATCGAATATTCTCTTTGCACGACCAATAAATAACAACGCTTACCCTACAGTACGCTACGAGGATATAACCATGTCTACAGAACAAGTCGGGACGCCGAATAATATCGGTGTCGGGGGCGCTATTAGCCTACGTTGGGCATTTATGCTCATTACCACGCTGTTTTTTATGTGGGGTGTGTCATATGGCCTGTTAGATGTATTAAATAAACATTTTCAGGAAACACTGCATGTGACCAAAGCCCAGTCGGGGTTATTACAGGGAGCCTATTTTGGTGCTTATTTCCTGGTAGCCATGCCCGCTGGCTATTTTATGAGCCGCCATGGTTATAAAGCCGGTATTTTGGCTGGGTTAGCTCTGTATGCCATTGGCGCTCTGCTGTTTGTACCTGCCGCGATGGTCAACAATTTCATGATGTTTTTGTTTGCGCTGTTTGTCCTGGCTTGCGGACTAGGCTGCCTTGAGACAGCCGCCAATCCCTATGCGACAGTACTTGGGGACGCAAAAGGTGCTGAACGTCGCCTGAATTTGGCGCAATCATTTAACGGCTTGGGGCAGTTTGTCGGGCCGATGATCGGCGGGACGCTATTTTTTAGCCACGCCAGCGCAGATGAGGCACAAAATACCGTCAAAATAACCTATGTGGTTATCGCCTTTGTGGTCATCGGGATTGCGCTGTTATTTAAACGCACGGCATTACCGGATATTCGCGAAGCGGAAGACACAAGTCCAAAACATGCGGGTCAATCGTTATGGCAACATAAACACTTTGTAGGTGGTGTGATTGCGCAGTTCTTTTATGTGGCCGCGCAGGTGGGTGTCGGTGCCTTCTTTATCAATTACACCACTGAACACTGGCATGGCGTCACGAATCAAAGTGCCGCTTATTTGCTGTCTGTGGGCATGGTGTGTTTCATGCTTGGGCGTTTCTTCTCAACCTGGTTGATGGGCCGAGTTTCACCTGCACTCATTCTCGCCGCGTATGCATTAATTAATATTGTGCTTTGTGCGGTGGTGATGCTGGGTATAGGGGATGTGTCCGTCGTCGCGCTGGTGGCCATCTTCTTCTTTATGTCCACCATGTTCCCGACCATATTTGCCATGGGCGTGAAGAACCTCGGTCCGGCAACCAAACAAGCCAGCTCCTTTATGATTATGGCCATTGTCGGGGGAGCGATTATGCCGTGGTTTATGGGGCGCATTTCCGATACCTCCAGCACCGCACTGGCCTATGGTCTGCCGCTGGTGTGCTTTGTCGTGGTGCTGGTTTATGCGCTGAGTCAGCGTAAGAGCTAGCGCTTTCAAATGTCATTTCTACCGCCACCTGATAGTGGCGGTTATCCTTTTTTTAAAACTTTCCTGCCTTTTTGTATCTCACTGTATCTCCTCACCACACACATACATCCCGTTGCATAACCCGTTATTCTGCAAACATCACCTATACATGGGCGTGGTCTTCTATACACATCAACCGTGTCTGAGGAGACAACACCATGTTCTTATTACGCCAAACTCTGCTTGCTGCACTGGTCTTAACCGCTACCAGTTCTGCCTTTGCTGCTACCCCAACTGAAGCGGAATACGCTGCCGCCTTTAGTACCATTCATCAGGTTAATGCCGGGGTGCTGAATGTTGGATATGTCGATATCGGGCCACGCGATGGTCAGGCCGTCATTCTGCTGCACGGCTGGCCGTATGACATTCAAAGCTATGCCAAAGTCGCGCCGCAGTTAGCCGCCAAAGGCTATCGCGTTATCGTGCCTTATTTGCGTGGATACGGCAGCACGCGCTTCCTGTCAGATAACACGCCACGTAACGGTCAGCCTTCGGCACTGGCGGCGGATACCGTGGCGTTGATGGATGCACTGGGCATCAAACAGGCGGTATTTGCTGGCTTCGACTGGGGGGCACGCACGGCGGACATCGTGGCGGCACTGTGGCCGGAACGTGTGAAATCGCTGGTATCCGTCAGCGGCTATCTGATCAGCAGCCAGGACGTGGGCAAGAAAGCCTTACCTCCGCAAGCAGAGTTGCAATGGTGGTATCAATTTTATTTCGCCACTGAGCGTGGTGAACAAGGTTATGCGAAAAATACTCATGATTTTGCCAAACTGATCTGGCAGCAAGCCTCACCGGGTTGGAAATTTAGTGATGCCACCTTTAACGTGAGTGCAAAAGCGCTGGATAATCCGGATCAGGTCGCGGTGACCATCAGTAACTACCGCTGGCGTCTTGGCCTGGAAAAAGGTGAGCAAAAGTATGATGCTTATGAGAAAAAGTTAGCCACCTTGCCCGTGATCAGCGTGCCAACGATTACGATAGAAGGGGATAACAACGGTGCGCCGCACCCCGCGCCACCAGCGTATCGCGCGAAATTCAGCGGCAAGTATGAGCATCGTACCTTTACCGGCAATATTGGACATAACCCGCCAGCAGAAGATCCGCAGGGGTTTGTCAAAGCGGTGGAAGATGCCGCTGCGCTGTAACCGCGAATTTTTTAAGGGCCGGCACATGAGTGCCGGTCTTTTTTGCGTAGGTTGAAAACAGGAGGTTGTTTTGGAGCACATTGATCACATCCTGGTGGTAGATGATGACCGGGATATCCGTGAACTGATTACCGATTACCTGATCAAGTCAGGTTATCGCGCCACCGGCGCCGCCAATGGTAGAGAGATGCGTGCGATGTTATCGGCCAATGCCATTGATTTGGTGATCCTCGATATTATGATGCCCGGCGATGATGGGCTGACGCTGTGTCGTCAGCTACGCAGTGATACGCAGCGCAACTTACCGATTTTAATGCTCACGGCCCGTAGTGAGGATACCGATCGCATTCTCGGCCTGGAAATGGGTGCGGATGACTATCTGGTTAAACCCTTTGTCGCGCGTGAACTGCTGGCGCGCATCAAAGCGATTTTACGCCGTACACGCGCCTTGCCGCCCAATCTGCAAATCACTGAGATCGGTCGTATTATTGCCTTTGGCGACTGGCAACTGGATACCTCCGCCCGGCATCTCATTGATGATGAAGGCGTGATTGTGGCGCTCAGCGGAGCAGAGTATCGTCTGCTGCGCGTGTTTCTTGATCATCCACAGCGGGTATTGAACCGCGACCAACTGTTGAATTTGACCCAGGGCCGCGATGCCGAACTGTTCGAAAGATCCATTGATCTGCTGGTGAGTCGCTTGCGGCAGCGTCTGCGTGATGATGCGCGCGAGCCTGCCTACCTCAAAACGGTACGCAGCGAAGGGTATGTGCTGGCCGCAGCGGTAATCATCAAAGAGGCGCATGAATGAAACTGTGGCCGAGATCGTTACTGACTCGTCTGCTGATCATCGTCCTGGGCGGATTATTGCTGGCGAATGCCACCACCCTCATAAGCTTGATGGTTGAACGCATGAGTAGCGCCAAAACCGTGATGCTGGGCAATCTTGAATATGACGTCGCAACCAGCGTCGCCATTCTTGATCGTCTGCCTGCGGCTGAACGCCCCGCTTGGTTGGCAAAACTGGAGCGCGGCAATTATCGCTATCAATTATCGGCAGGCTTACCAGGGCCTTATCCCAGCAGTTGGCGTGCGCGGGATGCCGTGCGCTCGTTACAGGAGAGCCTCGGCGGGCGCTATCAAATGAGTATTCATGCGATTCCTGGGACGCGTGAGCATATTCAAGTGCACCTGACACTCCACGATGGCGCACCCTTGACGCTGGATCTGTGGCCGCGTATGCCCGCCATCGCCCGCTGGTTACCTGCAGTGCTGATCGGTCAACTGCTGCTGTTGCTGTGCTGCGCCTGGCTGGCGGTACGGCAAGTGGTGCGTCCTTTTATGCGCTTTACCCAGGCGGTCGAAGAGCTGACACCGGCATCAAACCGTGCGCAGCTGATGCCTGAAAGCGGTCCCGATGAAGTGCAGCAGGCGGCACGCGCCTTTAATGCGATGCAGACGCGCATCCAGGATCATCTCAAAGAGCGCGCGCAGATTCTGGCCGCGATCTCACACGATCTGCAAACCCCCATCACGCGTATGAAACTGCGGGTGGAGATGTCAGAACAACCGGAGCTGCGCGATAAATTGCTGGGCGACCTCGATAACATGAGCCGTTTAGTGCGAGAAGGAATTGCCTACGCACGCTCATCGGAAGTGTTGGAGGAGGCGCGGCAGGTTGTGAGTCTGAATGCATTTCTCGACAGCATTGCCTGTGACTACCAGGATATCGGCAAAGCGGTCAGCTTTACCTCATGTCGCGGCGAGGACCGTTTTGCCGTTCGCCCGCAGGCCCTGCGCCGCATCATGACCAATCTGATCGATAACGCCCTAAAGTTTGGCAGCGAAGCGCAGATGGTGATGAACGCCCCGCAGGGGGATCAAGTCGACATTCACGTGCTGGATAATGGCCCCGGTATTCCCGAAGCGGAACTGCAGGCGGTGCTGGAGCCCTTTTACCGGGTGGAGAGCTCGCGCAATCGTCACACCGGCGGAACCGGATTGGGTCTGGCTATCGCCACGCAGCTGGTGAGCCAGATGTCTGGCAGCCTGCATTTATCCAATCGGGTTGAGGGGGGACTCGACGCACATATCACGTTAAAGCAAACCGATTTGTAGCCTTTTGTATCTGCACCGCCTGTACACATACAGACTGACAATACGGGCGGTGCCAGACACTTCGTGAACACAACAGCCTGGTTAAATGAGCGCACGTGCTAAAGCACGCAACCCATTAACCCATGTCACGAGGTTTCCAATGACACTTTTAATTGCTTTCTGCGCAGGCATGTTGACACTGCTCAGCCCCTGCACCTTACCCGTTATTCCTTTTGTGTTCGCCAGCGTACGCGGACAAAAAGGACAGTTGCTGGCGTTATTGAGCGGCATGGTGATGATGTTTACCGCCGTGGCACTGCTGGTCACGGTGACCAGCCATTGGGTCGCCAGCGTGACCGCAGCGGCAAGGTGGATCGCACTGGCCTTTTTAGCCGTGACGTCGCTGACCTTACTGTCATCGCGCCTGGCTCAGTATGTTACTCAACCCTTTGTAGCGTTAGGCAATCGCATGAATGATGCCAGCCAACGCCGACGCGGTTTAGTCGCGGCAGGGTTGGCGGGAATGGCAACGGGCATGTTGTGGGCACCCTGTGCGGGGCCAGTATTAGGCGCGATTCTCAGCCTGGCGGTGGTGGGAAAAGATCCCGTCTCGGTTGGTCTGCTACTGGTAGCCTATGGCAGCGGTGCCGCACTGATGCTGGCGCTACTGTTTGTGGCGGGGCGTGGACTGGTGATGCGATTACGGCCAGGCCTGGCACTAACCAGCCGTTTACGCCAGGTAGCAGGGGGATTGATGCTGGCTGCCGTGGTGTTGATCGCCAGCGGCGCGCAAGGGCAGTTACAAAGTGGCCCCGCGTTTGCGCAGCGTCTGGAGCAGCGGCTCAGTGAATGGGGGCCACAGCCTGCGACGAAACCCCGCCTCGAACCGGTGGTGATGCCACAAACCCGCAGTACGCTGCCCTCACTGCAAGGCGGCACCGCATGGCTGAACGGTGCCGCTGTCACCCCGGAAACGTTAAAAGGCAAAGTGGTGCTGGTGGATTTCTGGACCTACGACTGTATTAACTGTCAGCATACCTTGCCGCATGTGCGTGACTGGGCCAATAAGTATCAACCCGAGGGCTTGGTAGTGGTAGGCGTTCATACCCCGGAGTATCCGTGGGAACGCGACGAGAAAGCGGTGAGTCGTGCAATTAAACAGTGGCAACTGCCGTATACCGTGGTGGCGGATAACAACTACAGCATCTGGAACCGCTTCGGTAATCAATACTGGCCCGCCCATTATATTTTCGACGCGCACGGGCAGTTGCGATACACCGCGTTTGGTGAAGGTCAATATGCGGAACAGGAGCAGGTGATTCAGCAGTTGTTGAAAGAGGCGCGGACGTAAGGAGGGCGACATGGCTTCAGGCAATATGCCCTTTTTGACAACTCGCACTGAAGCTGATGAGCAGGCTGGGGCGGCCCTAGCCTGCGTTATCATCAGTCGTTTAATAGGCAACCGTCACGGCTCGCGGCTCCAGAAAAGCGCTAATCCCCCATTGCCCCATCTCCCGGCCCATTCCTGAATGACCAAAGCCACCAAAAGGCGCGCGCGGTTCATGTGCCAATGTATTGATCATCACCCGGCCCGCCAGTATCTGTTCACCCACGGCGCGGGCATGCTGCTCGTCGGCACCAATCACCAGCGCAGACAGGCCATAATCGGTGTCATTCGCGATGGCAATCGCCTCAGCTTCGTCACGATAACTCATGATACTCAACACCGGTCCAAAGATCTCTTCACGGGCAATCTGCATCTGCGGCGTCACATCACTAAACAGCGTCGGCTTGATATACCAGCCGTGAGTCAGTCCTTGCGGACGTCCCTGACCACCGCTCAGTATTCGCGCACCTTCTTGTTCGCCGAGGCCAATATAATGTTGCACCCGTTGCCACTGCTTTTCATTCACCATCGGGCCAATGGTGGTCGCTGGGGAAGCGGGGTTGCCAGAGCATTGTGCGGCTACCGCCAGCGTCAGCGCCTGTTCGAATTCAGCTTTGCGCGCTTCGGGCACCAGAATGCGCGTGCCAGCAATACAGGCTTGTCCGCTATTGATAAATCCCGCCTGCACTGCCAGCTCTGCAGCGCTGTTGGCATCCGCATCTGGCAGGATGAGGGTGGGCGATTTGCCGCCCAGCTCCAGCGTTACGCGCTTAAAAGTCTCAGCGGCCGTGCGCAAAATGGTTTTCCCCGTGGCGGTTGAACCGGTGAAGGAAATTTTTGCCACCAATGGGCTGCGGCTAATCGCATCCCCGACCTCGGCACCGCGTCCCGTGACAATATTAAACAGGCCATCAGGCAAGCCCGCCCGATGCAACGCTTGTGTGATTACTTCGGTCTGTAACAGGCTAAATTCACTGGGCTTAATCACCGTGGTACACCCTGCGGCCAGTGCGGTGGCCAGCTTGTGGCAAATAAAGCCCGCGTTGCTGTTCCAGGGGGTAATCAGACCGGCGACGCCGAGGGGAAGCATTTGAACATGCGCGCGTCCGGCTTGCTGGCTAAAAGGGTATTGTTCCAACTCTTGGATCACCTGGAGAATGACGTCAGCGGGATAACTTGCCATCCACTGCGAGCGTGAGGCCGGTGCGCCATATTCTTCGAGGATGGCGGCATGCAACTCGCTTTCACAGCTTTTCACTGCGTCATGCATCTTCTTTAACAGCATGATACGTTCAGCGACGGAGGTGCGAGCATAAGCGGGAAATGCCGCATGAGCGGCGGCGATCGCGCGCTCTGCGTCTTGCTCGTTTGCCATACGCGCTTTGCCAATGACGCGGCCATCAGCAGGATTGATCATCTCCAGCCACTCGTTACCAGCAGGGGTAACAAAACGGCCATTAATATAGATGTGTTCGATAATATGCATGGTTAAGCTTCCTGAAATGAGTATGCAGGAAAACTAGCACGCCAGGCGCGCGTAAATAATCCGCCTCATCCTGCAAAGGGTATTGCGACAAACGGAATAATTCATGAACCGGACCGGTATGACAGAACTGGAAATCCTGCTGGCAGTAGCGCGGCGCGGAACCTTTAAAAGCGCAGCAAGCGAGTTAGAAATGTCACCTTCTGCGATCACCAACGCGGTGGCCGCGCTGGAGAAACGGCTGGGTGTGCGTCTGTTCAATCGCACCACGCGAAGTGTGGCCCTGACGGATGCCGGTCGGCGCTTTATTGACAAAATCGCCCCTGCCCTTGAGGTGATTCGCAGCGCTTCCGAAGAGATCAGCAGCGAACCCAACGATCCCTCGGGGATTCTCCGCTTAAATGTGCCGCCAGAAAGCTATGCGCTGTGGTATGAGTCCGTGCTTATGCCGTTTCTAAAACGATACCCGCGTATTCGCGCGGATATTTGCAGCCAAAGAGAAAAGGTGGATATCGTTTCTGCAGGCTTTGATGCGGGGATCCGTCTTGCTGAAGATATTCCCGCCGATATGATCGCCGTTAAGCTTACCGCCGAGTTGCGGATGATAGTGGTTGCCGCTCCGGACTATCTTGAACGTTTTACGGCGCCGGATCAGCCAGAGCAACTGAGCGAGCACCAAACGCTGTGTATGCGCATGTCTGATGGCAGTATTTATCGCTGGGCATTGAGCCACCAACAGCAAACCTACACCTTGCAAGGTGAGCCACGTTTCGCCGTGAGCGATGTGGCCTCCATGCACCAGGCGGCGCTGGCTGGACTTGGCATTGCCTGTATGTCCGAGCAACACATTGCCGCGGATATCCAGGGGGGCAAGTTGGTGCGATTACTGCCAGAGTGGCAGGTGAACCTCGGTACGCTGTGTCTCTATTACCCTGGGCATCGATTAGTGCCGCCCGCACTTAAGGCATTAACGGCATTCGTGCAGACACATCGCAAGTAGTGCAAGACTTCCCGTGGCACCTGCCATGCTTATCAGTTTACCTTCCGTTTAATTTTCGTATGGCCTCGCGTGGGGCCATTCCTCGTATTATTCCTGGTTAACTATCACCAGCTGGCTAATCAATATATTTAACGTCAATTCATTGCCGCTAATCTTTCCCTGCCTACCTTATCAATTTTCTAACTGAGTAAATTCCGTATTGGTCTTTGGACCATTGACCTTATAACCGCTCCTGGTGAGAATGCCGTTAAAAGTTTTGAATCAGATCTCAATTTTAGGGTTAGGAGCCCATTGCAGTGCGACTGCGAGAGTCGTACTGGATTAACGCCACTTGCCTTTATGGTTGCGCGAAAGACGCACCGAAATAATTAAAGGGCAGGGCATACAGCAAAAATCGTTAATGTCGTGATGCTCGTTGAGAAGGCCCGTCTTAAGATGCACCTTTTCAGCCCCGGTCGACATTTCTTTCATTTCGTCAGGCATGTATAGCGCGCCATCGCGTTGAACGTGTTGATTAAGAGATGAGTAATTTAATTTAGATTACGCGTTTGGTTGTACGAATGATGAACTGAGCATCGTTAATGTGATGGATCTAACCTATTGATTTTAAACTGTCCCGCTATCGGTGCAGTCAGGCCTCTTTACGCCAAAATAAACGATTGCATGTATTCAGCAAATTGGTAGCTGCAAGCCAGGGGCGGTAGCCTGCTCATTTTAACGTTATGAACTGAATCGATTTGTACAAATTTAATGGCGAAAGTCTTATTTGATTTGAGATTTACTCAGGTGCTTAAGACCATATCTTTACCCCTGAGGAAAGTCCGAAATAGTTTGAAATCCAATGTTAAGCCGCATGCAAGAGAATGGCATGGTCGCTTATCAATGAATCTCACTGAGGTTGTTCTGTGAAAAATAAATTAAAAAATTCGATGTGGATGATTGCTGAGAAGTTGATCGCGGTATTCGGCCTGATTTTTGTCACCTCCTATGTGGCGAAATATGTTGGCCCTACCACGTTCGGCATTATCTCACTCTCCATGCTGGTGTTTCAGTTTATTCAATCCATTGCGGTGATGGGCAGCGATGTGATTCTGCTCAAACGCATTTCGCAAAATCATCATTCAGGTATTCGCCTGATGATGGCGACCTTTCTGCTGGTAATGCTGATTTATTGCGGCTTAGCCATCAGCGGCATGGTGATCATGGGCGAAGAGTGGAGTCGTGAAGCTCTGGTGTTTATCTGTGCAGCGGCGATTGCCTGCCTGTTTTCATCGCTCGACCTCGTGAACATTTACAACGAGGCGATGCTGAATGCGCGGCTTAACGTGATTGCCAATGTCATCGGTCTCGCTATCAGCCTGACGGTGCGTTTCTTTATTTCCTGGTTCCAACTGGATCCCCAATTCCTGGCGATACCGATTGTACTCGCCACGCTACTGCCGTTCAGCATCAAACTGGCCATCTTCCTGCGCTATCACCGCCAGGTGCCAATTCCTGCGCTGCGCCATATCAAAAAGTATTCACGCTACATGGTGGCATCGGGTGTTTCACTGGTGTTCTCAGTGATTGCGATTGCGATTTACACCCGCGTCAATCAACTCAGCGTCTCTTACTTTCTCGGCGTGAAAGAGGCTGGAATTTTCGCGGTGGCGATGACGCTGTCCACAGCATGGGTGTTTTTACCCAATGCGCTGCTGGCTTCATTCTTCCCGGCATTCTTTGCTGAGCGCGATGATGAGCAATCGATTATCAAAGCGCAAAAACTCCATCTGCTGGTATTGGGGGTGTCGGCGGTCGTCATCATGGCGATCTGGCAACTCTCGGGTTGGTTTATTCGCGATTTCTACGGTGAAGCCTATCTCGATGCCGTTGCGCCAACGTTATTGCTCAGCGTGGGTGCGATGTGCGGTGTGCTCAGCAGTTTGATGGACCGTTTTATTATTAAGTACAACGGCTATCGATTCTTAGTCAAAAAGACCTTTGCTGTATTAATTATCTGCCTGGCATCCTCTTTTTTATTGGTGCCTTATTTCGGTTTAACCGGTGCCGCAATGAGTGTGGTATTAACCGAATTCGTTTCATTCTCGCTGCTTAATTATTTCTTTTCTGCGCAACCCGTTATGCGTATTCACCAGATTTTCTTCAACCCCAGGAAGTTATGGCTGTTATTTATCAATTACAAAACCTCAGACAGTAAAGAGAGTTTATCATGAATGAAAAACCACTATTTAGTATTATCATTCCCGTCTATAACGCACAAAAAACCATAAAGCGCACGTTGCTTAGTGTACTTAAACAGACCTATAGCAATTATGAAGTTGTGGTGGTTAATGATGGCAGCACGGATTCCAGTCAGCAAATCTTAGCCGGTTTTTCATCTTACTCGCAGGTGAAGGTGATTGATCAAATCAATGCCGGGGTGAGTGCAGCACGCAATAATGGGCTGCAGCAAGCCTGTGGCGAGTATGTGTTATTCCTGGATGCTGATGATTGGGTAGATGATAACTTCCTGATGATCTTCAAACAGAATCTGGATGCGTGGCCCGCGGAATCGGTTGACTTGATGGTCGGCAACCTTAATGACAACCGGGTAGGGAAAGTCTCGCAAGCGGGTTTTTTCAGCAACGAGGATATTCCCTATGTGCTTGGGGAACTGGAAATGAGCGATAATATTGGTTATTTGCACAACAAATGTTATCGCCGCCAGATTCTGAGTGATTATGATCTGCGTTTCATGGAGGGAATCTCTATGAGTGAGGATCTGCTATTTAATTTGAAGTTTTTTAGCTGTATCAGTAATTTCCTGGTGACGCCGGGTGCCGCTTATCACTATGAGGATGTGGCGGGTTCACTCTCTAAGCGGAAGGTGCAATACAGCGAATTGAAAGTCAGAAAGCAGTTTCTGACGGCGTTATATGACTCGATTGTGGAAAAATATCAGGGCAGCGATCTCGATTATTTTCTTAAAGGCATTTCTAAACGCGTTCTGGCGTTGGATATGCAAATCGTGACGGCGATGTATCATTCATCTTTTTCACCTGCCGATATCGCGCAGGAAATTAATGAAATCAAGCGAGGTAAATACTCAAAAGGTATTTTTATTTTGCTCAATAAAAATGAAAAGTTGAAGTACATGATTATGAATTTAAATACTATCACAGCGTACTATTTCCTTTATGCCCTCTACAGGATGCGCGCATTCTGATTTGAAATTCCCCCGGTATTCTTCTCTGCTATTGTCTGCGGCTGTTATTCCTTCTGGAACACGCGGAGCGATGATGGGTCCAGAGGCGAGTTACCGGGGGAGTTTCACCTTTCCTGGCGTCTTACACGCCTGAGTTTTGTAGGGTGCGGCCTTTAGGCCGCCCGCCGCCCCCTTTCCTCCCTTAGTTGCTTTCGGGCGCGTCAAGGCTCGCCCCTACCGGCTAACCGTCGTTGTCTTCTTGCACTCTCTCCCGCTCTCAGGTCAAATAGCGCCCATGCAAACGATTGCGTGCGTGTTTTGTGCATATTCGTATATTAAATAGCCACTTCGCGCATTTTTGGTGCCTTTGTGATGGATGTCTTGCGTTGAAGCAACCTTAATCAGGCAAAAACGGGTAGCATGTGCGCGGTCGTACTATTGGCATGTTTGGCAGCTGTCGTTCCGGCTGCATTTTGATAAAGCATTAAATTCTGGAGAGACAGATGGACAACTCACAAACCGTTGCCCAAGGTACGGTTGAGGTCAGTGCAACGGGCTGGCGCAAGAGTGATACGGTGTGGATGCTGGGCTTGTACGGCACGGCTATTGGTGCAGGCGTATTATTCCTGCCCATCAATGCGGGCGCGGGTGGGTTAATTCCGCTGATTTTAATGACCATCCTTGCGTTCCCGATGACCTTCTATGCACACCGTGCACTGGCGCGTTTTGTGCTCTCTGGTAAGAATCCCGGTGAAGACATTACGGAAGTGGTGGAAGAACACTTTGGTGTAGGCGCAGGGAAAATCATCACCTTGCTCTATTTCTTCGCTATTTTCCCGATCCTGTTGATGTACAGCGTCGCGATAACCAACACGGTTGACAGTTTTATCGTGCATCAACTTGGCATGGTGTCGCCGCCGCGCGCCGTGCTGTCGTTAATTTTGATCATCGGTATGATGACCGTAGTACGTTTTGGCGAACAGATGATCGTCAAAGCGATGAGCGTGCTGGTGTTCCCGTTTGTGGCAGTGTTGATGTTACTGGCGGCTTATCTGGTGCCACACTGGCACGGTGCAGCGTTGGAAACCCTCTCTTTCAGCCACAATAACAGCGGTAGCAGCATCTGGATGACGCTGTGGCTGGCGATTCCGGTCATGGTATTCTCCTTTAACCACTCACCGATTATCTCCTCGTTCGCGGTGGCGAAGCGTGAAGAGTATGGTGCAGGTGCAGAGAAAAAATGTTCGCGCATACTTGCCAGCGCCCATCTGATGATGGTGGTGACGGTGATGTTCTTTGTCTTCAGCTGCGTATTGAGCTTGTCGCCGGCAGATTTGCAGGCAGCGAAGGACCAGAACATCACCATTCTTTCCTATCTGGCTAACCACTTTAACGTGCCGATGATTGCCTGGATGGGGCCGATTGTCGCGATGGTCGCCATCACCAAATCGTTCCTCGGACACTACCTGGGCGCGCGTGAAGGCTTCAACGGCATTGTGGTGAAATCACTGCGCAGCCGTGGCAAAAGTGTCACGCCGCAGCGTTTGAACCGTGTTACCACCGGCTTTATGTTGCTCACGACCTGGCTGGTTGCGACCTGGAATCCGAGTATTCTCGGCATGATTGAGACTCTGGGCGGCCCGATCATTGCGATGATTCTGTTCCTGATGCCGATGTATGCCATCCAAAAAGTCCCGGCAATGCGTCAGTACAGCGGGAAGATCAGTAACGTCTTTGTGGTGATTGTCGGTTTGTTAGCGATTTCGTCGATTGCGTATTCGCTGATGAGCTAATCATGTTGGCCAGGTGCGCATCAATGCGCACCTTACAAAAATCACTGCCGAAATAGGGTCGCCATTGATGGCGACCTGACCGCAATAAAATTACACCGCTGCCGTCTTAAACACACTCATTGACTGCGCCAGACGATCGGCCTGTTCCTGCAATGCCTGAGAAGCGGCAGACGCTTCCTGCACCAGCGCGGCGTTCTGCTGTGTCACCGCTTCCATCTGGGTAATCGCCAGATTGATCTCACTGATACCACTGCTCTGTTCGCTGCTGGCGATGGTAATCTCACTCATGATGTCTGCCACGCTTTTCACACTATTGACCACTTCGCCAATGGTTGAGCCAGCATGCGTCACCAGACGGCTACCTTCATCCACTTTCGCCACGGAATCTTCAATCAACACTTTAATCTCTTTCGCAGCGGAGGCTGAACGTTGTGCCAGGTTACGCACTTCGGTGGCAACCACCGCAAAACCACGACCCTGTTCACCCGCACGGGCGGCTTCAACTGCGGCATTTAGTGACAGAATGTTGGTCTGGAAGGCGATAGAGTCGATCACGCTGATGATGTCGACAATCTTCTTCGAGGAGAGGGTAATGGCTTCCATCTTCTCAATCACCTGTTCCATCACCACGCCGCCTTCTTTCGCGACAGTGGAGGTGGTGGCGACCAACTGATTAGCTTCACGCGCATTATCGGCATTGTGCTTCACAGTGGCGGTCATCTGCTCCATCGCCGAGGCGGTCTCTTCCAGTGAACTAGCCTGTTGTTCGGTGCGGGAAGAGAGATCGATGTTGCCGCTGGAAATCTGATTGGAAGCCACGGCAATGGTGTCCGAACCGGCGCGGACATTGGAGACAATGGTCAGCAGATTGTCATTCATCGCCTGCAGTGCCTGCATCAATACTGCAGTTTCGTCTTTCCCGCTGACTTCAATGTGTGAACTGAGGTCGCCTGCTGCCACTTTTCCGGCAATTTCTACCGCTTCATTCAGTGGGCGAACAATCGAACGGGTCAGCATAAAGCCAAGCAGTACTGAGGCGGCAATCGCGATGGCAGAGAAGATCAAGGTGATTTCAATCGCGGTGGAGCCATCATCAATAATGCCGGAACCTTCTTTACGCAGCTGGTCTGACTGAGAATTGGCAAAAGCGACCGCGCTGTCGAGATAGGTATTCTGCGTACTGGTGATTTTTTTCAGTACAAAGGTGCTGGCCTCTTCCAGTTTGCCAGCGCGTACCAGATCCAGCACTTCATTCTTCTGTTGTTCGAACAACTGGCTGGCAGCCAGTAGACCGGCGATTTTCTTTTTACCAATCTCAGTCACCTGAATCGCTTCGATCTTTTTCATCGCGCTGTTGGTGCGTTCAGTGGCTTCATCCAACTGCTTAAAGCGCTGCACATTGTATTCTGGACGTAGGGTATCGATCACCATGCCACGCAGATACTTGATCTGATCGTTGACGCCATCACGCACATCAAAACCAAGACGCACCTTCACATAGCGATCTTCCACAATAGAGGTGATGCCATTTTTGATGTTGTTGATTTTCATAATCGACGTCACGCCGACTACGCCTAACAGTGCCACAACCAAACCAAAAGCAATCCCTAAACGGACGCCCACTTTCATATTCTTTAAGCTCAACATTGGTTCTCCCCGTAATGCCAAAATGTGTTGTTTTCAAAATGGAAAAGCAGGCGTGCAGCCTGCATCAGGTTGATGTTTTATATAGTAAAAATACTTTACCAGCGTGATTAGTCTGGTATGGCAGCGCCGGTGTCAGCGCTATCAGTTATCGGTTGTTAATGTTTTAACTTTAATTTTTTAGAGTTGGGTCACAAATTCGTTAGATTTGTTAACGATTTGATCATGATGAAGGGGCATCCTTCAGGCCGCCCGTAAAATCAGTAGGCATAAAAAAAGGCGCGAATCATCGCGCCTTGGGGAGTCGTGCAGGTTAGAAATTAACGCTTCTTCTCCAGCACACGATGAATCACGCTCGACAGCTCGTTAATCTCAAACTTCGCGACATAGCCATCCGCGCCGACCTTGCGTACATGATCCTCGTTGGCGCTGCCGGAAAGTGACGAGTGAATCACCACCGGAATCTGGCGCAGGGTTTCATCGCGTTTTATATTGCGCGTCAGAGTAAAGCCATCCATCTCTGGCATTTCCAGATCGGTCAACACCAAGGCGATCTTGTCGTGAATTGATTCGCCAGCAGCCGCCGCTTCTTTCTGCATGTCGTTGATTTTTATCCAGGCTTCAAGGCCCGTGTTGTGCATGATAGCTGGTATGCCCATGCTTTTCAGGCCCTGCTCCAGTAACTGACGCGCCACTTTGGAGTCCTCTGCCACGATCGCGACCTGGCCAGGTTTGAGATTGAAATTTTTAGCCGTTTCTTCGCTTGGCTCGACACCGCGTACAGAAGGAATGATGTCATACAGAATTTGTTCAACGTCCAGCACCAGCGCCAGATTGTTGCTCTCACCGTCGGTATCGAGGCAGGCAATACTGGTGATGTTGCGGCTGCCAATACCGGCTTCAGCGGTGTGCACCTGGTTCCAGTCAAGACGGACAATGTTCTCAACCGATTCCACCGCAAAGGCTTGGGTGCTGCGGGCGTATTCAGTGACCAACAGCAAGTTAAGACCGGTTTCCGGTTTACAGCCGGTTACCGCAGGCAGATCGATCACCGGGATAAACTGGCCGCGAATGCTGGCCATGCCGAGAAGCGGAGATTGCATGCCTGCGGCACGGGTGATGGTGGGCATCGGTACGATTTCGCGCAGTTTAAACACGTTAATACCGTACAGCTCAGATTTGCCTTTCAGCTGATCGGAACCCAGGCGGAACAGCAGCAGTTCGAATTTATTGGAAAGCGCAAGGTTGGCGCGTTCATCGATCTCTTTCTGAAAATTATCCATCATGGCCTCAAGCAGAATCTGGGCGGGGTAAAGGGGCAATGATTAACTTATCGGCAGCGGGGAAAAAAAATGAAGGGGGAAGGGCAGAAAATTTAGTGCGAGGACGGATGCCCTCGCGCAATAACATTTACTTCAGCAAAATGGCACGCACGCTTTTGCCTTTGATCTTGCCTTCTTTCAACTTGATCAGCGCTTTCTTCGCCTGCGAGGCATCGATCGCCACATAAGCATGGGTCTGAGTCAGGTCGATCTTACCGATCTGATCGCCACTGAAACCCGCTTCGCCGGTCAGCGCGCCCAAAATATCGCCGGGACGAATTTTGGCTTTGCGGCCACCATCAATACACAGAGTCATCATGGCGGCGGGCAGTGCCTGTGCGGCTTTGCCTTTCAGTGTCGCGGAGGAGACCCAGTTCAGTTTTTGGCTCAGATACTCTTCCAGCGCATTGGCGCGGGCCATTTCATCCTGGGCAACGAAGCTCACCGCCATGCCTTTCTCACCTGCACGGCCGGTACGACCAATACGGTGAATATGCACTTCGGGGTCCCACGCCAGCTGGAAATTCACCACTAAGGCCAGCGATTTAATATCCAGCCCGCGAGCCGCCACATCGGTGGCGATCAGCACACGGATACTGCCATTCGCGAAGCGGATCAGGACGCGCTCACGATCTCGCTGCTCCAGATCGCCATGCAGTGCCAGGGCACTGATTTGACGATCGTTTAGCGCAGCGGCGATGTCATCACATTCACGCTTAGTGTTGCAGAACACCACGCAGGATGCCGGTTGATGCTGGCTGAGCAGGGCGCTTAACAGGTTGCCTCGCTCATGGGCGCTGGCTTCAATAAACTGCTGTTCGATGGCAGGCAGTTCCGCTTTATCTTCCGTGGCGACGGCCAGGGCATCGCGCTGAAAACGCTGGCTGAGGCTGGCAATGGTGTCCGGCCAGGTGGCAGAGAACAGCAGCGTCTGGCGGGTGACAGGCGTGAAACCGATGATCGCTTCCATATCATCACGGAAACCCATCTCCAGCATGCGATCGGCTTCATCCAGCACTAGCGTTTGCAATGCATTGAGATCGAGATTGTCACGCTTGAGGTGATCCAGGATACGACCCGGCGTGCCGACCACGATATGAGGAGCGTGCACCAGTGAATCCCTTTGCGCACTCATCGGTTGCCCACCGCAGAGGGTCAGAATTTTGATGTTGCGGGTAAACCGTGCCAGCTGACGCAGCACATTACTGACCTGATCGGCCAGTTCACGCGTGGGGCATAACACCAGCGCCTGAGTCTGGAAGCGGCTGATATCAATGCGTTGCAGCAACCCGATACCAAAGGCGGCCGTTTTGCCGCTGCCGGTTTTCGCCTGCGCACGGACATCACGCCCTTCAAGAATGGCGGGCAGAGAAGCGGCCTGAATTGGCGTCATGGCGTCGAAACCCATCTCGCGCAGGTTGTCGAGTTGGCTGGCTGGGAGTTGCGTCAGGGTAGAAAAAGCGGTCACGGGAATGTCTCGAATAGCGGTCAGGATTGCGGCGGTCAGTCTGGCAGAAAG